>PCAH01000127.1 GCA_002730485.1 Dehalococcoidia bacterium | reverse complement strand
TAGTTGCGGTTCGTTGGCGCGGATTCCTATAGTTTGAGAATCTTGAGCAACGATTCAGTCCCGTTTGGAGATAATTACCGCAGGTATTTAAAAGCGGTTGCGTGACAACCAAAATTCCGGTAGTTGGAGTGCGAACCTGCCCCAACACCGGTAGCAAGATGGAAAAGCAAGATTTTTAAGAAACGAAACCCTGACCTCCCGTCATCCCAGGAACCGTCCGATTCTGGCTGTCAGCAGCGGTGGTGGCAACGCCTTCCCTGGCTAAAGAATAAAGACTCTGATCCCACATCCCCTCAGGCGTCCTCAGCATCTTCTGCTCCCTTCAAAGAAAGCGCCCAGATCGATGAAAACGCTGAAGTAGCTTATCGGGCCAATCAACCAGGCCGAACTGCGACAATCGAGTCAAAAGATTCGGACCGCAATGCACCGACACGGTCTGATGCTGGTAGCCGCGATGGCGGCGGTAGACCAGACGGCGGTCGTAAACCAAGGGGGCGCAACGGCAGCTCAGGCCGCAACGCCACTGCCAAGACTCCAGCGCCGGACCAGGATGCCAACGATCGCCCCAGTGAGGCGCGACACGAGAAAACGCCTCAAGCTGATCGTCCAACCCAAGAAACCGAACCCCGCAGTGAAAGACCTAGCCGTAACCGACCAAATCGCAAAGAGGCTGAGGGTCAGCCCAAGGTAACCCTTGAGAAGGCCGACAAATATTGGTTCGGTGCCCAAGAAGTCAGCTACGATGTCGCTCTGGCCCTTAAGACCATCGGTTATGAGGAACCCACGCCAATTCAGACTGACTGCCTACCCCCACTGTTGGATGGCAATGACGTGGTCGGCCAAGCCCATACAGGCACCGGCAAAACCGCCGCCTTTGGGATTCCCATGGTGGAGCAGGTTGACCCGTCCCTGAACTTCATCCAGGGTTTGGTTCTGGTGCCCACCCGAGAACTGGCAATGCAGGTCCGTGACGAACTTGCTCGTCTTGGTCAATTTCGCAAATTGGGTGTCGTCGCCTGCTACGGTGGTCAGCCCATAGCCCGGCAGATCACTGCCCTCAACCGCAACGCACAGATAGTCGTCGGCACACCTGGTCGAGTGCTTGATCACATAGGCAGAGGCACCCTCCGTCTGGGCGACGTCCGCACACTGGTCTTGGACGAGGCGGACGAGATGTTGGACATTGGCTTCTTGCCCGACATCGAGAGAATCCTAAGTAACACCCCCAGAGACCGGCAGACTGCTCTGTTCTCAGCAACTCTGCCTCCGCCCATTCGGGGAATCGTCGGCAGACACATGAAATCTCCCACCTGGATTCGCATCGGAAACGAAGTTGAGACCGCGCCGGACGTCCGCCAGGTGTACTACGAAGTGCTGGAAACGGACCGGATTCGGGCCTGCGTGGAGCTGCTTAAGAACCACACCAACGACGGCAAAGTTCTCCTGTTCAGGAAGACCAAGGCAGGAGTGGACAACCTCACCCAGGCTCTGCAGCGACAGGGAATCAAGGTTGTGGGTATTCACGGCGGTTTGGTACAAGGGGAGCGCAATGCTGCGATGAAGGCGTTCCACGCGGGTGAGATTAAAGTGCTTGTGGCCACCAACGTCGCCGCCCGCGGATTGGACATACCCGAGATATCCCACGTCGTTAACTACGACATGCCCCAGAACCTGGAAGAATACGTGCACCGGATCGGCAGGACCGCGCGGATGGGCCGGCACGGTGTGGCCATCACCTTTGTCTCCGAGTGGGATTTCGAGATCTTCGACCTGCTGCAAGAGAGCCTGGGCACAGAGTTAACCCTGGAGAAACTTACGTTCTAGCTCCGCAGGGTCAGGCCCTTGGGTACCAGCAATGAGATTCAGACGCCTCGGTTTAGACAGCCGGGGCGTTGTTGTGTTTATCTGCTCTTTTGTCGACTAAGACGCTGGTCTCGGTGGACAATCCAATTACCCCTCGCTAATATCCCCTAGTGATGCACATCCTATTAATAAAAAGCATGGCCGGGTTATGACCCAAGAAGGGCTGTTACCTGGAGTTAGAGTCCTTGACGTGGGACAGGGTATCTCAGGCCCGTACTGCGCCAAGATACTGGCGCAGATGGGCGCAGAAGTCATCAAGGTGGAACCGTCAGCGGGCGATCCCGCCCGGCGGATGGGGCCCTTCCCTGGGGATATCCCTCATTCGGAGAAAAGTGGGCTGTTTCTGGCGTTGAACGCCAACAAATTCGGTGTGACGCTGGATATGGCCACCCCCGAAGGTGCCGAGTCGTTCCGCAAGTTGGCGGCAACCGCCGATATCATCATCGAAAACCCACCGCCCGCCTCTCTTGAAGACCTCGGACTCGGGTATGAGTCGTTGAGGGCCAGTAATCCTGGCCTGATCCTTACCTCAATCACCCCATTCGGCAACCGTGGCCCCTATAAAGACTTCAAAGCCACCGATCTAGTTCTCTACCACATGAGCGGCCATGCCCACGGTGTGTTAGGGGCGGTCAAAGACCCTGATGACGACCCGCCCATCCGGGCTGGCGGGCATCAGGCCGAGTTTGTCGGTGGAATGGCCGCTGCCACTGCCACCATGATGGCCCTCTACGGCAAGAGAATGACCGGCAGGGGCAGCAACATTGCCATATCGTCCTTTGAGGCCATGGTCACTCAACTGATCAGCGGTTTGGCTAACTCGGCTTGGGGCCGTCCAGCACCGCCCAGAGACCTGGCCAAGGTGGAAGAAGCAGCCATTGGCGGCATGGTGGGCGCAATCGGCGGCATTCTGCCCTGTAATGACGGCTACGTGGCTATCTCGCCCAGGGAAGATGCCCAGTGGGAGCGATGGCTTACGGTGATGGGAAACCCAACCTGGTCAACGGACGATCGGTATTCCACCCGCGACGCCCGCCAGAAGAACTCCCCGTCCCTGTGGAAGCTGCTCAGCGATTGGAGCGTCAATCTTTCCAAGCATGAGATCGCGCGCCTGGGCCAGGAACAGCGCGTCCCATGTTTTCCAGTTAACACGGTGTTGGACCTGATGAACGATGAACATCTGGCCCATCGAGAGTTCTTTGTCGAAATGGAGCATCCAATGGCCGGAACCCTGAAGTACCCGGGTGCAGCCTACAAGCTATCCAATTCCCCGTTGCCGCTCACCGCCCGACCCGCCCCTTTGCTGGGTGAGCATAACTCTCAGATACTTGGGGAGCTTTCCTGATGGGCAGACTCCCACTGCACGGAATCAGGGTTTTAGACCTGAGCTGGATCATCGCCGGTCCCACGTCTACCCGATTCCTGGCTTCCATGGGCGCAGAGGTGATCAAGGTGGGCAGCGCTCGCCGTCCGGACCCCTCCACCAGAGGGCCGGCGTTCCAGGCCTACAACCAGGCCAAGCTCTACGCGTCACTGAATATATCAAAACCAGAAGGGCTGGATCTGGTCAAACGACTGCTCGCCATATCGGATGTTGTCATCGAGAATTTTGCTGCTGGCGTGATAGAAAGACTTGGGTTGGGTTACGAGGTTGTCAGGTCAGCCAACCCTGACATCATCATGGTGGCTTCTTCCGGTACCGGACACTATGGCCCCCACACCGATTACGTTGCCTACGGTAGTTTGCTGCAGCACTACACGGGCTGGAACTCGACTTCGGGCTACCCGGACAGGGAACCGGTCACTGGAGGGTTGTGGGCTGACCCCTGGGTGGGCATGGAATTGGCCATGGTAACGGTTGCTTCACTGAACAATCGGGCTTTGACTGGGCAAGGCCAATACGTGGATTTCTCTATGGCTGAGGCTCTAAGTGCCTGCCTTCCGGAGGCTGTGCTGGATTACCAGATGAACGACCGGGTGAAAGAGCCGATGGGAAACCAGGACGACTGGCATGCCCCCCACGGCGTGCTCCACTGTGAAGGTTCAGATCGCTGGGTGGCCATCGCTGTGACCAACGACGAGGAATGGAGTAGCCTTTGCAGTGTCATCGGGAGGCCCGACTTGGCGTCAGATGCCAGATACGCTGATGCCGAAGGCCGCAGGCAACATAATGACATCCTGGCGGCCACCGTCACCGAATGGACGATGCAACGCTCCGACCAGGAGGCCATGGAACTATTGCAACAGGCGGGAGTGCCGTCTGGGCCGTCCCAGGACATACTGCGGGTGTTTCAGGAGCCCCAGTTGAGTGACACAGGGTATTTTTCCAGGGTGCAAACGAGAGACGGAGAGACCAGAGACCTGCCCGGGCTCCCCTGGCGCTTTGAAGGCTATCAAGAACCGATTCTCACGGAAGCGCCGGTGTTGGGGCAGCACAACGACTATGTCTACCGGGAATTGCTGGGCCTATCTACAAGAGATATAGACCGCTTGGTTGCAGAAGAGATCATCTACTGAGGGTTAGTAGAACTTAATCAAGGCTGGAGATGCGAAATGGGCGTCCTCTACGAGAAAAAAGGTCATATTGCCTACGTGACCATAGATAACCCCGATAAAGGGAATATCCTGGATCATGACACGTCTGATGAGATCAGCCGGGTGTGGAAAGACATCTGGGATGACCGGGACGTCCGGGCCACGATCCTGACCGGAAGCGGCGACCGCCATTTCTGCGCTGGGCACAACCTGGCCCCACCGCCTGGGGTTTCTGCGGAAGACTTCGACCGGATACGGACGGAGAATATCTTCTGGCCGCTCTCCGGTACCGTCAACGGTGCCAAGATCGGCGCGGACGGCAGGCTTGGCGACCATTATCCCCAGATTTGGAAACCGGTCATTGGTGCCATCAACGGGTGGGCCGCAGGGGCCGGGTTCTACATACTTCTGACGACAACAGACATACGGGTGGCCTGTGATGAACATGCCAGGTTTAAGTTCGCATTGTTGAGCCAAGGATGGGTCGGCAACGGTCCGGGAGCCAGCTATCTGACCCGCCAGATATCCCACGCCGACGCCATGCGGATACTGCTGGCCGACGAAGCATTCGACGCCAAAGAGGCCCTCAGGATCAACCTGATAAACGAGGTTGTAGCCCATGATCAATTGATGATCAGGTCTGAGGAAATCGCAGATCGAATCGCAGGAATGCCGCCGGTTGCGGTCCGCATGATGAAGGAATTTGCCATCCGGTTCAGGGACGTTCCGGTGTCCGAAGCATGGCGGGGTCAGACCCTGTTCAACACCCTGTTGACCCAGCTGACGACGGACGGAGATGAGGGCCGGAAAGCCTTCTTGGAAAAACGTCCTCCAGAGTTCACTGGAGGGATCAGGCCCAAGGCCGAAGGGTATCCGGAATTGAGCCCTGAAGAGCGGGCACTACTGGACGAGACACGCAGGGAGTTATACGGTTAAATTCCGTACTTTTTTACCTTCACGTGCCTATGTTATGGCAAGTACACGGTTTTTGACGAAGTGATTTATCAGCCATTCAGCCAGTTCTTCAAGGTCATTAAAACTGAAATTTGGCAGCCCTAAATCTGAGAAATCATCGCCGATGGTGGCGATGATATTCGTCACCGAATCGTCCATCTTGGCGCCGTATAAGACCAGGATCTTTGGCACGGAACTTGTCTTGAAACCTTCCGCGATAACCAGGTCCAACGGGGTGTTTATCAGGCCAACCAAATCCCCAAGGGAGCTGTCGTCTTTGACCCTTTCAACCAACGATCGCTTGTCCGGAGAACTGGCAATGGCTACTACCGCTCCCGCCCCATAGAGCCGGTCACTGTCGCTATCTTTCCGCGCTGGTTCATGGCCGTCATGGCAGTGTTTGATGGCAGCGACTTTGAGCCCTTGTGCCGTTAGGGTTTTGACCAATGTGGCAGCCACCCTTGTCTTTCCGCTGTTGGAAAACCCGATCACCGCAACCACCGGCACCGGACCGTCGGAACCATTGCGTTTTTCAGTTGCGCTAGGCTTCCCGGTCTTCTGGCAAGTCTGGTAATAGGCGCCATCCGCGCAGGCCTTGCATAGGGTTTGTCCAGCGACGATCACTTCTCTCTGATCATTGATGCCTTCCCCGCATCGTTCACACATCACCCGACTCAATGGGTGACCCGGCAAATCTTCCATGCGTAGGTGAAGTCGGACGGAGGTGATGACGAACAAGTCCTCTTCGTCCATCTCCCTGTAGGCCAGGGTCTGAGCCTCTTTCTTGGTGGCTTCCGGTGAACCGTAGTGCTTGGCCTTCTCCCTGGAGTCGTCCCTGGCCAGAACACGGACCGCGATGTTTTCCCGCACGTTGTAGAAAGTGGCGGCCATCTTCCCGTAATCCAGGTACTTGAGGGTGCGCTTCCCCAGCTTGCATCCGGTGACAGATTGAATGGCGTCGGTGGCACAACGGTCGATCTCGACGTATACGATCAAGTCCCGCGACGATTTCGGGTCATTGATGCCAACTTCTCTAGATCCAACCATTGCCATGCGTACGCCCAAGACCTGGCCCGGGCAACAATGACCGTGGTTCGCCACAGACTGCTCGAGGAGTGATCCGAAATCTTCCATGCCAATTCCTCTCCGAGGGTGATATTTACCGTTGATTAACTACTGAATTGCTATATATTCTGCTGTTTGAGAAACCGGACATCCAGTGCCGTTTGCAACGAGGGAAGAGTGCCTTTTGGCACCAAGGATATAGACCCGTACCATCCTTGAGATGAAGAGAAATTAATTGGAGCATTGAATTTGTAATCTATGATTTGGTTACGAAAACTCTGCAAAATATGTTAAATCAATACGAATATCTGTTTTCAGACGGCATTACTATATTAGAAAGTAAGATTCATTTTTGAACATACATGAATTAGGCGTAAAAACGGCTAATTACTATCCCACTGTATTTGGTAAGCTTGCGATTGAGCCAATTGTTGAAGTCGGCTCGACTCAAGTGAATCATTGATGTATAGCGCTGTTGAGTAACTCTGGCGCTGTTTTAGACGGGCGAATCAGTTGTCGGTTAACAAACAAACACCGGGCGGATTGGAAATGATTCGAATCAGACGTGTCGGAGTCTGAATTGAACTTGTTCTTACCCCGCTGGAGAAACAGTCGGGCTCACCGACGAAGATCGGGAACACCTCTTTTAATTCCAACCACCAACATGCTGGTCTGGGGACGAGTACGCTCACGCTAAACTCGCCGCGCTGGCTTTTTGCTGCATTTGTTGTAGTCATCATGGCCATTTTGGGCGTTCTGCTTCCAAAGGCCGCCTTCGGCGCTTTTCTAAATGACGGTGGGTCTCCGATCATTACCCTTGACGCTTCGTTCTCTGATTGGGGGACGTTGGGCAGCCCCACATCGGGAATCGCAAACATCTCTGACAACGCCTCTCCATCCATCTCCCAGGGAAAATGGGACATCAGCAATTTTTGGATGGGGTTCTCCACCGCAGACGGAACTGCCCCGGTCACCGGTAACGAAGTCCAGGATTTCTACTTCAGGGTTGATACGGCAGATGCTGACGGAGCGATCGACAGCGCCTTCAACATCCAGCTGAATCTGGACGGAACAGAGTCCACTGCTGGTAAAGCCACCCACTTACTCCAAGCTCTAGCCAATGACATTGTGGATGCAGATGCAGACGAGGTCACGTTACGCCTGTACACGTATGATGACCCGATTCCGACCGTTGGTGCATTCACGACAGGCGCCATCACGGCCAGAGTTGCAAACGTGTCTGGATTCGGCGATGTCGATACGAATGCCAAAGGCAGGATCGGAGCAGTGACCGGCGGCTACGGGTTTGAATTCAACATTCCCGTGGCATGGTTCGCCCCACCAACAGGCGGTGCGAACGACTGGGGAGGTAAATTCAACGCCAACGGTTCCGGTGCGTCCAGCGTGGTTACGTCCATTTTCTCGTCTTCGACCACCTCTGGTCTCGGTGCGCCCAAGGACGTGGTCAACGACGCTGACGGTAAGACCATCGGTACTATTACGCTTACGGCTACAGGTGGCACAAAGACCGTTGTCCTAAAAGTAGACCGCCTCAATTTCTCCAACTCCGCCCAGACGGCTACTGCCGGTGTCGCCACCAGCGTGATGACGGTTGAGACCCGTGACGCCATCGGTCCTAGGAACGTTGAATCAGATACGACCATAGATCTGACGTCTACCTCTTCGGCCGGTACGTTCTCCACGACCAGCGATTTCTCGAGTACTGTCACGTCTGTGACAATCACCTCTGGAACCAGTTCGACAGAGTTCTACTAGTAAGACACAGTCTCCGGCACACCAACCATCACCGGAGCTGAGAACGCCAGCCAAGGCTGGACCGACGCAACACAACAACAGACCATCAACCCGGGCGCTCTGACCAGCGCCAATGTCGAACCGGAGAGTCTGGTTGGCGGTGCGGTCGGAAACGTCGATATATCTTTCACTTTGGCCAACCCCGTACCTGCCGATGGGAAGATACTGATCACTCTGCCCGATGATTTCACTATCAGCAGCGGCAGCACCACCGCAATAGGCGCTGCTGGAACCAGCTTTGACGGCAGCGAATCTGTTGGTATTTCAGGCCAGACGGTCACCCTCACCCGTTCCGGTGGCAGCATACTCACAGCCAGTACGGCAGTGACGGTGGAACTCACGAACATCAAGAACCCTACGGTCACCGGGAGCACGGGCACCTACACGCTCAAAACCGCCACCGCAGCCGATGCTGTCATAGATCAAGACACGTCTGTGACCGCCGATACCATAACCCCAGGGTCCATTTCCAGCACCGATGTGGAACCTGAGAGCTTGGTGGCCGGAGTCGTGGGTGATGTCGACGTATCGTTCACCCTGGTCAATCCACTTCCGGCCGACGGAAAGATACTAATCACCCTTCCTTCCGGATTCACAATCAGCAGCGGCGGTACCACGGCCATCGGTGGGGACGGTACCAGCTTTGACGGTTCAGAGTCTGTGGGTATAGCCAGTCAGGTGATAACACTCACCAGGTCCGGCGGCAGCGAATTGACCGCCAGCACCGCAGTGACCATCGAGCTAACCAACATCAAGAACTCGACAACTGCTGGCTCTACCGGCACATATTCGATTCAGACCACCACCGGGGCCGATGTAGCCATCGACCAGGACACGGCCGTTAATGCAGACACCATCACCTTTGCAGCGGCCAACAAGATGGAGGTCACCACCCAGCCTTCCAGCAGCACCGTAGCAGGTGTGGCCTTTACCCAGCAGCCCGTGGTGACGATCCAAGACGAATTCGGCAACACAGTCACAGATAGCACCCTTACTGTGACTGCCAGCCTCCAAACCGGTGATGGCACACTTAGCGGAACCGCTGCGGTGGCAGCATCCAGTGGTGTGGTCACGTATTCGGGACTGTCCATAAACCTAACTGGGACCGATAAGGTCCTGCGATTCACCCAGTCGTCCCTGAGCAACACAACGGTTGATACGTCACCGGCGTTCACCATCACCTTCGCTGCCGCCAACAAGCTGGGTGTGACCACTCAACCATCCAGCAGCACCGTTGCCGGTGTGGCCTTTTCCCAACAGCCGGTGGTGGCGATTCAAGACGAGTTCGGCAACACGGTCACGAATAGCTCGCTTAGTGTGACGGCCTCGTTGCAGACGGGAGACGGTTCTCTCAGCGGAACTGTGTCGGTGGCCGCTTCCAGTGGTGTGGCGACCTATTCTGGTCTGTCCATCAACCTTGTCGGGACCGATAAAGTCCTGCGGTTCACCCAGTCATCCTTGACCAACACCACAACAGATACAACTCCAGCTTTCACCATCACCTTTGCCGCGGCCAACAAACTGGGAGTGACCACCCAGCCTTCCAGCAGCAATATCTCCGGGGAAGCATTCAGCACCCAACCCGTGGTTGCCATCCAGGGCGAATTTGGCAACACGGTCACCAATAGCTCGTTGAGTGTGACCGCTTCTCTGCAAACCGGAACCGGTACTCTGAGCGGCACACTTACCGTGGCAGCATCAAGCGGTGTGGTGACATATTCAGGTCTATCCATCGATTCCGCTGGTACCAACAAGATGATCAGGTTTACCCAGTCTTCCCTCACCAACCAAACGACAGATACCTCACCAGCGTTCACCATCGTGGCCGTTGGAGACTTGACCAGCACAAACGTGGAGCCGGAGAGCTTGGTGGCGGGTGTTACTGGCGACGTAAACGTTTCCTTTACCCTTGAAAATGCCCTAGCCGCCGACGGCAAGGTACTGGTCATATTTGGTTCGGGATTTGCGTTAGACAGTGGTGGAAGCACCGCCGTAGGAGCTGCGGGAACCAGCTTCGACGGCTCGGAGTCGGTTGCGGTGTCCGGCCAAACTGTGACCATCACCCGGTCCGGCGGGAACTCGGTGAGCGGTTCTTCCTCGGTGACCCTGGAGTTGACCAACGTCAAGAACCCGACAGCGGCTGGCAGTACCGGCACCTACAGCATAAGAACTACTCTTTCCAACGACGTGACCGTTGACTAAGACCGGTCTGTCGGGGCTG
>PCAH01000126.1 GCA_002730485.1 Dehalococcoidia bacterium | reverse complement strand
TAAAATCAGAGAGCGGGTCCACTAGGCATTCGAGCCTGGCAGCGATCCCTCAAAATCTCCAACCTTGCGTGGTGCAGATAGATGCCAACCGTCGTCGGCCGGGTCATAGACCTGAACTTTGAACCCTTTTATATCGATATGGAACGCCGGGGGATTGTCCTCCAGGACGTGAAACTAGCGGATGTGCCCCAGGCTCTACGTGACGGCGAGATCAACGCCGGGCCGGTCAGCCTGGTGGATAGTTTCGCCTTGGAAGACATTTGCGATCCGGTTGCCGGTTTCTGCCTATCAGCGTCCAACAAAGCTGGAAGCAACTTGCTCTACTCCAAGAAGCCCATTGAGGAACTTGGTGGCGGGACGATAGCCAAAGCAACCCCCGACTCCACGACCCAGAAGCTGTACGAAGTCCTATTGGCTGAGAAATTTCAGGAGAACCCTGGTTCTTACGTGGCGATGGCCGATGAGCATGACGCATTTGTGATCTCTGGGGATGACGCACTGCGTCGGAGACGTGGCTCCAGGGGATATGCCCACCGGTACGACTTGGGTGAAGAGTGGCACAACATGACCAACCTGCCGTTCATCTTTGCCCGTTGGATGGGTCGCAAAGAGATGACAGAAGAGGAAACACTCCTGGTCGAAGACACCCTTTACGTGGGTCTGGAAGACGGTGTCGACAGTCTGTTCCACCTCTCAGAGCCCAAAGACCACCTTTTGATGATGGCCCGGGATATCGTGGAATACATCATCGGGTACCGGTACTTCGTTGGCTTGTCCGAGCGAAAGTCCATTGATCTCTTCAGGGACTATCTGGCCAAACTCCCCGCTTAATCTGGATTCCATACTGGAGGTGCGGATTTGGTGAAGATCACCGAGGGCTGCTTTGAGGCCACAGGTCACACGTCCATAATCTGCGATTTTTCTCCTCCTCGTTCAGGTGATCCAGCCGCTGTGGACCAGTCCCAGATCGATGCTGATTTCATCTCCGTTGCCTATAACCCGGGCCGAACCGTCAGGACCAACTCCGCGATGCTGGCCGCCGCGATTCAGAGAAACGGCAAAGACAGCATGTTTACTCTGGCCACCCGGGACATGAACAAGTTGGCCATGCAGTCCCAACTACTCGGAGCGCAGATGCTCGGCCTCCAGAACGTGGTGGTGGTGCAAGGAGACCCATTTGGCGAGAACGACCAGTCTCGGGTGGCGTCGGTCAATGATTACCAGCCCACCGAACTGATCTCAGCCATCGCCCAGATGAACCAGGGCCAGGACTTCAGAGATGGAAACCTCCGGACGCCCACCGATTTTTGCATCGGCGCGGCGGTCGACCTGGGCAAACCCATTGAAGATGAAGTCAAACTTGCGGTGCAAAAAGTCCGGGCCGGGGCAGAGTTCCTAATCACCCAGCCCATCTTCAACGTCGACCATGTGGCTCGCTACCGGGAGTCCTACGGGTATCACGCCGACCAGGCAGGTACTCACCCCGTCTATTTTGGCCTTCAAATACTCCAGAAGGACGGTGTCGTGTTCAGCTCGGTTCCAGATACAGTAAGGGACGAGTTGGAAAAAGGCCGGTCTGGCGTCGATATCGCCTTGGAACTTTACAAGAAATTCCAGGGAGCTCGCCTGAACAATATATACTTGATGCCACCGATAAAACGGGGCGGCGCCAGAGATTACGAAGCCGCCAAAGAGTTCCTACAGAAAGCCAAACGGATCTAATAATAAAAGCCCGCTAGATCAACTAGCGGGCTTTTATTTAGCTGACTACTGAACGCTGTTAGCTGACAGCTACTAAGGAGCCCAGGGAATCGGGGCCTCGCTGTTGTATTGGTCCGTGACCACGTCCACCACCGCTGGCCTGCCGGAAGCGATGGCCTGCTCGATGGCACTCTGGATGTCTCCAGGTTTGGTGACCCGGATACCGAAAGCGCCCATGGCCTCGGCGACCTTGGACAGGTCTGTGTCGGTGAACTGCCAGAGTTCTCCCGGTGAACCACCCTTGATGTCTGCGTAAGCTCTTTCATCGCCGCGCTTGTCCTGGGCTAAAGCGTGGTTGTTATTGACCACTGTCACCACGGGAATATTGTTCCGTACCGCGGTCTCAAGTTCGCCGATGTGATACCAGAAACCACCATCACCACTGAAGCAGACCACCGGACGGTCCGGCAGAGCGCACTTGGCACCCATCGCTGCGGACAGACCCCAACCCAGGGAACCGGCACAGCGAAGGTAACCCTGGCCTGGTTCGTTCATGTCCACCATGGAACCGGTCCAGATACCAGCATGGCCGGTGTCTGCCACCAGCATTCCGTCTGAGGGCAGCCAGGCGGCAATCTCAGTGCAAAGTCGCTGCGGGATGATCGGCACTGCCTCCGAGTTTGCCAGCGGTGCGACTTCGTCTCGCCATTCTTGAACCAACTGTTGCGCGCGGGAAACCCAGGCCGAGCGGTCGCCCACCGGCTCTGAGGCTTCAATCAACCGGCGGGTGCTGGCCTTGGCGTCACCCTGCATGGCAACCTGAGCAGAATAGGTCCTGCCCAATTCTGACGGGTCGATATCGATCTGGATCACCGGAGTACCAATCGCCGGTACCTGCCACTCGTTGGTGACCTGACTGCCGGTGTGGCTGCCGATGTACAACACCAGGTCAGCTTCGTGGACCACTCGGTTGGCGCACCATCGAGAGTAGGATCCCACCACTCCAACGGCCAGCGGGTGGTTGTCGGGGATGGTGTTCTTGGCGTTGAGTGAAGTGGCTACTGGGATATTCAGTAACTCCGCCAGTTCCACCACTTCTTGCTTGGCATCAGAGGAAGTGACTCCACCGCCAGCAACGATTACCGGACGTTGTGCGTTCGCCAGCACCTGAGCCGCCTCGCGAACCCGCTCCGGCTCCGGCTCCGGCCTGAATGCTGGGCGGGCGGTGAAAGACTCTTCCAACAGAATCTCAAGATCGGCCTCTCCATCCTCCACCACGTTGCCGCTGATGCCCTGGAAGTCCAGATGCACCGGGGCGGGCGCTCCGGTGGTGGCTTCCCTGAATGCTTGTCTGAGCAGCCCTGGCAGGTCGTTTACCGAGTCGACTTCTGCGCTGAACTTCGTGACCGATGCGAAGGGTTTTGAATGTTCGAGTTCCTGGTAGGCGTTCCGGCTCTGTTGCAGGTTGGACTTGTGACCGGTGAGGGCCAAGACAGGGGATAGCCCCAGGTAGGCATCCTGCAAGCCAGCGGCCAGGTTGACTGCACCGACCGACTGCGCCATGCAGACACCTACTTTGTTGGAGGCCCTGGCGTAACCGTCGGCCATGTAGGCGGCGGCTTTTTCACCGTGGGTCACCACACGTTTGATACCCACCATGTCCATCTCGGCTAGGGATTTCCTGAGGACTGCGGGCACGAAGAACACGTGGGAAACGCTGTAGGCTTTTAGGGTATCGGCCAGGTATTTGGCCCCGGTCATCTTAGGCATTGTTGTCCCTCTCGAACATCAAAATTCTAGGCATCCAGGCGTTGGATGGACCAGCGGGGTTTAGATGCCCCGCTCTTCAAATACTTCCTTGGCGATCCTTACAGCATTGGCGCCGACGGGCCAGCCAGCGTACATGGTGGTGTGCAGAATCACTTCACTGATCTCAGATTTGGTGACTCCGTTGTCCAAAGCTCGGCCAATGTGGCCTCTCAACTGGTCGGCGCGGTACAGGGCAACCAGGTTGGCTACGGTGATCAGGCTGCGGTCCCGCTTGGAAAGCTCAGGACGTTCCCAGACATCACCAAATAGCATGTCTGCGGTTAATTCGGCCAACTTGGGTGAAACTTCTTGCATGACGTTACGTGCTGTACTCATCTTGTTCCTCTCTTTGATATCAGTTCTAGTTACTTATGGGGTTGGAACGGCAATTCCCGGACCCCAGTTGGTGCCAAATTCTGCCCGTTCTATCCGCTGTCCGGTGAATGTGGATGCATTTTGGGCGGCCAGCCAGACGGCGGCTTCATTGATGGAATCGGGTTGTTCCATGGGGATGTGGGCGGTGCCGGGCCAGTCGCCGCGTCGGTTCATCCAGGTATCCACCCGGCCCGGGCTGAGGACGTTGACGGCGATGTTGTGTTCACGGACTTCTTCGGCGATGCTGAGATAGGCCCGGTCCAGTGCGGCCTTGCTCATGGAGTAGCCAACACGGCCCTCGCGATAGCCGGTGGCAGCGCCAGAGGTGATGCAGAAGATGGATCCGCCACCCTTCTGCTCGATCATCTGGGGTAATACGTACTTGCAAAGGAGGATGGGCCCGCGGATGTTGACCGTCAGGCAGCGGTCCAGCAGTTCTTCTTCTAGGTCTACCACCGGTGATTCACAGTCGACTCCGGCATTGGAGACTACGACATCGATACGGCCAAAGTGTTTGATCGTGCGTTCGGCCAGGTTGCGCAGATCCTCTGATTTGGTGACGTCGCAGGGGATGGGCAGGGCCTCTCCTCCCGCCTCGGCTATCTGCCTGGCGGTGTCGTTGATGGTACCTGAGCCGTACCTGGCAAAAGGTGCATCTGGAGGCGTTTCATTCTCAGTTCTGGATGCCACCACCACCTGTGCTCCAGCGGCGGCAAAGGCCAGTGACATGGCCCTTCCAATACCTCGACTGGCGCCGGTCACGATGGCTACCTTGCCTCGTAGTTCTTCTGTGGCAGCCATGTTCACTCCGTAGGTCCACCCGCCGAAATCTGAAAGTCGAGGGCGGAGGTTGTTAACTTAATTTGAATTTGGGGAGGGTGATCTTGTCGTCCAGTACCTCAAAGACCACTTCGACGGCCATGCCGATCTTGATCTTCTCCGGTTGTGGATCGTCGATCACCAGATTGCTGGGCATCCTGGGGCCTTCTTCCAACTCAATGATCACCGGAACATAGGGAGCCTTGTCTCGGAAGGGAGGGGTAGGCCCACGGTGGACGATCGAGTAGGTGTGGATGATGCCTTTGCCACTGCTCTTGATCCAGTCGGTGTCCCTGGAGAAGCAACCGGGGCAGATGTCCCTGGGGTAGAAGTAGGAGGAGTCACAGGATTTGCAATGACGAAGCCACAATTCTTCCTCTTTGCATTTTTCCCAGTAGAAGTCGGATTCCGGTTGGGGAACCGGGGCCGGAATCGGCGGTGAAGCTTGCTGCTGTTGGGTCATGTCCCACTCCTGTAGTACGGGTCTGCAAACGACTCTGGATCGATGCCACGAGAAGGCCACCAAAAGAATAGGGACAAAACCCACAGGCGTCAAGAACTTTGTTGGCGCATCGTAGTAATAAAAATCGCGACTGCGGAAATGGCATACCGATACGGTTATAACATTGCGTTCTCGATTGCCCATCTAGTAACGTGTCCTTAGTTTAGGTAGTTAGGCCCGTATCCAACATTGGGATGGATAGAAGGTTTTAGAGATATGCGGATTGCGGTTATGGGAGCTGGCAGCACCGGCGGCTATTTTGGTGGGATGCTCGCCCGTGCCGGGAATGACGTCTCACTAATTGCCAGGGGAGCCAATCTTGAAGCCATCAAAACCAACGGCTTGAAGGTTGTGCGGGATGACGAGGAGTTCACCGTCCAATGTTTCGCCACCGACGACCCAATCGAGGTGGGGCCCGTCGATTTGGCCTTGATATGCGTTAAGACCTACCAGATCGGCCCTGCCCTGCTGTTCATGGAAACCCTTGTTGGCCCAGAAACAACAGTCTTGTGCCTGCAGAACGGCATCGATAGTTACGTGGCGGCCGCGAACGTCCTTGGCACCGAGTCGGTGATTCCAGGCGCTGCGTTCATAGAGGCTGGCATGTTGGGTCCTGGGGTGGTCAAGCAGACGGGGAGTCTGGTCCGTATCATCCTTGGTGAAACCAACGGCGAGGAATCGGCGCGCTGTGTGACCATTCGGGACACGTTGGTCGCTGCAGGAATCCCAGCCGAGGTACTTCCCGATATCACCGCCGGACTCTGGGGAAAATTCCTGTTCATAGCCACCATGGCCGGAGTTACGACATTGGCTAGAGCTACCCTGGCCGAGTTGATGCCCCTACCCTGTTGGCGTAAGGTTGTCTTGGCTTGTTTGGCGGAGATAGATGCGGTCGGTCGGGCCAGCGGCGTTGCTCTGGACCCAGACATGGTCGCCAACACTGTCAGATATATAGAGGAACATCTGCCGGACTTACAGGCGTCGATGCACACCGACTTGATGGGTGGTCGCCCTTTGGAGCTAGAGGCGCTGAACGGTGCGGTGGTTAGAGCAGGGTTGGCAAGTGGTGTGCCCACACCGATCAATGATTTGATCTACGCCATGCTCTTCGGATTACAGGAAGGAAGAAAGTAAATAATGGCTCGAGCTGAACACCAAGAAACTCCCGACAGCCATGATTTGGAGAAATTGACCAAATGGCATGATGGTTTGGCTTCTGCCACCGGGCCCGATTTCCCGGTATGCGCACTGTTCCTTGCCGGGGGAGATGACATCAGAGCACATAACATCTTCCGCGTTTACCGAACGGCCTTTGAAGAACTCGGTGCCGGGTTTCATGACCTCGTGATCTTCGGCCAGCATGGTTCTTCCAGCACTTGCGCGGCGCTGATACCGGGTCTTGGCCTCTCCAATGTGCAAATACCGTCACTGGTTCTGATCAGCAATGACAACGGCATCGTTTTTCACACCACCGGTCTGCCAACTGGTGAATTAGCTGATGGTGCTTCAGAGGAAGATAGCAATGACGTGCCATGGCGAGCAGCGTTGAACACAATCACCCGATCTACTGAGGCGAAATCTATTTCCTCACTGGATGGGATCAGCGGTTTGGAACGGGTGGAGTTTTCCGGTGGAACCCTGCTCGAGACATTGGGGAACGTAAAAAAGCGGGTGGAAGAGACCACCTCAGCCTAGGGACGCGAGCTTATAGGGCCGCGGCTAAGACGACCCAAACGCCCCAACCAACAAGCAGGCCTCCAGTGACCTTGGAGACTCTCTCCCCGCCAGGGACAACCTTTTCAGCCAGCACAAAAGCTGCCAGAGCCGCGATCCACACCAGGTTCATCACCCCCAGCACAAACAGCAGGGCCATCAATATCCAGCAGCAACCAAGGCAGTAACGTCCGTGGGATAGCCCCATGGTGAACGCCCCGCCAGTGCCTTCTTTCCAGTCAGACATCAAAAAGCTGAGTGGGCTGCGGCAATGGGTCAAGCAACGGTATTTAAGCTGACTCCATTGGAACACTCCGGCAGTAATCAGGAGCGCTCCACCGAGATAACCACTGGAACTACCTCCCATCATCGACGTGAGTAATGACGCTTGGTGTAATCCCCAGTTGCCGAAAGTCGCGATAAGGGCAAAGACTGTCCAGACCACCAGGTAGCCTGAGAGAAACACTCCGGTGGCGACAAACGGTCTCGATTGTTCCTGGCGTCTGCGGTTGACTGTGGCAAATAGCAGAATCATGGGTGCGGCGCTGGGAACCATCATGGCCACCATCATCGCGGCCCACATGACGAACATCAGTGAGAAGTCGACGCCGGTCCAATCTCTGACATTTCCGGAGTCCATGCTCATAGACATGTCCATTCCGGAATTGCTCTGGGCAACATAGATCGTGTAGGCCCAGGCTATTGCCACCACCACCACCACACTGGCGATGACGATCCATCGGTCTCTTTTTACAAGTGCTTCTATTCGTTGGGAAGTTTGCATGGTCTCTTTACGAAATACGGGGATGGCAAGAAATACACCCCCGTATTGCAAGTTTATTAGGTCCAAGAAGTAACCAATCGATTGATTACGGTTAGGCGATTACTGGTTCGTCCACTCTACCGGAGCGAAGAACGCGCTCTGGCCGGGGTAGTCGAATTTGATATCGCCTTGGTCAACCTTCATCACCGAGGTGGTGCAGGTGTTGCCATCGTCCCAGATCAGTCCGCCGCCCGGGAAGACGATGTGAACTTCGTTCTCTTCGTTGGTGACGGGGTTGATCAGGGGGGGCAATTTGACCCCCAAGACTCCGTCGATGCTGAACCCACTGTTCCGACCGTTGACTTCCATGTTGATCTTCTTCATGTGGGGGCCGTCGAGGGAAGTGAGAGTCGTGGCCAGGATTTCCCAAGGCATTCCGCCCGCCTGTCCAGTCAGGATGGTGGCGATACCGCCTACCTGCGCCTCACTGGCGGATTCGTCGATGAAGATTGCCGCGGATCCTTCACCTTCGTGGATGGCCTTGGGCCATTTGACAGCCAAAACGACCTTCATTCCCGATAGGTCCACGTCACCGAATTTACCTTCTGTCACATCAATGCAGATTATGGCCTCGCATTTGCCGTGATCTGGGAAGCCGCCAAAGTTGCAGTTGCAGCCAGTTTCGCAGTTACATGACTCTAGGACATTTCCTTTGATGCGATATGGTGTCTGTACTTGAACCATTTTGTTGTTTCTCCATTGTTTAATTTAGTTTGATATATGGTCATAAATAACGTGAGTTGAGGCTACAGCAGAGCTCGTAAATCCGTTGTTGGCCCCGACACGACGATACGAATTGTATTTTAAAGCTTGACCGTGTATCCAGCGATGCTATAATTCCCCGCGCAGGAGGTGCCCTATTGGAACCGTTTGATTTTGTATCACCTAGTAGTATTGATGAAGCCGTAAAGACTTTGGCTTCAAAGGGAGACCAAGCCCGGATTATGGCCGGTGGGACAGACATGCTGGTGCAGATGCGCGCCGGACGTCGGACCGCCCCCCTAGTCGTAAACATCAAGGGCATCCCAGAACTAAATGAAGTCTCTTATGATGCCAGTAAAGGCCTGACACTTGGCGCGGCCGTGCCTTGTTATCAGATTTATCAGAACAAGACCCTGGCTAACGCCTATCCCGGACTGATGGACTCTGCCTCATTGATCGGTGGGATTCAGATTCAGGGTCGGGCCACCATTGGTGGAAACATCTGCAACGCAGCACCCAGCGGTGACTCTATTCCCATCGTGATTGCTTTAGGCGGTATCTGCAACATCGCAGGTCCCAACGGCACACGGCAGTTGCCGGTGGAAGAGATGTGCACTGCCCCGGGACGAAATGCCCTGGCAGATGGAGAGATCCTAGTTTCCATCTCCCTCCCGGCTCCGGTCGCCAACTCAGGCGCCAACTACCAACGCTTCACACCCAGAAACGAGATGGACATTGCCGTTGCCGGCGTCGGTAGCAGCGTGGTCCTTGACGCGTCGGGACAAAACTTCGTCTCTGCTCGTATCGCTCTGGCGTCCGTAGCGCCCACACCGGTGTTTGCCAAGGAAGCCGGTGACAGCTTGGCTGGCAAGCCCGTTAACGAAGACACCATCCAGGCCGCTTCTGAGCTTGCTCAGTCAGCTGCCAAGCCCATTACCGACATGCGCGGGACCATCCGCCAGCGCACCCACCTGATCGGTGTGCTGACTCGTCGGACTCTCAACAACGCCATCGAAAGAGCCAGGGGAGGTTAACCATGGCTGCAGTCACCCAAGTACAGACTACTTTGAATGGCGAGGTAATCAACTTTCTATGTGAGCCTCGCCAAAGCCTGCTGGAATGTCTCCGTGACATTCTAGGCATGACCGGAACAAAAGAGGGTTGCAACGACGGCAACTGTGGCGCCTGCACCATCATCATGGATGGCAGGATCGTCAACTCTTGTCTGGTTCTCGGCGTAGAAGCCGAAGGCAAGGACATCACCACCATCGAGGGTATGGCCTCTCCCGCGGGACTACACCCGCTACAGCAATCGTTCCTTGAGAACGCTGCGCTGCAATGCGGCATCTGCACCCCTGGATTCTTGCTGGCGTCGAAGGGCTTGCTGGACCAGGAGCCCGCTGCCGATGAGGGTCGGATTCGTCACTGGTTGGCCGGCAACCTCTGCCGATGCACCGGTTACGATAAGATCGTCCGCGCCGTACTACAGGTAAGCAAGGCCAAATAACAGGCATCGATCATTGGCATTCAACCGGAGTCCTTATTTAATTAAAAGGACTCCGGTTTTAATTTTATGGAGGTAACGAAATGACCTCAAACCAAGTTCTATCGGATGTTGAATATAATGTTGTCGGCAAGCGCCCGGTGCGCCCCGATGGTGTGGATAAGGTTACCGGGCGGGCACGGTATGGCGACGACACGAATTTGACCGGAACATTGCAAGCAAAGGTGCTGCGCAGTCCCCATCCCCACGCCCGAATCAAGTCCATCGACACCAGCAAGGCGGAAGCTTTCCCTGGCGTTCGGGCGGTGATCACCGCCAAAGACCTGCCATTCGCCTCCCTCTCCAAAGAGGAACTGGGCGGGGATTACACACCACTTAAATTCGCATCAGACCACATGATGGCTAGTGACAAAGTACTGTTCAAAGGCCACCCGGTTGCCGCAGTTGCCGCTGTGAATGGTCACGTGGCCCAGTCCGCTATGGCCTTAATCGAGGTTGAATACGAAGTCTTGGATTCAATAGTCGACGTTCGGGAGGCCATGAAGCCCGGTGCCACGTTGATTCATGAAGAACTGCGGACCAACGACATGGGTGAGACCTCTGACAAACCCAGCAACATCGCCGCCCACATGAGCTATGAGACCGGCGACCTAGCCAAGGGGTTTGCCGACGCTGACCTGGTGTTGGAGAAAGAATTCACAACCGCCACGGTCCATCAGGGTTATATCGAGCCTCACAACACAACGGCATTTTGGAATTCGGACGGCCAGCTGAATATCTGGACCAGCACCCAAGGGTCCTTCCAGGTTCGTGCCACCGTCTCCAACATCCTGCGGCTGCCAGTATCCCAGATCAAAGTCACTCCCATGGAGATCGGCGGAGGGTTCGGCGGCAAGATTACCGCCTACCTGGACGCCATCTGCTCCGTGCTCTCCAAGAAGACCGGCACCCCGGTCAAAGCGCTGATGACACGGGCCGAGGTGTTTGAAGCCTCCGGACCGGCCCCAGCGTCCTGGATGCGGGTCAAGATCGGCGTGAAGAACAACGGCAAGATGACCGCCGTTGAGACTGAGATGGCCATGGACGCCGGCGCCTACCCTGGCTCCCCGGTGATGCAGGCCATCGTCTGTGCCTTCGCCTGCTACGACGTCGAGAACGGCAAGGTTGACGGCTACGACGTGGTGGTCAACAAGCCCAAATCTGCGGCCTACAGGGCACCTGGCTCGCCCCAGGCAGCCTTCGCCGTGGAATCTCTCATCGATGAGATTTGCCTTGAGCTGAAGATAGACCCAATTGAGTTCCGTCTGTTAAACGCGGCCAAGGAAGGCACCCGCCGCATCGAAGGGTTGGTCGCCCGAAAGATCGGTCTGGTTGAATGTCTTGAAGCGGCCCGCAACCACGACCACTACAAGTCCAAGATCGAGAAGGGAACCGGCCGGGGCGTGGCCTGTGGCTACTGGCCCAATCGCGGTTTCCAGTCCAGCGTGGTGATGACCGTCAACTACGACGGCGTTGTCAGCCTGATCATGGGAT
>PCAH01000125.1 GCA_002730485.1 Dehalococcoidia bacterium | reverse complement strand
GGTCTTTTTTTGACAATTCTTATGTTGAGCTAAGGCTTATTAAGCGTCGGGATGGGTTGTGATGAACTTGGCCGACTGGGTGACATCTATGTCTGCCCTTAGCTCCACGTCAGCCATCTCCTCTTGCAGCTTTACGATTACCGTGCTGTCCTGGTTGCCCCAGCCACGGTTCATAGCCTGGATAGCCAGCTGCTCGGCAAGGTTGGCAACAGGCATGGGTACGTCATACTCCTTGGCCAACTCGGTGGCCAGGCCAATGTCCTTGCGGGCCAGGTTCAACGCGAACCCCGCCGGTTCGTATTCCCCCTTGAACACGCTGCGAACGAATCCTTCATGGAGAACGTTCATCCGGCCAAGGGATCCACGGCGGATGCACTGCCAGAGCGCTTCAGTGTCCACGCCAGCCTTTACGCCAAGGGTCATGCCCTCAGCGATGGCCTGACGCACCCCGTGGCCAATCATGTTATGGACAAGTTTTGCCACTGATCCAGCGCCGATCTCCCCGGCGTAGAAGACTTTGTCACCGAAGGCGTCAAGCAGCGGCTTAACCCGGTCAAACACCTCTTTATCGCCGCCGACCATCACGGCCAGGTTCCGGCTCTGGGCCCCTGATTTCCCCCCACTCACCGGGGCATCCAAAACGTGGATTCCCTTCTCCCTGAACTTGGGTTCCAGTTCACGGATCAACGTTGGTCTGCTGGTGGACAGGTCGATATACACAGACCCCGGTTTGGCACCCTCCAGCACACCCTCCAGACCTACGGCTACTGCCTCAACCTCTCTGGGACCAGGCAAGGACGTAAATGTAACATCGCACTGGCCGGCAACGTCCGCCGGCGAGTTTCCCAGGTGGGCACCAGCTTCCAGAAACGGTCTGGTGGCCCCTTCGTTAATGTCGTGGATCACCATCTCGTATCCGGCTTTCTGAATATTTCCGGCCATGCCGCCGCCCATATTCCCAAGTCCGATAAATCCTACCTTTTCCATGTCCAACTCTCCTCTATTTCGCAAAGATTCAAATATTGTGCTGGCCTGTTGCGGCGCATGGCCGGAAGCCCAACTGCGACCGCTCCAGCCTCAAGCAATGCCTTTAGTTGATGTGGCAGATTATATACTCACGCACCCCAGCACGCACCGACGAGCAGTCCAAAGCCGGTGAGCTATACTGTCACAAATCCCGGGCATGGATTTGGACAAGACACTCAAGCCATCAATTGCCAATCGGCCCCCGCAAATCGGGGCTGTTGGATGTTCGTGGATC
This sequence comes from Dehalococcoidia bacterium, assembly GCA_002730485.1. The sequence continues at coordinate 8,353 of PCAH01000125.1, read as the reverse complement.
ACTGAACCCGAGATAAGATACCAAAAACTAGACTTAGACCCCCAAAACAATCAACTGGTCAATCAAAGGAGTAAATCAACTTGATCACACAATTTTCGACCCTGTATGCCGGCCACGTCTTGGAAGGGGAGGGCATCGGCTTCGATGGAATTCCCCATGATGACCGTTGGTATCCCAATGAACGACTGATAGAAGCCTTTGATATAGCCAAGGAAGCCGCCATCCTGATGGACGAACTCGGCTACGACGTCCTCTGGATGGCCGAACACCACTTCCAGAGGGAGGGATACGAGTGCATTCCAAATCTACTGATGCTCAGCCAATATCTCTCTCAGTTCACCAAGAATCTGAAGTTTGGTTGTGGGTTTAACATCCTGCCCATGTGGCACCCTGTCCGGTTGGCGGAAGATTTCGCCATGGCCGATATCCTGACCGGAGGCCGGGTGATTTTTGGAGTTGGAAGAGGCTACCACACCCGAGAGGTCGAGACCTTTGGCGCGCCCCTATTGGACCCAGACTCCAACCGGGAGCTCTTTGAAGAGCAAGTCGAGATCGTGTTGAAATCATTCAATGAGGAGTCATTCTCCCATCAGGGCAAGCACTACAGCATTCCGCCGGAGGTGCCCTACCGAGGTTATACCCTCAAGGACATCACGGTGGTGCCTCGTCCGGTGCACCCGGTCGAGACCTGGCAGCCGGTGGTGTCGGGCAGCGAGCGCGGCATGGATTTCATGGCCAAGCACGGTATCAAAGGAATGATACTGGGTACCCACACCGACTACGTGGACGAATACATGCACAAATTCCAGGAGGCTAACCGCAAGTATGGCCGCGACCTTCCTCTGGGCGGCAATTTGGGCATCGGGTTGTGGGCCTATCTGGATGACACCGTTGCCAAGGCCGAGAAGGCGCTGGAGCCGTTGTTCGAGGAACACGTGAAGTTTGCTGCGCCTTTGGGAATGCTCCGCTATACCGATGAACAGATGGCCGAGGTGGGCCCCGGTGGTGTGGCCCGACACATCGCAGCCGGAGTTGATTTCCGAGAGACCCTCGATAAGAAGGCCTGGTTCGCCGGAGACGCCGAGTCCACAATCTCCTACCTTAAAGAGATTGAAGAGAAGTACCCGGGTATGGAGCAGATCATGATCGGGTTCCCCATGGGCGAGACCAAAGCCCAATTCAAGGAACAGCTAACCCGATTCGCCAAAGAAGTTATCCCGACGTTTAAGAAACCCAGTGTGACGTCTTAAGCAGGCCAGCACAACCTGAACCTAGCAGGGGCGTTCCAGCAAAAGGGACGCCCCTTTTTGTGCCCAAGGTTGGTTTGGGCTAAACTCCCCCTCAACAAATATTCGACAAAGACTTCCCGAGGTGTATTGTGCTTTTTCCCACAGAAGAAACGGACCGACTGCTGGCCAACCTTAAGAGCGGCAAGCCATCGCTCTGTGCCTACGTCTTCAGCCATCCCAACATGGTGGAAGTGGCGGGCATCGCTGGCATAGATTGCTTCATGGCCGACATGATGTTCACCGCCCACGATTGGGATAACATCGCCCATCTGATTCGGGCCGCCCGAGGCACCGGCATCTCCCCGATGATCCGTGTGCAGTCGTTCCCCTGGGCTGACGGCACCGACCGGAGGACAGTTTCCGACGCCGCCCGTGCCCTGTCCCTGGGTGCCACTGCAGTCACAGTCTCCGTGGGCTCGGCACAAGAGGTGAGAGACCTAGCTGAACTCAGAAACGACTGGCACCGCCAGATACACCTGCGCCGGTTTTGGACGGCAGACGAATTCCCGGACTACGCCGAAAAGACACGCGCTGGGACCTTGATCGTCCCCACGGTGGAGAGCGAGGGAGCCCTAAATGAGCTGGACGAGATACTAGCCGTAGACGGCATTGAACTGGTCTGGCTGGCCGCCGGTGACGTCACCAAGATACTCGGTGTCCCGTTCAAGTATGAAGATCCCAAGGTGATGCGCCTGGTGGAGAATGCGGTCAAGACCGCCGAACAAAACGGCGCGGCCATCATGTACAACATGGGCCTGGACTCACCGGACTTCGATTCAATGGCTGCAGCTGCCAAGCGGCTGTTTGACATGGGTGTACGGGTTGTCGGACTGGGGGCTATGGAATGGCACATGCAGATGGCTCTGGAGCACATCCGCAAGAATTCCATCCGGTAGTATTGCTCACTAGTTGCTGTAGAGCCAGTCGGGAACGGGCCGACGCTCCCCTGTTGCGCCGCGTGCCAGTGAGTCTTTCAGCACCCCGTACTTAGACCGGAAGGGCCGCACCTGGTTCGGAGTGCCAGTGCGGCCCAAGCCCACCAGGAACATGAGACTTTTCCCAGCGGCATGGGGCGAGAAGAACGCCGTGACAGCGTCGTCAAAAAAGGTCATGCCAGTAGCGCCTAAACCCAGGGAATGGGCGGCCATATACAGGTTCCCACCCAGAACCCCCGCTTCAAGTTGGGCGGACCGGTAGCCGCGATTCCCCAACTGGTCCAGCGCTGAATCCAGGTCAGATAGGAAGAACACAACCGCGCTGGCATCGGCCCCCAAGGCCTGCTCAAAGCACAGATGTCCGGCCTCGTTCCTCATCTCGCCTTCCCTGAGCGGCTTCAACTCTAACGTTTCCCTGGAATAGTGATAGGCACCGGATGCCAACCCATCCACTGCATTGACGATCAGGTACGGCTCCGTTAATTGTCCTCCAAAGTCGGCTGGCATAGTCACCGAAGACGCCGCCAACAGCGCGAACAACTGCTCACGTGAGATTGGCTCCCTGGCGAACCGCCGGGTCGATCCCCGATGGGAGATGGATTCACCCAGTGGTGCGGATGTTATGGTTTCAGGTAGATTTGCCTCTCTGACTGGGGCATCGATTCGCCAATCGGCTACTTCTTGGGCCGAGGTCAGTGCAGCTTCTGCGTGGAGCTGGTCGGACTCTGGATACGGGATGGCGTTGCTGAAACCCAGGTCTCCAGAGTCGATGAGCCCCAACGAATCCAAGGCCGCTTCGGGCGACCCAGCAGCAAAGCCGATGGCCACCAGACAAGTGCTGGCCTCTTCCCTGGAATCCACACCCAGAATCAAGTTCACCTGAAGGTCTACAAAGCCGGCGATGACACGGGCAGGCTGGCCCACTGCCTTTGCGGTCGCCAGGAGATTGGCCAACACCGTCCCGTTGTCCCAGAAGCAATACCGATATCCCCGGGTGCGATATTTCCAGGCGCTACGCCAGAAGACCGATGTGCTGATGATGGTCGCGGGCGCCGATGCCAATGTCTCGTCGGCAGCAGCCTCGGCGATGTTACCCCGAAAATCACCGGATCTTAACTTGGTGAGGGAGTGGTCAGCGGGAGAGTAGTGGTAGACCCCGGGGGCCAGTCCCTCCAGTTCACCGCAGACCAGGTACAGCTCTATGGGGTAAAGGGCCCCAGCGGATGCCGCAGCGCGGTAGTGGACCTCACCCGCGGAAGCCGAGACGCTCTTCCTGATTAGCCCCGCCGAGTAATGCAGCAGTTGGGAGATAACTGCCAGATCAAGGGGAGCCGCCGTTGGAGCAGGGGGACCTGACACGGCTTCCAAGGTCGGCATACCAAGCGCGTCTGCCTCCGGCAGCGGGATGGACTCGAGCCCGGGATAGGCTTTATAAAGAGGCGGTTTGGTCAGCAGATTGATGTAGCTGAGCTTGGTTGCCTCATGGAACGCTTTAGCAGCCCGTTTGTCACTATTTGTCAAGTTTGATCTTCCCTTGCCCAGCCGGTTTCTTGAGTCGGTAGGTTATAGCTACGCCGGCACCTGAGACTGGTCCCCCAAAACAGAGATCCTTCGTCCCATCTGAATATCCTTGGCGCCGGGTATATGCAGGGTAACTCTGACTCCCCAAAAGGCTCCGGCGAAATTTGTCTCCCAGCGTTTGGGCAGAGATATGGTGATCTCCTCGCTATGCGCCTGCCGGTCGATCAAGCGGGTGCTATTCCCAAATCGTTTCTCCGAGGACCATAGCGCATGCTCGACGGGGCCTTTCTCGGTGTGGATCACCTCCCAGCTGACAAGTCGCAACACGCCCCTTCGAAAGAAGAAGTCCTCTCGAGATGAAACATCGACACGGACAACTACATCTTCGCCGGGCCGGTGTTTCTTGTCCGGGACAGTCACGGTTAGGTCGGCGTTGACATCGAACTTGATTTCATCAAGGACGACCGAACCTACGATCCAGCATAAGACCACCAGAGAACCGACGAGCGATCCGATGGCATAGATAACGGGCCAGGAGGTGGCAGCGCAGGAGAGGCCAGCGATCCCAGTCTCACAGACCATCCTATACGCCAACAATCCGACCACCCCGCCGATGAAATGGAAGATACCGCTCACCCAGACCATCAATGCCGTTAGGAGGAGTCCGGCAAGGAACCCACCCAAAGTTCTACCGCCGATTATGGTCCCTGCTATGGCTCCCAAAGCGACCAGCACCCCAGCGACCGAGAGAATGGCCAAGGTGTATCCAAAGGTGTAGCCCAGACCTATGCCGAGAGCGGACATGATGCCGACCAGTAATATAGCTGAAAGTCTCAGTTGATTTCTGTTAACGAGGTATCGACTTTGGTGCATCTACTCCACCAGTATCGGCATTACAGAAGAGTCAGTCATTGGAACCGCAGTACTCACTATACTACGCAGATTCCAAGCCAAAGGTTCGGTTGAGCCGCGACATCATATCGTAGTAGCAGGTGGCAAAGGCCAGCGCCGCGGCTCCCTCATCGCCAGCCAGGTGGGTTGTGGCCTGCCAGGTGGAATCACGCATCTTGTCTTGTAGCACCTCCTTGGCAAAGTGCACCCAGATGCCTTCTTTGGGCAGCAATCCGCGCGGCGCGTTCCGGCGGCGATGCCTTCAATGACCGCGTTACTGACCCCAGCCTTTCGGGCCAGCGGTTCAAATGATTCCCACAATGCTTGGTTATCTCGTTCATGGGCCACCGTCAAAGCTACAGTGAAGATCACCCACGGTTCCAAGCCGGTCTTGTTGACCAAGGTTTGCAGATTTGCCAAACCGACTCCCAACTGGGGATTGGCGAACAGGGATTGAAGGGTGGTGGATAGCCCCGATCCAGAGCCAACGATCTTGTCGTACGCGGTCTGGGCTTCTGGTGGCAGCTTCGCTTGCGGAGAGGTTGGTAGTCTGGACATATTCGCTCCTTTACCAGGGAGGTGGACCTAGTCTAGCTTCGGTCGTGATTCTAGTTCGACCGTCGCGTCACGGACGCCGAAGATCTCCCAGGGACTAAAGGACTCTACGAATAGCTTGGCTGCCTCAACGGAGTCGAATCCCTTCCTGGAGCGGTCTGGGTCATACCCGAAGGTCCTGGCATATGCGTCTACGCCCGATTTGTTCTCTCGGTACCCGCCGATGACTTCCTCGTTACCTTCCGCATCGTCAACGTAAAGGTTCTGTCCCCGTTTGACGTCTCTCCAAAAAACACTCATCAGTGGTTTCTATCCTCTTCGTTCCCTTCAGGCAGTTCCGCTCGTTTGTGGGTTGGTTGGGTGATACTTACTCGGCTGCGGTGAGTATCGGCCCCCACCCTAGCCCTCCTCCTTGCGAGGGGGAGGGGATTAATTATTCCTCTTGGTCAGTATTCCGCTGGTACAGTACATCCCGCTCATGGTGAGCCTGTCGAACCATCGTTTCAAATTCAGCCGGCTTCAACGCGGCGATGACTTATGCGGGTCCTTCGACAAGCTCAGGATGAGCGGTTTTGTTTGGGCAGTTACGCGGGTTTGCCGCCCTGGGCGACCACCTCGTCGAATTCTTCTTTGGTGATGGGTTGGATGGACAGACGCATGCCTTTTTTGATTAGCAGCATGTCCTGTAGTTTGGGGTTTTCTTTGATCTCAGCCAAGGTCACCGGACGGGCCAGAGGTCGTTCTCCCTTGATGTCGACCATGGACCAGATGGGTTTCTCCGGAGTGGCTTTGGGGTCGTAATGCTTGTCGTCGGGATCCAGGCAGTGGAAGTCGTCATACCCTTCCCGGACCACGCTGGCGATGCCCACCACGGCCATGGGCTTGGCGTTGCTGTGGTAGAAAAGGATGCTATCGCCCACCTTCATATCGTCGCGCATCATGTTCCTGGCCTGGTAATTACGGACGCCGTCCCACTCGGCCCAGCCGTCGGGGTCGTTCATCAGATCATCAAAGGAATAGGCGGTGGGCTCTGATTTAAAGAGCCAGTATCTCTTCTCGGCCATTATCGTTCCTCGTTAGCTCTCAGTTTTTAGCGTAGTTTTATCCCGGCTGCTTCAAGGTCGAAACAACCTTCTATGAGGTCTTCTTTCTCTTGGCGGAGGACATCTTTCCTAACGCGAAGACTTGGTGTGCGAGGCAGCTTGTCCCTGACCTCCCAGTAGCGGGGGACTTTGAAATAGGCCAGGTTGTCGGCGCACCAGTGGACCAATTCGGCGGGATCGGGTATTGCGCCCTCACGCGGCGTGACGTAGGCCTTGACCTCGTCTTCGCCCAGTTCAGACGGCACGGCCAAAACAGCGCAGTCCAGCACGTTGGGGTGGCGCTTGACCACGTTCTCCACTTCCTGGGAAGAGATATTCTCTCCTCGGCGCCTAATTATGTCCTTCTTGCGGTCCACGAAATATAGGAACCCATCCGAATCCACCCAGCCCAGGTCACCGGTGTAGAGCCAGCCGTCGCGCAAGGTCTCGATGTTCTGTTCTTCGTTACGCCAGTAACCGGGCATGATGGCTGGGTTATGGATGGTGATCTCGCCCACGGTATCCACGCCCACATGGACTCCGGTCACCTGGTCTGCGATGCGCACCTGGTTCTCAAAACCGGGTTGCGGGTGCTGCCTAGGTTCGCCAGAAGAACCAGCACGACGCGCCGCGCCTATGCGTTCAATTGTCCCGAAGCAGGTCTCGGTCATGCCAAAGCCCACAATTATGTCGGTGTCGAAACGGTCTTGGAACTCCGCAAGGAACTCAGGCGGGAACGAGGGTGAGCCGTAGAACAGCCGCACGGTGTTGTCTTTGTCGTCGGCGGATGGCGCGTTCTTGGAGAGCACCGGCATCATCATGCCGATGAAGTTGACCACTGTGGCCTGAGCCTCCCGTACCTGCCCCCAGAACCTAGACGCGCTGAAGCGATCGACTACCACCAGCGTTCCCCCGGCGGCGAGGGCTCCCATAGTGGAGTAGTACTGGATGTTGGCGTGATAGTAGGGCAGGCAGGTGAAGAACCGATCTTCTGGTGTGGCCTGGGTCCAATGGGCAAAGCCCTGTCCGGCGGCCACGTACATCAAATGGGTGCACATGACGCCTTTGGGGTTGCCAGTGGTCCCGGACGTGTAGACCAACATTGAAATATCATGCGGAGATATCTCCGGCACCACTTGCAGTGGGGCATTGGCCTCATGTTCAACTCCGAAGTCGGTCCAGCCTTCGGGGACAGTGCCTTCAACACCCCGGAGCAGCCTGATTTCAACGCTGGGCGCCAGGTCTGCGGCGGCACCGGCTACGTCGGCCAGGGATGGGTCGGTGACCAGACCCTTGGCCTCGGCGTTGTTTAGGATGTAGGCCATCTCGTCCCGTTTGTATGCTGTGTTCACCGGAACGCTGATCCCACCGATCACCGACAGGCCAAACCAGGAGTAGACGTACTCGATGCAGTTGGGCATGAACAGGCAGACCCGGTCCCCTTTCTCAATTCCCAACTCGGTGAACATGGACGCGGACTTCAATACGCCGTCCCAGAACTCCTGGTACGTGCGGCTAAGTCCGCTGATCTCGATGAAGGTCTTGTTTGGGTCGCGCGCTACGACCTCGGCTAGGAACTGTCCCAGGGACTGCTCCCAAGGCTTGTTTATATCAGTGGGCATGCTTTGGAAAAACCCCGCTATCAGTCAGTGTGGTTGGCCGCTTGAGCTAGTCACCAAGCAGTCACAGGCATTTTATGGTAACCCGGTTGTACCGGCAAGCTAACACCTAGGGCATATCCGGTCAATTGGCCTGTATAATGCCTGTTATGTCAGACTCAAAACCATCCGAAACCCCAGTTTCCATCGACCCTCAGCGACTTCAACTGACCAGCGACGACTCCAGTACCGGCACCTTGATCGGGTTCAAGTGCAACGAGTGCGAAGCGTCGGTCTTTGGCCCTGCCATCTTCTGCCAGCAGTGCACGTCCACCGACCTTGTGGCCGTGGACCTGGGCGACAAGGGTGTCTTATTCAGTTTCACCATCGTGAGAATCCCGCCCGCCGGTTGGCCTGGCGACATTCCCTACGTGCTGGGCCAGGTTGAACTGCCCAGCGGCCCCCAGGTTCTGGCGGAGGTC
>PCAH01000124.1 GCA_002730485.1 Dehalococcoidia bacterium | reverse complement strand
TGAACGAGTTTGCATTGGCCCGGGTTATCCACGTGGTGGCGGTCGTACTCTGGATCGGTGGTGTCGCCATGGTTACCACCGTGTTGATTCCGACTTTGAGGAAGTTCAGGTCGGATGTGAATTCGGTTGAGCTTTTTGAACTGATCGAAAAGCGGTTCGCCTGGCAGGCCAAGTTCGTAATCCTCATCGCCGGTGCATCTGGCTTTTACATGCTGGATTACATAGATGCCTGGAATCGCTATTCCGAACCCCGGTTCTGGTGGATCCATGCGATGACGATGGTCTGGGCGTTGTTCATGTTCGTGCTGTTTATCGCCGAGCCATTATTCCTGCACCGCCTCTTCTCAAAAAATGCTGCAACAAACCCAGAGAAGACCTTCTTTTTCGTTCAAGTCTTCCACATGATTATGCTGACATTAAGCTTGGTAACCATAGCTGGAGCGGTGGCGGGGAGCCATGGCTGGTTTCCCATCTAACTTTTTCTGACTAGATACCCAAGGAGACTATTCTTGATAAAACTAACCGAGGAAATGCGGGATTTGGTGAGCAACTCCCGATTCAGCGGTAACCCATGTGTAATCGCGACTTCAGACACCAGTGGAACACCAAACTGTGCCTACATCGGGACCATGCTCGCCACCGACGACCATACCTTCATCTACCGGGACCGCAGCGGGCACATGCCATCAGGCAACATCGAAGAAAACCTGAAGGTGGTGATGCTCTTTCGCCACGCCCAACGTCAGATCGGTTGGAAGTTTCGCTGCACGTCCTACGTCCACCGTCAGGGACCGGTCTACGAGGACGGCATCAAACGACTCACCGATGCCGATCTAATAACCGACCCAGAGATCGAATCCGCCATAGTCGTGCTGGACGTCCACCAAGTGCTGACCCTCTTCGGAGAGGTGCTACAGGAAAGGGAACCACCCATCGGCTGGTAGGGTCCTGCTAAGCTTCGAAGTTGGGTTTCCGCTTTTCCAAGAAGGCTGACATTCCCTCATGGGGCGCTGAAGTATTAAAGATCCTTGAGAATTCTTGAATGGTGAATTTGGCGGAATCCTCTTCACCCAGTTCCAACCACTTGGTGACAATGTCCTTCTGAGACGCCAGAACGTCACGGCTCATCCCCACAAACGTATCGGCCATCTCGTGGGCCGTTTCCATTAGAGCGTCTTCCGGCACGACAATGTCCACCAGCCCCATCGCCAGCGCCTCTAACGCGTTAACGGTCTCTCCGGTCAACAGTAACCGTCTTGCCCTCCCCAGTCCGATGGTCGGCGGCAAGAGCGACGCCTCAATGACAGACGGTATCCCAACCTGCACCTCAGGCAATCCCAGAATCGCATCCTCGGTGGCGATGCGTATGTCACAGGCCAGTATCAGCTCCAAGGCGCCACCCAAGCACGGACCTTTGATGGCGGCGATGGCTGGGACAGCCATCGTGAGCAACTTCCTGGCCGGGCCGTGCAATGCGCTGATGAACGATTCGGCATCCGCTGGATCAAGGTCTTTCATCTGATGGAGATCGACCCCGGCGGAGAAGGCCCGATCACCCGAGCCGGTGAGGATTATCGCCCTGACGCTCCGGTCTTGGTCCAGGCGGTCCAGTTCAGACTTCAACCCCAAGAAGGTATCCCGACCCAGCAGGTTCAGCGGCCCTCGGCCCTCTAGTTTGGTGACTACAACCCCTGGCTGTGGGCTTTCTGTATCGCTCATCGGTCCTCACTCGCATCTTTGGTTTCATTTCAGGTTCGATGTATGCCGTAGCATGTTACCAGTTGACGGAATCAACCGACACCAAAACGCGACTAGTCCTCCCAGATACGACTTTAACGAATTGATGTTTTGAACCCCGGAGCCGGATGTAGATGAAGCCTTGGACCTGCTCTGCGATGTTGCCACTCCCGCTTTGTGACCCTTTCCTGATCACCCCGTCCGATTTCCTGTGGGTAAGTGGCGTATAATACCGCCCCGTAAGCATTAATTTTAGAAACAGCCTGGAGGCAACAGAAGTGAAACTGCTCGTAATATCCGGTGGAAGACACCCGTATGAAGAATCCACACCCATCCTCGACTCCTTTCTGAAGTCGGCTGGCCATGATGTCACAACAACCGAGGACGCGTCTGTGTTGGCGGACGCATCCGGTATGTCCGGCTACGACGCCCTGGTGTTCAACACACGGCGGGAGAATGCCGCTGATTTCAAAGAATTGAAACTGTCCGAAGCAGAACAGAACGGCGTCATCAACTATGTGAAGGGCGGTAAGGGATTCGTCTGCCTGCACATCTCCGGCTGCGGCGCCGATTACTGGCCAGAGTTCGCCGAGATCACCGGCGGCGGCTGGATCTCCGGTACCAGCTTCCATCCCCCCTACGGAAACTTCACAGTCAATGTCAAACAAGCTGGCCACGCAGGTGTGGCCGGAGTATCCGACTTCTCCACCGACGACGAGTTGTATATGGGCATTGAGTACAAGAGTGACAACGATGTCTTCCTGGAAGGAACCTCCGAGGAAGGAACTTGGCCCTGGGGTCCGGACCGGAAAGACACCCACATGCCGGCTGGCACCTTCCCCCTCGGTTGGACTCGGTCGTATGGCCAGGGAAAGGTCTTCACCCTGCTTCTAGGTCATGACGGCAAGAGCTTTGAGTCGCCTGAATTCCAGAAGATGGTCTTGAACGGCGTTCAATGGGCAACGGCCTAACCAATGTTCAAACTATTTGGACTGGTAACCATGCCGCTGAGCTTCGCAATCAAACTTTTGAAGCTGCCCCTCACCATAGCGAGTTGCATCACAAAGTTGGCCTGCCTCTCAGTGGTTATTGGGATTCCGGCGGTGATCATAGCCCTGTATATCTATTTCAGCTAACCTCCAAGCGGCAAATCTCCTGGCAAATAAAAAAAGAGCCCCGATGAATCGGGGCTCTTTTTGTTGCCTGATTAACTTTGGCCGATTGCTTAGTTCGGGACCAAGTTGGGGGTGGGATCCAATGGCAGGCCAGGGTGGCCGGTCAAAGATTCGCCCAAGTCCAACATCTCGCGTGCCTTGGTGGTCAACGCGGGAAGAACGGCATCGATCATATCCTGGTCCAAGTCAGCGGCAACGCCAGGATAGCCAGCGCGCTCGATCATTGCACCAAGTTTCTTGCCTTCAATTTTGTCCAGAACCCATCCCAGGTAGTCCTGTACCAGAGTCCTGTCCCAGTAGATCCGGTGATTCTTGTTCCTCGGGCCATAGTGGTAGTGAGGGCCGTCCCAGAAAAGGTCGAATGCCATCAGTTCAGTCTCTTCAACGTAGGACTTCTCGGTGGAACCACCGATGTCCGACAATACGTGAATGGCCAATCCACCGTCACCAACGGGTAGGCGGCGCATCTCGAGTCCGAAGCGGATGTTTCCGGCTTCGAAGATCTCAGTGCCGCGGTTGTGCTTCACAACGTTCCGCTTGGAGACGAAGAGCTCGCGGGCTGTCGCTTCCAGCTCGGGAAGGATCTCCATCAAGTCTTCGAGATTGATCTCTTTGGCAATCTCAGGATAGCCAGCTCGGTCCAACATGTCGGGGAGCTTGGACTTAAGGGTCTTGATGGTCCAACCGATGGGGTTGCCATCAGCTGTCGGGTCCATCCGGTAGAGCTTGCCCATGCCGGTGGAACCTTCTGTGCGGCCAGCCAGCATCATGGGACTCTCGATCTTCAAATTAGGATTCTCGGGACCATAGATGTAGCTTCGCTCGATGTCGAAGCAGTTGAAGCGAAGTAGTGTCTTCTCTTCGCCGGCGACTACGCCCTGGACCACGATGGAAATCCCCTGGTCCGCGTGGTCTTGGATGTTACCGTCCCATAGTTCATGTCGTGCGATGAACGTGATAGGACCAACCTCGAATCTAGTCTTAATCTCTGCTTGAACCATTTCCTAGAGCACCTCTTCTATGATTTTGATCGGGATTATTCGGAGCCGCTACAAACGGAGTTGGAAAGATACTAGCACAAAATCGGTAAATTGGATAATACCTGATGGGCATTATTAGCCTGCAGTGAGGATGATTCCAATCCTTCCCAATCCTTGAGTATCTCTATTATCCCTTGTTTGACGCTATTTAAAATCTATTTTCCAAACCGAAACGCTAATGTTCCCTACGCATATTAAACGCGATGCAAGGGCATATTCCATTCCAAAAACCCAATCTACTGAAGATTTGGGGCCACTTTTTCCATCATCAACTGGATGGTCGCCAACTGGCGGTTAAGGGGAATCTTGTTACCAAAGTTGACTTCGAACATGATCTGATCCAGGCCCAATTCCTCGGTCAGCATCTGCAACTTATCGGTCACTGCCTCGGGAGTTCCGTAGGCCACCTTGTCCCGGAACCAATCGTCATAGGACATATTCCTCATGACCTCGGCCTCTGCGCCCCAGTCCCCGGTCGTCCCCCGGTACCCAGCGTATTTGGCCGTTCGGTCAGAAAGCCGCCCCATGGAGAACATAGCGCTTTCCATGGGCTCATCATGGGCTTTTTGAGCATCCTTGGACAGGTAGATCGGGATTCTCAGTCCAACCTTGCCTCGGCCTTTGTGGCCAGCATCCTTCCAGGCCTGTTGGTACTCCTCAATCTGAGGCTTAAGTCCCGACAAGGTGAACACACGTGAGGGGTTGATTATCATGTTGTGCCCCATCCGACCGGTCACCGCGAAACTCTCCACCGATGTCACGCCAACGCTTATGGGAGGGTGGGGGTTCTGGTAGGGCTTTGGCGTAACCGTCACATCTCCAAAGCTGTAGAAATCTCCCTCAAAGGAGAATGTTTCCTCGGTCCATGCTTTGAGGATGATCTCCAGGCTCTCGTCAAAACGGCCCCGACTTTCATCAAAGGGTGAGTTGAATCCTTCATGTACGTTGGGGAAAGTGCCCCGACCGATGCCGAACTCGACACGGCCGCCACTGACCAAGTCCAACGTTGCAATCTCCTCTGCCACGCGCAGAGGGTTGGTCAAGGGGAGCAGTATCACCGCTGTGCCCAGTCGGATGTTCTCCGTTCTAGCGGCGACGTTGCTGAGGATGGTTATAGGCGAAGCCATGACCCGCCCGGGGTTGAAGTGATACTCCGCTAACCAAAGGGAGTCCACGCCCAGCTTCTCCGCTTCGTTGATTAAGGTTATGGAGTCGTCAAAGGCATCTTTCTCAGTGCCCCCTTCAATTACCGGGAATTCCAGGAACATTCCTAATTCCATGACGACCTCCCTGACTCAAACGCGAATAGTTACTTCTATTAAGGGCGGTATTCCGGGTAGATATCGCAGGCCAACACCCAAGAGGGGTGTGTGATTTGTGACCGCTATGATAGTACAGCGCGCTAGGTAGCCGTCAACCTAATCCGGCGTGGCGCAGGGGATAGTGCTCGCAACAGCTTCCGTACCTCCTGGGGGTAGTTCACCCGGATCAGGTGAGTGAGACATTTACAATCTGACGACCCGAAGCCAGGTGCTGGATGGGTTATACCTCGGGTTGATTCGGTCAGCGCTGAGGCTTCTTTGGCCCACTCACATTCCCAACGTTGACCGTCGGCCATCTCCCAAACCTGGGACCACGGCGCCTCGGCGCTCAGGTAATCGGCATGCCAATGAAGTTTCTTGTCGGGGCGCAAATGGCGGGCGGTCCTGGCCCTCAACCCGCCCAGGGCACTGCCAAAGTAGATGTAATACCCTCGGGGAAATGAAACTACCCCCAGCTTGCCTACAGCGATCCTACGGCGAGAGGGTAGGCGCAGAACCAAAGCATAACTGCCGGTTTGGCGTTTGGTAGCCTTGCGGTTTCTTGGCGAAGATACGAAAGCGGCTTACGCCCCCTTCTGGGGTTGGATGATCACCTTCAGAGACGACTGGGCCTCCGCGGTGAGATGGAACCCCAAACCCGCTTCGTCCAGTCCCAACCGGTGGCTGATCATCTGACCTACCTGCACCCGCCCAGAGGAGATCATCTCCAAGGCTGTGGACAGGTCGCCAGGCGACGCCGCATAGGTGGTGGTGAACGTGGCGTCATTTCGGAAGAACATATCGTTCACCGATACTGAGATATTCACGCCAGGTTCCGTGGGTGCAAAGAATAGCACCGTACCGCCGCGATCCACCGAGTCCATGCCTTGCTGCAGGGCTGGCGGAGCGCCGGTGCAGATGATTACCAGGTCAGCCAAACGACCATCATTGACCTCCCGCAGTCGGGCGGGGATGTCATCGTTGGCCAGGAACGTGTGGTCGGCTCCCAGGTTCTTGGCCGCTTCCAGCCTGGCTGGAACCATGTCAGTGGCGATGATCTTGCCGGCTCCCAAGGCCCTGGCAAGGTTTATGTGCAGCAGACCGGCGAGTCCACTTCCCAGGACTATGACGCTCTGTCCTGGCTGGATATTGGCCCGTTTCTGGCCCCGGTAGACGCAGGCCAGCGGCTCGGCAAACGCCGCATCGTCAAATGAGACTCCATCTGGCATTGTGAACACGCCCCGGTCCACATTGATGGACGGCACACGCAGGTACTCGGAAAATCCGCCGGGATCAAAGGTCGTCTCGCGAAGGGTGTCGCAAACGGTGTGGTGTCCGCTGAGACAGTAGTGGCAGGCGTTGCACGGCACGTGGTGGGTGACAATCATCCGGTCGCCTTCGCGGAACCGGTCAACACCAGCGCCTACCTGGACGATGGAGCCAGCGACCTCGTGCCCCAGCACCATCGGCGCTCTCTGGATTCGGTACCACTCCATGACATCGCTGCCACAGATGCCGCTCGCTTCCACCTTCACCAGCAATTCCCCCGGGCCGATCTCGGGCACCGGCATTTCCTCCACGCGCACGTCGTGGTTGTTGTAGTACATTGCGACACGCATGTCGGCTTACCTCTAATTAATGGGGATTGTACGAAACTCTAAGCCGGTACAGACGCCACCCGGCCATTCTCAGCCTTGACGCTGTCAAAGATCTCTTGGGCGCTGTCGATGGTGCCATTCTCGTGGACGATGTTCCGCAGGGCCCGGATCATGGGAACCGGGTAGTCACTCTGCCAGATGTTTCTGCCCAGGTTGATCCCGATGGAACCGCGGTCCATGCCGTCTTTGACGAACTCGATGACTTCTCGCTCGGTGTCGGCTTGGGGGCCGCCAGCCATGACAACCGGCACCGGACAACCTCCCACGACCTTCTCAAACTCCTCGCACCAGTAGGTCTTCACAACCTTGGCGCCCAACTCGGCGCAGATGCGACTGCATAATCCCAGATAGCGGGCGTCCCGCTTCTCCAGTTCTTTGCCCACGGCGGTGACCGCCATCACCGGTATCCCATATTTCTCGCCCTCATCCACCAGTTTGCCCAGGTTGAGTAGGGATTGTTTCTCATACTCGGAGCCGATGAATACTGAGATACCAACGGCGGCGACGTTCAGCCGTACTGCATCTTCCATGGAGGTGGTCAGACCCTCGTTGGCCAGGTCCTCACCGACCATGCTGGTGCCGCCGGACACCCGCAGGATCACCGGCTGGTCCATGGCCGGATCAACCACCGCCCGCAGTACGCCTCGGGTCACGAAAAGAGCGTCTGAATAAGGAAGCAGTGGCTTGATGGTCTCACCAGGCTGTTCCAGCATCCGCGTCGGGCCCTGGAAATACCCGTGGTCGATGGGCAAAAACATGCAGTGACCATCAGGTTGAATCAATCGCGCCATCCGGTTTTCCATTCCCCAGTCCATATCCATACCTCGCTTCGTTCAATTGATTGATTGATTAGAGCTAGACTCTTTAAGCCCAACATTATGTTGAGTACTACAACGGAGATATTATCCTCGTTGAAAGGCCGGGTAACAAGACAACTCCTACTGATGTTGCCCGGTTGTTTGCTGAATAGTCAGCCGGATTGGCCTGGCTCCCAGGTGACCAATACCGGGCGAGCATCGGGCAACCACAGTGGTACGAATCCCTCCGGTTCCTGCTTGAACAGCTCATCAAACCTCTCCCTGATCACCGCCTCGCCCCGATCCTGGTGGTGGGGTGCCAGCCAGATTCCCGCCTTCGCCATCTCCACCGCGTCTTCCCTTGTCTGGGGATAACTCGGTTCCTGTATCACCCCATCGAAGGTGGTGTCCTGCGGCAGGAAACGTACATCAGGCAGGATGCCCATCTCCCACAGGACGGGCAGCAATTGGGGATGGCCAGGAACCAGGGCTTGGTCTTCGCCGTAGACCATCTTGTACAAAATCGCGTTGTGCATCGGGTTGGCGACGCTCCAGATGGATATGATCACCCTCCGCCTAGCCGCCGCTTCAAGCCTGTTGACGAATCTTTCGATGTCGCTGACGAAGTAGGTGACGTTGGCGGCGTGGATCACATCTCCTTCCACACCCTCCGAATCCGACCAATCCGACAGCACGGAACTGGCGTTGGTTATCCCAAACTCTTCCACGCACTCATCAAACTGCTGGACCATCCCGGGAGATGGCTCAACATTGATAACCTCCCGACACCGGTAGGACAGTGGCAGGCTGAGCCGACCAGCGCCGCCACCTACATCTACGAATACGTCATCTGGCCTGACGAACGCCGCCATGATGTCAAAATTGTCTTCCATCTGCCGCTTTGGATCAGCCCGAAACCGGGTGGCAATGATGCCACCCCAGAAGTCATCTCGTTGTAACGGCCCCTGAAGCCGCTCCCGCTGGGACTCCACGGCCTCGACCAAGGCCGTGTAATCTGAAATCGCACTCATGTTTGTTTCACCATCTGTAGGAATGATATACCGGGTATTATCAGCGCACACGCCCCAAGGGACAACATGTTTGGTCTGACGCATTTCGTCGTTAATTTGCGACGCTATACCGTTTGCTGTTTACGAAGAACCCAACATTCTTGACACTGCTAATTGCCTCTGTTACAACCAAGCGAATTACCAATACTAAACATCAAAAGATGACCACTCTCTGGTCACCAGGAGGCCGAGCATGGGCGATATCCTAGGTGCCGGCACCACCCATTACCCTCCACTGATCACCCCGGATGAAGACCGCGGATTCCCTCTGACACGCACCCTGCGGAACAACGACAAAGTCCCCGAGGATATGAAGATTCCCACCAATTGGCCCGAGCCGATGCGCGTGGAATATGGGGAAGACGAGGGTTTGCAGTCGGCCGCAGAACACCGCGAAAGGCTGGTCAAGAGCTTCCGTGAGATCAGGACCGCGATCGATGACTTCAACCCCGATATCGTCCTGATCTGGGGCGACGACCAGTACGAGAACTTCAAAGAAGACATCATCCCTCCCTTCTGCATCCTGGCCTACGACCAACTGGAAGCCGCTCCTTTCAACAACCGGGACGGCAGCTACCGCCGCAACGTTTGGAACGAGCCTCAAGAGAAGAATTTCATCTATAAAGGCGCACCTGCCGCTGGTCGTGCCTTGGCGACTGGTCTCATCAATGAAGGCTTCGGCGTCGCCTACTC
>PCAH01000195.1 GCA_002730485.1 Dehalococcoidia bacterium | reverse complement strand
GGACTAAGCGACGGTGAGGAGGTGTCCTTAACAACCAATCCCTCAGTTGCTGATACAGATAACGATCTGATTAGTGACGGAATTGAGGTAAAGATACTTAACAGTAATCCTTTGAAAATCGACTCCGATGGGGATGGAACAAATGACGGAAACGAGGACTCCGACTCCGACGGCTTGAGCGATGGCGAGGAGGTCAACATCCATGATACCGATCCCAACATGCCCGACACTGACGGGGATGGCCTTCGTGATGGGGTTGAGGTGAATGTGCTAGAAACAAATCCTCTCAACGAGGATTCAGACAACAACAGCATAAAAGACGGTGATGAAGACTCTGACTCCGATGGCTTAATAAATTCAGATGAACTCAAGAGATTCGGGACAAGCCCGGTAATGAAAGACACGGACAATGACGGTTCCAGTGACGGCGATGAGATAAACAAATATAAAACCGACCCTTCAACGAGTGACAGTGACCTTGACGGACTAAGCGACGGCGAGGAAATCAATATCCACAAGACGAACCCTTTGGAGGTGGATAGTGACAAGGACGGGTTAAGCGATCAAATGGAAGTGAGCATACTGGGAACTGATCCTTTGAAAAATGATACTGACGGAGATGGCATTATTGATGGAAATGAGGACTCCGACTCAGATACATTAAGCGATGCTGATGAACTGATAACATACAAAACAAGACCCAAGGTGGCAGACACCGACAAGGATGGGTTGCTTGACGGCGATGAGATTCATATCTTCAACACTAATCCCGTGGAACCTGACTCGGATGGCAACGGAATTATTGATGGGGATGAGGACTCCGACTCAGACGGTCTTACCGATGCTGATGAAGTCAACGCACACAGAATTAACCCAGATTCAACTGACACAGGCAACGATGGAATTTCAGATGGAAAGGAAAAGAATTATGTTGTTGTGAGAGGCGAATATAGCTGGCAAGAGGCTAAATTGGATGCTGAAAAAAGGAACGGTCATCTCGCAACAATCACAGATGCATCTGAAAATATTATTATATTTAATTTGATAAACAGGACGCATAAAGAAGTTCCCAGTTTGTGGATTGGAGGAACCAATGAAAATGAAGAAGGAAAATGGGAGTGGGTAACCGGAGAAGACTGGAATTATAGTCATTGGATCAGCGAGGGATCCGAGCCGGACAATAGTAATAATAAGGAACATTATCTACAAATTTATGGGGCAGAGGCATACAAAAAATATTATAATACGGGTTCTCAAGACATTTATGGAACGCACTTTGGTTGGAATGATAGTGTATCCATATCTGATTTTAATCGCCCAATAGGATATTTGCTTGAATATAAAGGTTCGGACCCTCTTAAACTGGACACAGATGATGATGGTTTAAGTGACAGCGATGAATTTAATGTCTTGGGGACAAATCCCTTAAAAGATGATACCGACGGTGATGGAGTTATTGATGGGGATGAGGACTTCGACTCAGACGGTCTTACCGATGCCGATGAACGAAACAACTATAAGACTGACCACAAGGTACAGGACAGCGACAGGGACGGCCTTATTGATGGCGATGAGATAAACACCCACAAAACCGACCCTCTAAACGCTGACACCGACAAGGATGGATTGAGTGACGGTGTAGAGTATAACATATTGCAAACCGACCCTCTAAACGCTGACACAGATCAGGATGGCATAACCGACGGAAACGAGGACTCCGACTCAGATGGACTAAGTGATGCCTATGAACTGAATAAAACCGGAACAGCCATAAAAGTAACGGATACAGACCAGGACGGCCTAAGCGACGGCGATGAGATAAACACCCACAAAACCAATCCTTCCATTAGAGACACAGATGGAGACGGACTCAGTGACGGCGATGAGTTTCGTATCTTGGGGTACAATCCTTTGGAGGCTGACACAGATGGGGATAAAACAATTGATGGAGATGAAGACTTTGACTCGGACGGACTTAGCGACTCAAAAGAACTGAATTTTCTTAACACCAAGCCCGACGAAGCAGACACCGACAAGGATGGCCTAGATGACGGAGAAGAGGTGGAGTTTCAAACCGACCCCCTCAAAGCCGACTCAGACGGGGATGGACTGAATGACAACATTGAACTGAATGAATTAAACACCGATCCCCTCAAAATGGACTCAGATGGAAACGAGACAAATGACGGGGATGAAGACTCCGACTCGGACGGCTTAAGCAATTCATTAGAAGTAAACATTCACAATACTAAGCCGAAGGAAGCAGACAGTGATGGAGATGGCCTGAGTGACGGCCAAGAAATCAACACCCACAAGACCAAGCCACTCGAGCCTGATACAGACGGAGACGGACTCGGTGATGGAATCGAGGTGACCGTGCTGCATTCAAGCCCGCTGATCAAAGACACCAACGGGGATGGAATCATGGATGGCAACGACGACACCGATGCAGACGGCTTAACCGATGCAGAAGAAATCAATGTCTATAACACAAACCCAAAAACTGCGGATACAGATAATGACGAGCTAACTGATTTCGAGGAAATAAACACCCATTCCACAAACCCTGCCCTACCCGACTCGGATGATGATGGTCTTTTTGACCGAGATGAGATTGTGCTATTGCTGGGCACGAATCCAACTGATCCAGATTCAGATGGGGATGATATTATTGATGGAGACGAGGACTTCGACGCAGATGGGTTAAGCGATGCGGATGAGTTATACATCCACAAAACACTCCTCAAGGTGGCAGACAGTGACGGTGATGGGTTAATTGACGGCGATGAGATTGATGTCTTGAAGACTAACCCCATGGAACGCGACTCGGATGGTAACGGGATTATTGACGGTGATGAGGACTTCGACTCAGACGATCTTACCGATGCCTACGAGCTGTACACCCTAAAAACCGATCCTCTAAAAAACGACACCGACGACGATGGCATCACTGACGATAAAGAAGATACGGATCAAGACGGGTTAAATGATGGAGGCGAGATGCGCTTGCGCACGAACCCAATGGTTCAAGACACCGATGGCGACGGACTCACTGACGGCGATGAGGTTCATAGTGTTCATGTTGTCGATTTCTTCAACATCGCTGAGATCATCGAGATCGACGGCTATGGATGGGCCCTCTCCGACCCTACGAAACCTGACACCGATGGGGATGGGACAATTGACGGTGATGAGGACGCCGACGGTGACAGCCTTTCGAATGTCGAAGAACTCGACACCCATCGAACCGATCCAGCGGATCCTGATACAGACGGTGATCATCTCAGCGATGGTGACGAACTGAAAACCCACAACACGAATCCACTTTCGCCGGATACGGATAATGATGGCTTGCTCGACTGGTGGGAAACTAGATTAGGCAATAGTGATCCTAATAAAGCAGACTCCGACGGTGACGGGGTATTTGATATTGATGAGGATGATGACAACGACGGACTAAGTAACGGTTTTGAGTTAGACTGGAGTGTGGAAAATGTTCACACTATAGAAATAACCTCATATGATTGGGCAGAAGATACAGGGTGGTTTCAACTGAATGCTGAGGAAATTGGTGAGGATGTCGTCGAGCATCACGCCGATGGTTCTCTCGAGGTGGTGTGGGAATTAATGCCTTTTAGGCCTGGAACTGTTGTTTCACCTAAAGATGGTGGGAAGGAGTTTCGAGTTGTTAGTGTTGAGCCAAGATCATCCGGGCTTATGACAGTGGATGTTGAAGCCGTAGTTGAGGGTGCTGATTTGAGTGGGTGGTATGAAATTGTCCTTTCGTGGGAATTTATATACCCCAATGACCCTGATTCTGATTTTGACGGTCTCAATGACGGCGATGAGTTGAACATCCACAAAACCGATCCAACGGTAAAAGATACTGACATGGACGGACTCGATGATGGCGACGAAGTGAAGCTCCACAAAACTAATCCGTTATCCGAAGATACTGATCAAGATGGTATTAATGACGGAGTTGAGGTGAACGACCTAACCGATCCACTAGAAGTAGATACTGACAGGGATGGCCTCAGTGACGGAGTCGAGGTGAACATTGTTGGCACAGATCCGCTGTTGCAGGACTCCAACGGCAACGGAATTGCCGACGGCGAAGAGGACTCCGACGGGGACTTGCTTACGGACGCAGAAGAACTCAACAAACACGGCACTGCCCTGACGATGACCGACACAGACTTGGACGGAATTGATGATGGTGTCGAGGTGAATGTTTTGGGCACGAATCCGCTGAGTAAAGACTCCGACGAGGATGGAATCGAGGATGCTGACGAGGTGAACGTTGTTGGCACATATCCTCACCTCCCAGACAGCGACGGGGATGGAATAATTGACGGCGAAGAGGACTCTGACTCGGATGGTCTTTCGGATGCAGAAGAACTGTACATCCACAAAACCAATCCAATGAGCGAGGACACCGACGGGGACTGGCTTAGTGATTGGGATGAGTTGAGAATTCTAAAAACAGATCCACTGAAAATCGATACAGATGGTAATGGCACCATAGATTCCCTTGAGGACTCGGACAACGATGGCATAGTCGATGTGGAAGAACTTAAGTACATCCGTGATCGGGTTGGACCTATCCACAAAACTCATCCCTTGGTGGCGGACACCGACGGCGATGGCATCATTGACGGAATCGAGATAACCGTCCTTGGCACCAACCCCCTCAAAATGGACACCGATGAAAACGGAATTATTGACGGCAATGAGGACGCGGACTTCGACGGATTGAGCAATGCAGAGGAACTGAATTTCAACAACACTGATCCCAAAGCACCAGATACAGATCAGGATGGCTTAATCGATGGAGATGAGGTGCATATTTTGCATACGGACCCGTTGTCACGAGACTCCGATGACGATGGCATCAGTGACGGGGATGAAGACTCTGACGAAGATGGATTGTCCGATGCTAATGAAATCAACGTTCACAGCACCAATCCATTGGAGGCAGATATCGACGAGGATAGGCTGACTGATCGTCAGGAGGTGGCCCTAAACACAAATCCGTTCCTGGCCGATACGGATGGAGACAAACTGGATGATTGGGCGGAAACAAATATCACCGAAACAGATCCACTTAAACAGGACACAGATGACAACGGAATAAGTGATGGCGATGAGGACGCGGACTCCGACGGATTGAGCAATGCAGAGGAAATCAATGCGTTTGGCACCCCGCCAATGATAGCAGATATTGATCAGGACGGCCTCGATGACAATGAGGAAATACTTCTTAAAACCGATCCCCGACTGCTCGATTCAGACGATGACGGCATCAGTGACGGTGTTGAGGTGTATGTTTTGAATACAAACCCGTTGTCACGAGACTCCGATGACGATGGCATCACAGACGGAAATGAAGACTCTGACTTTGACGGCCTGACGAACTTGGAGGAAATCAACAAGTATGGCACTTCACCAATAACCGCCGATACCGACCAAGACAAACTAACCGACTGGCTTGAAGTAAACAGGCTGAACACAGACCCATCTCTCGCCGACACCGACAGCAACGGGATTCCTGACGGAAACGAAGATGCTGACAAAGACGGACTCACCAACCTTGATGAATTATCCATCTACAAGACAAACCCGGTGGATGCCGATACCGATGGTGATAAACTTAACGACGGAGATGAAATAAAGTTAGAAACTGATCCAACAATCGCCGACATTGACAAGGATGGAGTCCATGATGGAGGCGAAGACACCGACGCCGACGGATTGACCGATTCCGATGAACTATACCAGTACGGCACCAACCCTTTGGCTTCAGACACGGATGGAGACAAATTGAGCGATCGAACCGAATTGTTCACCCTCAAAACAGATCCGCTAAAAATTGACACCGACGAGGACGGCTTTTCTGATGGCGACGAAGACGCCGACACGGATGGGCTTACAAACCTTGATGAAATTAACACACATAAAACCGATCCCATCAACGCTGATACCGACGGTGACTCTCTGCTTGACGGAAATGAAATCGCCCTGAAAACAAACCCGTTACTTCAAGATACCGATGGAGACAGCCTTAACGACTGGGGTGAATTGAATATCCACAACACAGATCCAACGGCGGCAGATGGAGATGGAGATGGCCTGACCGACAGCGAGGAACTTTTACTTAAAACCGATCCCCGCGATGCAGACACGGACAAGGACACCCTGACAGACTGGGCTGAATCGAACATTCTCAATACAAACCCGCTCCAAATCGACTCCGACGGAGACGGCAAAAATGATGCTGAAGAAGATCCCGATCTCGACGGCTTGACCAATGCCGAGGAACTCCACACCCACAACACCAACCCTCAGGTCGCGGACTCCGACGGAGATCAAATCAACGATGGGATGGAAGTGAACACGCTACACACCAACCCGCGCAGCGCAGACTCCGATGGGGATGGGATCTTGGATGGCGATGAAGACTCAGATTCCGACGGCCTCTCCAATACTCACGAACTTGATTTGTACGGCACCAACCCTGTTATCCTTGACACCGACGGGGACGGTTCCAGTGATGGCGATGAAATCAACACCCACAAGACGAATCCCCACCTGCCCGACAGTGATGGGGACGGGCTCACCGACACCGAGGAAATAAACCTTCACAAAACGAATCCAACATCGGCCGACACAGATGGAGACAAAATAACTGACGGCGACGAAGTCGGCATTCACACCGATCCGCGGAACGCCGACTCAGACAAGGATGGCATCCTCGACGGTGAAGAGGATCTTGATCAAGACGAACTCACCAACTTCGCCGAGCTATACACTCACGGAACGAATCCCGAAACAGCCGACACCGATCAAGACGGCTTGAGGGATGGCGATGAGGTACACGTGCTGGACACCAATCCGCTGACGATCGACACCAATAGCAACGGCACACCAGACGGCAACGAGGACTCCGACTCCGACGGTCTGACAGATGCGGCCGAACTCAACGTGTACGGCACCGATCCAAGGCACGCAGATACCGACCGAGATGGCCTCAGCGATTTTGATGAGCTCAACAAACGCAAAACCAATCCCTCCTTGGCCGATACCGACGGGGATAACCTCTCCGATGGCGACGAACTGGTTATTCACAAGACGAACCCGATACAATGGGACACGGACAACGACGGCCTGAGCGATTGGGATGAGCTTTTTAGTTACAAAACCGATCCTCTGTCCCCGATGCTGCCAGGAAGGAAACTCGGCAAATTCAACATAGGCGCTCGCATCCGGACTTCCCCAGCGATCGGAGCGAACGGCACGCTTTATGTGGCTGACCAAGGCGGCGTCATCCGGGCGATTGACGTGACAAACCAAGTTGTCAAATGGGGCTTTTCTGCTAAAGACAGCATCGAATCCACGCCATCAATCGGTACAGATGGCACGGTTTACTTCGCTTCGTTGGACAAAAAAATCTATGCACTCGACGGAAAACAGGGGTACAAAAAATGGGAGTTTATCACCGGGGACTGCGTGAAGTCATCCCCCGCAATCGGCGATGACGGAACGGTGTACGCCGGTTCGTGGGACACCCACCTTTATGCCTTGGACGGAAAAACCGGCGCAAAAAAATGGGCCTTCAAGACAGCTGGCAGAATCAACTCCTCACCCGCCATCAGCCGCGATGGTGTGGTTTACTTCGGTTCGGCTGACTGGAAGGTTTACGCGGTGGACGCCCAGACAGGCGACAAGCTGTGGGAGTACGAAACAGGGGGCGACGTCGATTCCTCACCCGCCATTGGCAGCGACGGTACCATTTACATCGGTTCATGGGATGACAGCCTTTACGCACTCGACGGAAAAACCGGCGCAAAAAAATGGGCGTTCGAGACTGGAGGGGATATCGACTCCTCACCCGCCATCGGACCTGACGGGACAGTCTACATCGGCTCATGGGATCACAATGTCTATGCCTTGAAGGGAACAAACGGCGCGCTCGTCTGGAAGTTCAAGACCGGGAACCCAGTCTGCTCCTCACCAGCAGTCGGAAGCGATGGAACCATCTACATCGGTTCATGGGACAAAACAATTTACGCGCTGGACGGCAGGAACGGCTCGACGCGCTGGAAGTTCAAGTCCAACGGTGCAATTGAATCATCACCCGTCATTGGGGACGGTGGGATCGTCCACATCGGCTCCAACGACGGTAAACTCTACTCGTTCAAGAGTTCCAGCTCCGGCCCTGCGGATTCCGTTTGGCCCATGCTTGGCCAAAACGCCCGTCACACGAACCGAATCCAGCCAATCCGAGCACATTCCTCAATGGCAATCCAGCTCAACTCAGCCGGGGTTATCGTCATCCATTACAACGTCCCCGGCACAGGCAAGTGGATGATCCAGTCGTCAACCGACCTGTCAAACTGGCAACCTTACAACAAGGCCATCACCGGTTCGGGATCCACGACGATTCCTACGAAATCCTCCGTCAAGCCGGGTTTCTTCCGATTGATCTCTGTCGATTAAAAGAAACTTGGCCAAGCAGTCACGCCGCTTGGCCAAGCTGAAAAAATGATGCCGCGTACTCAGACGTTGCGGACGCTTGGCACCTGAAATCCGGGCCGATTGAAATCCTTGAGCAGTGCGTTGGCCTCGGCGGCATGCACTCCGGTGTGGATTTCCTTGTCCGCATCGAACGACAGCCACGGTCCGATCACGTAATCGGCACCGTTCTCCGGCACTTTCACGCCGTCGCTCATGACACTGTGCAGCGTCATGAAATGCTCGTACGCGTCCTTGTTATCGCCGAACTGGCCGGACTTGGCGTTGAACGGCACTCTCTTGCCAAGACGGTACGAGTTGTTCATGAGATGCCCGGCCACACAGCCATAGTGAGCGTCGTGCACGTTGCCGTTGGCCATGCTCGGGTCGCCCGCCCTGCAGGCGGCGATGAAGCTGCCCCAGTTGCCGCCCGGGGTCACCTTGCCGTTGGGTATCGAAAGCTTCTCGCCCTTGTCACTGCCCTTTGCGTAATACTGACCGCGGACAATCCGGCCACCATCCTCAAAGTAGTACTCATTCTCCACCTGGCGTTGATACCCGTCGTAGTTTACATTGCGCACGTTGAAGAACAGTGTCTGGCCGTTCGGGTACTCGGCGATGCCAAACATAGTGTTTGGCGTCTCGCCCTGGTCGCCCCACTGGAAACGGCCGCCAATCGCCATCGCACGGACCGGGTTCGTCAGTGATGGATCCATCGCCCAGCGCGCCACGTCGAGTTGATGTGTGCCTTGGTTGTTCAGGTCGCCGTTGCCGGTCTCCCAGAACCAATGCCAATTGTAGTGCACATAGTTGTCATGGTATGTGTCGATCACAGCCGGGCCGCGCCACAGGTTCCAATCCAAGTTGGGCGGCGGCGCGGATGGACTCTTGAATCCGATGCCAGTCCGCGGCTTGCAGCAGTAGCCGTACGAAACCTTCAGCTTGCCGAATTTGCCGGCGTTAATCATCTCGTGTAGGCCGGCGACATTCGCGCTGCTGCGCGTCTGCGTGCCGTGCTGGATCACAACGCCGTACTTCTTCTGCGCCTCGACCGCCACACGGCCCTCGTGCACGTCGTGGCTCATCGGTTTCTCGACGTATACGTGCTTGCCGGCCTGGGCACCCCAGATTGTCATCAGCGAGTGCCAATGATTCGGCGCAGCGATCGAGATCGCGTCCACTGACTTGTCAGCCAAAGCCTCTCGAATATCCGAAATTCCCTTGGTGTTGAACTTGCCCTTGGTCTTCTTTTTGACCTCAGACATCTTGCGGTCGACCGCCTTTGTGTCCGGATCGATCAGGTAGGCGATTTCCACGTTTTTCTGGCCCAGCCAGCCGCCAATGTGGCTGCCTCCGCGCCCGTTCAGGCCAGCCACCGCGATGCGTAGTCGGTCATTCGCGCCGTGCACGCTGACCTGCCCCTTCGTGCCGCATATCAATGCAGCGGTGCCGGTGGCCAGTGAAGATTTGAGAAAACTGCGTCTTGTCGTCGTCGTTTTAGTCATAAGTTTGTTTTTTGTTTTTATTACACTTGGCCAAGGCCACTGCTGGGGGGGCACCCCCCACTCATCGGGTCAGCGGGAGAACGTGAACATCTTGGCCCGGTTTGTCAACCACTCCGCTTGACCAAACAGGCCGCACTGGCCCAATCACACGTCCTTGGGCGCCACTGGTTGGTATTTCTCGTTTTCCTCGAGGGCACCGGTGGGGCAGGCTTCGATGACTTTCCCGGCCACTTTCTCGAGGCCTCGATCGAGGGTTTGGTTGAGTGAAATGCCGGCTTTGACGTCGAAACCACGCCCAACAAAGGTGAATCCAAACTCCTCCCCCTCGTCCTTGGTAACACGCACGCAGAGGCCGCACTTGATGCACTTGCCAGGCTCGTAAACAGCACCAGCATTCTGGTTGATGTGCTCGTGCTTGGCCCGGGTTTCGCCCTTGAACTCGGCCTGTTTGGCGCCGTACTCGTCGCTGTAAATACGCAGGGAGCAGTGGTCCTTGGCACGGCAGTCGCAGTGCATGCAACGAGTGGTTTCCTCCTCGGCCTCGGCTTGGCTGAATCCGTTCAACTCGAGTCCGTCGGGATCGACCCGAGGAATGGGGCTCGCGCCGCTAACGAAGATATCGATCTCACCCTCCTGCAACCGACCCATCATGTGGTTGTACATCTCGACGATGCCGGTGATGGATTCCCCGTTCAAAAATTGACTGATGCACTCGGCCACGCCCTTGGCACCCTGCACGAGCTTGAGCATGGCCGGTTGCGGCTTGACGACGCTGCCGGCGGCGAAGACGCCCTCAATTAGAGCCTGCCCAGTCTTGGAATTGAGCTTGATCCCCTTGTCGGTGGTCTCAAGGCCAAGCGTCTCAAGCGAAGCGGGTTCAGATTGGCCAAGAGCAAGACAAACAGCCCCGAATTGTTCGCCAAGTTGCGCCAGTGAAATATCCCGGCCAAGAACAACACCAGTCTTGAACTCGACGCCCATGCCGCGGAGAACTTTTAGTTCCCCCTCAAGGACCCAGGCAGGCAGTTGTTCCTCGTCGTGTTCGGTCAACAGGCGGCCGCCTAGGTGATCGCTCTGCTCAAAAACGGTCGGTGAATGGCCTACCAGCGAAAGGTAATAGGCGCTGGCCAGACCGGTGACGCCGGAGCCAACGATGGCAACCGTCTTCCCGGTGCTCTCCTTGGCGGGTGGGATGTACGGGGCTTCCCGCTTGAGATCCCACTCGGCGGCGTAGCGGGTAAGATGGCGGATGGAGACACCCTCATCGTGAATGGTACGGCGGCAGCCCTTCTCGCACGGGGCGTTGCAGAAGCGCTCGAGGATCGCCGGGAGCGCCATGTCGCGCCGGATGGTGGCGATGGCGTCGTCCATTTTCTCGTCCTTGATCTCCCGAATCATGCGTGGCACCTCGGAGTGGATGGCGCAGAGCCGCTGGCAGGGCGCCTCACAGTCGCCGATGTGTTCGCTCAGCAGCAACTCGAGAGTGGCTTTGCGGCGTTCGCGAATCTCCTCGCACCGGGTATCGATCTCCATGCCGTCGACCACCGGGGCGCTGCAGGCGGGGTGGACTCGACCGGTGGCCTTGTCTTTCACCTCGCAAATCATGCAGGAGGTGAAGTAATCGTGACCCTCCTTGTAGCACATCACTGGTATATCAACGCCTGCCTGTTTGGCTGCGTGGTAAATTGTGACCGGCTCGTCGAGCTCTAACTCACAGTTGTCGATAGTCAGTTTCACTTGTCGACAATGTGAATGGCATCAACCGGGCAAACCTGCAGGCATATGTCGCACCGGGT
>PCAH01000123.1 GCA_002730485.1 Dehalococcoidia bacterium | reverse complement strand
TTGGTCTGGGGCACTCGGACGTTGTCCAGGTTGACCGTGTACTGCTGGGGTTTGCCTGGGTTTACCCAGAGTCGAATGGAGTCGAAACTCAGGCCGGGTGATGGGTTGTCGATGATGAACATGGTGATGCCGCCCCGTTGGCGTTTGTCGGGGTCGGTCACCGCCTGGAGCAGGATGTAATCGGATGAAGCTGCGCCGGAGATAAACGTCTTGGTCCCGTTGATCACCCAATCGTCACCGTCCAACACAGCCCTGGTCTGCATCATGCCGCCGGGATCAGAGCCTGCGTTTGGTTCCGTCTGGCCAAAGGCGTAGTGCAATTTACCTTCGACTGAGGGAAGCAGGTATTCCTGTTCCTGTTCTGGAGTGGCTGCGCCAACCATCATCAAAGGCACCGGAGAGGTTGGCAGCTGGACGATGCTCTTATGCACCTCTTCATCTAGGATGACGTGACCCAAGGCCCCCATGCCGCCGCCGCCGTACTCCTCGGGTACGAATGAGGTGTAGATGCCAGTGTCCTTGGATATCTTGTTCAGGCGGTCCCAGGACGCCTCCGGCAGAACTCCCAATAGGCCTGAGAGCGCTTCGGCGATGCCCCTTGGAGCGCCGGGCTCGTCCACGCCCTCTTGGGACGGGTTGGCCAGGAATTCTGCCTCCAGGGGATAACATTCATCCTGCACAATCTGGCGGATGGTGTTCTTGAGGGCGTCTAGCTCCGGGGGAAGGCCTGCTTGCATGGCTGAAATCTCCATTGGACCGGTATCGTTGGCTGGTTTAGAAATAAATTGGCAACAAGAACATTAGGCGCAGAGCGCCCAGAGGTCAACAGGGAGGCGTATTTGCAGAGTGGGGACGGTGAGGGTTAGGTCAGTGGAAGGGGCAGACGAACTTGAATGCGCCGGTTGCGCGGCTTTCGTCGTCGCCTTTGGTGTCGCCAATCTGGTTGGTGTAGCTGCCAAGAGTGACACTTGATGTGCTGGGTTCTTCGGCGACAGCCTGGCTGATGGCGGCCACAGCCGTGCCCACGATGGACAAGGTCAACAGTCCAATGACTAATATTGCGGCCAGTTTTGGTTTCATTGCGGCAACACTATTAACGGCGACCAGAGTAAGATTATTCTATACTAGTGATTCTGGATGTGCCAGGATTGAGTCTGGTATTTCAGTCTCTCATGCTAGAATAAAGCCCGTTCAGGCATATATACGCAACCCTTTGGATATCGGATCGCTAGATGCAATTTCGCAACCTCCCCAGCGTTGATAGTGTTCTTGCCAAGCAGGACGTGGCCGCCGCCGCTGAGTCATTTGACCGCGACTGGATCGTAGACCTTGTCCGCGAGGCGTTGGATTCGGCCCGTGACCATATCAGGCAGGGTGGCGACTCTCCAAATGCCGACGACGTCGCCCGTACTGTCTGCCAGAGCATCGAAGACACCATGCGGGCGGAACCCCGCCATGTGATCAATGCCACCGGAGTGGTGATCCACACCAATCTGGGGCGGGCTCCCCTGAGCAAAGCGGCCATTGAAGCCTCCAACCAAGCAGCCCAGGGGTACTCCAACTTGAAGCTGGACCTGGCCACCGGAAGGCGCGGATCCCGTCAGGCACAGTTGCAGTCGCTGTTGTGTCAGATCACCGGCGCAGAGGCGGCCCTGGCAGTGAACAATAACGCCTCAGCCATGCTCCTGGGTCTTTCAGCTCTGGCCGCCGGCAAAGAGGTGGTGGTCTCCCGTTCTGAGGCGGTGGAGATAGGCGGAGGGTTCCGTGTCCCTGACGTGCTTCGACAAAGCGGTAGCACCCTGATAGATGTCGGCACCACCAACCGCACCTATGTCCGTGACTATGACGATGCGGTTACCGAGAATACAGCCGCCTTCTTAAAGGTGCATTCCAGCAACTTCAGGGTGGAAGGGTTCACTGCCGAGGTTGCCACCGCAGACCTGGTCGAGGTTGGCAAATCCCGGGGAGTTGCAGTCCTCCATGATGTCGGCAGCGGCAGCCTGATGCTCACCGAGAACTACGGGATGGCTCACGAGCCGACGCCTCAAGAGAGCGTCAAAGACGGATCGGGTCTGGTTTTCTTCTCCGGGGACAAACTATTGGGTGGCCCGCAAGCGGGGATCATAGTTGGCAAGAAAGACCTTGTTGACCGGTTGGCACGCCATCCTCTGGCCAGGGCGGTGCGTATCGACAAGATGAGTCTGGCCAGCCTAACCGCCACATTGGTCCATTACCTGAAGGGTGAAGCTGAGCAAGAGATACCGGTCTGGCGGATGATATCCACCCCAGATGCGCAGCTTAAGAAGCGGGCCAAGTCGTGGCAAACCGGTCTGGAATGTCCATCAACGGTGGATGAAAGTCGCTCTGCAGTTGGCGGTGGCAGCCTGCCGGGGGAGACGCTGCCCTCTTGGGTGTTGTCCCTGGACTGCGGCGAGGTCGGCGCGGTTGAAGTGATGCGTCGGCTGCGGGAGTTCAGCACCCCCGTCGTTGCCAGGGTTGAAGATGACCGGGTCCTGCTGGATCCGCGGACGGTGCTGCCCGAAGAGGACGCATCGCTATTGGACGCGCTTCGTTCCGCTGTAGCTAATTAACTCGAAACACGACTCGTTGCTAAGTATTTTTATTCACAGGA
Source organism: Dehalococcoidia bacterium (assembly GCA_002730485.1). The sequence continues at coordinate 41,874 of PCAH01000123.1, read as the reverse complement.
AAGCTGGATGACTGACTACCTATTGGTGCATGGCGCAGGACAGGGAGCTTGGAGTTGGGGGCCGGTGTGGGGCCTTCTGACGGCACCGGAGGATCACCCACCAACATTACATAAGCCCCGCCGCGCCAATCGCGTCCATCCCCTCGATCTACCGGGACACGGCGCCGACGCCGGTGGTGACACAGCCGCAGTCCGCTTGGAGGAGTGTGTCCAGGCCATCACCCGTGCGGTGGATCGCGAGAACCTCAAGGACTTGGTGCTGGTCGGTCATGGGTTTGCCGGGAGCCTGGTGGTTCAAGCGGCCAGTGAGATGGCGGTTCCACCCAAGCGGGTTGTTCTTGTTGCTGGAATCGTTCCCGCGCCCCAGCGCCCTCTGCTCAGTGCCTGTTCTTCGCGGACGCGGACCGCCTTCAGGATGATATCCATGCTCAGTTCTATGTCCCGTCAGGACGTGCGACTGCCGTCGTATGCCATCAACGAGTACCTGTGCAATGGCATCGATTCCATGGAAGTGGTTCAGATGATGGGGTTCTTTGGCCCCCTTCCCACCACGGTTCTGAGATCCAGGCTGCCAATGGAAAGCACGGAGTTGCCCTGCCCGGTGACCTATGTGGTTCTCACCCAGGATAAGATGATCGCGCCGGATGCCCAGGCTCGTATCGCAGAGCGGTTCGAGGGTGTGGAAATGGTTGAGATCGAGTCATGCCACCAGGTAATGGCCCAGCACCCCAAGGAACTGGCCGAGGTGCTCCTACGCTACGCCTAGGCCCTCTCCCCACCTCCAGTCATTCCTGCGAAGGCAGGAATCCACGCATCAGCCAAGGTGCATCTACGGATAAACGGACTGCCTCTACCAACCACTTAACAACTAGATGGCTGATGCGCATCCTTCGACGGGGCTCAGGACGAACGGTTTGGGAGGGACGTCAATTCTCCCTAATACCGTCATTCCTGCGAAGGCAGGAATCCACGCATCAGCCAAGGTGCATCTACGGATAAACGGACTGCCTTTACCAACCACATAACAACTAGATGGCTGATGCGCATCCTTCGACGGAGCTCAGGACGAACGGGTTGGGAGGTGAGGTCAATCCTCCCTAATACCGTCTTTCCAGCGGAGGCTGGAATCCAGAGATGCTGCGCTACAAGGCATCTACTCCACCGGAAATGCATGGATTCCGGCTTTCGCTCGGAATGACGGGTTGGTGCAGGGCAGATGGTGACGGGTAAGGTGATGGGAGAAGCGGGCTGGATGTCATCGGTTTGCGGTTAAATAAGAAAAGGGTCCGCCATTGGCGGACCCTTTTTAATTGGCTGGTTCTTGTTGAAGACGGCCTAGTGATGGTGCCCGTGGCCGTCGTCCTCTTCTTCGTGGTGTTCCTCGGAGATCAGGGCCTGGGAGGTTAGAATCATCGAGGCCACGCTGGCCGAGTTTTCCAGAGCGGCTCGGGAGACCTTGGTCGGGTCGATGATGCCCCTGGCAATCAGGTCGCCATATTCGTTGGAGGAGGCGTCGAAGCCGAAGTTGGTGTCGCTGTTGCCGCGGACCTCATCAAGTACCACACCGGCTTCGTTCCCTGAGTTGTCGGCAATGATCCTGATGGGCGCCTCAAGGGCTTTCTTCAAGATGGTCTTACCCACCGCTTCATTGTCGGGGAGGGTCAGGCTATCCAGAACCGGCATGGCCCGGATATAGGCAACTCCACCACCGGGGACGATGCCCTCTTCGATGGCTGCCCTGGTAGCAGACAGTGCGTCTTCCACCCTGGCTTTGCGTTCCTTCAGTTCAGGCTCGGTGGGTGCGCCAACCTTCACAACGGCGACGCCGCCGGACAGTTTGGCCAGCCGTTCTTGAAGTTTTTCCTTGTCATATTCAGAGGTGGTCTCTTCGATCTGGACCTTGATCTGCTCTGTTCGGCCTCTGATGTCGTCAGACGTACCATTACCATCGACGATGGTGGTGCGGTCCTTGGTGGACTCCACGCGTCGGGCTTGGCCTAGGTCATTGACGGTGGTCTGGTCCAGCCGACGGCCGGTCTCTTCGGAAATCACCTGACCGCCGGTGAGGACGGCGATGTCTTCCAACATGGCCTTACGTCGGTCGCCAAAACCGGGGGCTTTCAGTGCCAGGCAGTTCAGTGTGCCTCGCAGTCGGTTCACCACCAGCACTGCGAGGGCTTCACTGTCGATGTCTTCTGCGATGATGACCAGGTTCTTGGTTACCTGTAGGACCTGTTCCAGCAACGGCACCAACTCTTGGGCGGCTGAGATCTTCTTGTCGGTGATCAGGATGTACGGACTTTCAATGACCGCATCCATTCGTTCCGGGTTGGTGACGAAGTAGGGGCTGATGTAGCCCCGGTCGAAGTTCATGCCTTCAACGAACTCGGTCTCGGACTCGACGCCCTTGCTCTCTTCGACGGTGACAACTCCCTGAGAGCCGACCTTGTCCAGGACATCGGCCAGCATGTCGCCGATCTCCTTGTTGTTGGCTGATACCGAGGCCACCTGGGCCATCTGGTTACGTCCGGTAATGGTATTGGAGTTCTTGTTCAGTTCTGCAACCACGGCGGCAACACTCTTGTCGATGCCCCGTTTGATGGCCATCGGGTCAGCGCCGGCCACCACGTTCTTGATACCTTCCTGGACGATCACCTGCGCCAGGATGGTGGCGGTGGTGGTTCCGTCGCCGGCGACCTCGTTGGTCTTGGCGGCGGCTTCTTTCATCAGTTGGGCGCCCATATTCTCAAAGGACTCGGGCAGGTCGATCTCTTTGGTGATGGTCACACCGTCGTTGGTGATGACGGGTGCGCCCCATTTCTTTTCAAGAACGACGTTCCGGCCCTTGGGACCCAGGGTCAATTTCACTGCGTTGGCAACGGTGTCGATGCCATGAAGCAGCGCTTGTTGGGCCGCTTCGTCGTGGATGATCTCTTTGGCAGGCATTTTTAACTCCTTAAGTTGGGCGGGGAATCCTCCCCTCTACCAGGAGGGAATCGGCCCTCCGTGTATTAACTATGTTCCGGATTGGGTTCTTTAGGAAAGAATGGCCAGGATGTCGTTGGCACCCATGACCAGAAGGCCTTCGCTTTCTACTTCAATTTCCGTTCCGGCGTATTTGGAATAGATCACGGTGTCGCCGGGTTTAACTTCCATATCGATACGTTTGCCGTTGCTGAGCACTCGTCCGGGGCCGGTGGCGACTACCTCTCCCTGCTGTGGCCGTTCTTGGGCGGTGTCGGGCAGGAATATCCCGCCGGATGTGACGCTTTCAAGTTCACTGGGTCGGATGACTACCCGGTCACTCATGGGACTCAGGTCAGTTGCTGATTTTGCGCTGGAGGTCATAGGGTCTCCTCTGGATATTACCGGTGTATTTTTTAGGCATGTGCCAATCAACTACCGGGCTTTTGCAACATAAAGGATAGAACCGCGCCTGCCAACGGTCAAGTTATGAGCGTCTTTAGCTATCCCGTCAGCCTTCCTGCTGCGCTGCCATGCTAGACTGCCGCTATGTCGTTCATCGCCGATCTGCACCTGCACTCGCGCTTCGCGTACGTCTGTAGCAAGAACCTCAACCTGGCCAACATGACCTCGTGGGCCAAGGTCAAAGGCATTGATCTCCTATCCAGCGCTGATTTCACCCATCCAGCCTGGCTGGCAGAACTGGAAGAGAACCTTACGCCGGTGGCTGACGGTTATTTCCAGTTTGGCGGCGTGAGATTCGTCCTTGGAACTGAGATCAGCTGCGTGTTCAAACAGGGAGGTCGTTCCCGCCGGGTGCATTTGCTGTTGTTTGTTCCTGACTTTGACGCTGTCCATGCCATCCGGGCGATGCTGGAAGGCCTGAACTCAAAGTTGAACGATGATGGTCGTCCGACCGTTAGTGTCTCTGCCCGAGACCTTACCTCCCGACTGCTTGAGATAGATGAAGCCTGCATGGTGGTCCCGGCACATATCTGGACACCTTGGTACGGCCTCTTGGGATCCAAATCTGGCTTTGATTCGTTGGAGGAATGCTTCGGTGATATGACCCTGAACATTCATGCTGTGGAAACCGGGTTGTCTAGCGACCCGGAGATGAATTGGGCGGTGCCCGCGCTAAAGGGCAAGACCATAATGTCTTTCTCCGATGCCCATTCTCTTCCAAACATGGGTCGAGAGTTAACTGTGTTTGAAGGCGACGCTACTTACACAGACTTAGTGGCCGGACTGAAGAATAACCTGGTGGAGAAAACCCTTGAGTTCTTCCCTGAGGAGGGCAAATACCATTTCTCGGGACACCGCAAATGTGGAGTGAGTCAGACTCCCGAAGAACCGGGCAGGTCGGGAAACAGGTGCCCGGAATGTGGCAGGCCGCTCACATTGGGCGTGGTTCACCGGGTGCATGAGTTGTCTGGAGCAACTACTGGGCCGGAGAAGAATCAAAGCGACCGTACACCAAGTTGGTGCCGCTGATTGAATTGGTAGCCCACTCAATGGGAAGAGGCCGCGCTGCAAAGTCGGTTGGCTCGGCCTACCAACGTATCTGCGCTGAACTTGGTGAGGAAGTTCGGGTGTTGACCGAGACTGGGTACGACGATCTTCATAAAGTCGGAGGAGAGGATTTGGCCCGAGCCGTAATCAAGGTAAGGGAAGGCCGAGTTCACATAACCGCCGGATTCGACGGGCAGTACGGGGTCGTAGAGCCAAAAAAGTGGCTGGGCTAGTTGCCGCCTGGATTGACCATCGCCCGCTCCCCGGTCTTGGGCGGTTCCAAGGCGAGTACACTCAACTTTAGTGTTACAGGGTCGTATGAGCCGAGGGAGACCCCCTGACCAACCGCTAGATCCTGTGCTCCTAGGGATTGACCCTGCCGGGAGATCGACGTATCCGAGTTCACCGTCAGGCTGACCAGGTCCAACCAGATATTGGATATGGTGACCTGCACCTGGCCGTTCAACCCTCTGGTTACACCTCGTATCACGCCGCTGACCAGCCCTGGATCTGGCACCTTCAGGCTGAGAAAGACCAGCTCCCGAGGTCCGGTGTTCGATCTGGACAGAGACTTTACCCGAGTGTTTGGCCGTACCAAATCTCCTAGACGCACATCATGTATCGAGACGTTTAGGCCCTCTCGGCGAATTTGAGTGTTCGCGTCGTGGCTGAATTGTCGCAATTGACCGTCGGCCATCCTGATGGTGAGATTTCCTTGGGCTACCTTGGGGATGAAGCTGTGTAGCACACCACTCACGGCTTCCTGGTTGCGCTGATTTAGCACCGATTCTAACTCCATCAACCGGTATGAACCTGGATCGAACCTAGCGGTCACACTAGCGCCTTCCATTGAAGAAGTCAGTTCCATTGGCCTGCCATTCCTTATGATGGTGGCCTCTGATGACGATAAAGAAACCTGCTGGCCGGTGTTGCTGTCTAAGATTGTGACCACCGCCGCCGTGGGAGCCACCTCAATGAGCGTGCCCTGGATTTCTCCTCTGCTGGCAAGCTCTGCCAGTTGGATGGACGCATCTTCTGGGAGGGTGTTACCGGCCATCACGGTGACCCGGGAGGCGTTGTTGCCGAGTATGCCGTAGCGGACCGTGATTCGGCTGGCCAGGTCCAACTGGCCCGATTTGATGCGCTCACCGAAGATCGCGACTGGGGTATTTCCTGATATCTTCACCTTCACAGGCAGGCCTGAGTCGGGCTGGACGGTTACCAGCCTGGTGGCGCTGGTACCGATGGATGTGGCAATTGCTGTTACAAGTCCGGTCACGTCCGCTGCTGGCGGGCCGATGTGATGCTCCGAGAAATTCTTGGTATACACCTCATCTGCCTGCTTTATGGCTTCTTGTACCCCTTCAAACTCCTGGTTGTTGAACAGCATCGAGATGTTGCTGACGCCGTGTTCCGCCAATCGCCAACGAAGGGCTGAGATGTTGACTGAAGCATCAGGGGAATTGATGGATTGGTTCAATGTCAGTGCGTCAAAGATACGGTTGGCCCCATCCAGCGCGCGGTCGATGCCAGTAACCACCAAGTCACCAGTTGCCAGGTCTTGCTCCAGCACGGCAGTGACTACCGATCCAATCAGTGCCTGGTCTTCCAAGTCGTCCGATAATTCGCCGTGGACAGTTCCCGTGATTTCCCTGCCGGAGTCGTCCTGAAGCGTGAGTCTGGTCCTTCCGGTGGAGCCGTTTGTCCCAAGTCTGGTAACTATCCCGACAAAATGCCGGGTATTGGCCGGCTGGTTGAGGATGGCTAGGGCCGAGATCGCACGTCGTCCCTCTTTTATGACCGCCACCTGAGTGTCGTCGGCGAGGTTGGTATGAGACGGGTTTGCCCAGCCGTGTATGTGTATGTTGGTGTCCTCGTCTGCTGCCAATGCCACAGATCTATTGTCAGTGTCCACGGTGAAATCAGAGGGTGTGACTGCGGTCACGGTGCCAAACAGCGCGGACTGGTCGGTTGGTTCGTCCAGGAATATAACTGGGCGTACTTCAGTTTCGATCTCCCCGAAGATGGACGTGGCGATGATGTTGATCACCTGGAGGTTTGGGCCTTGGGACAGGTCGAGATCGGTTGAGAAGGAACCCTCGGCGTCGGGGAGCACCAGCCGTCCATTGATGCTGAGAGTGGCGTCGGGAGAGGTAATTCCAGCGACGGTCATCAGCTCTGAGCTGGTGATTAAGTTGGTCTCCGGCGAGGTGAGCCGGAGCATCAATGCCTGCGGCTGTGACTCGATGCTCCTGACTGGACCCGTTTCGGCTTTGGGAGTGGGCGTGGGGGATGGAAGGGCATCGACTTCGCCGCCACAGGCAGCCAAGAGCCCAAGAACCAAAGCCAAAAGCGGAAGCACGGATCTTTTTCGATTCAATTCGACCTCGAAAACCAGTCGGGAGCGCTCTAGTTCGGCGCAATGAAGTAATCTTCATCAGACTGGGAAGAAACCACACCGACCCCATAAAGTCTAATGGCAAATAACAGCCTAGCCATGACTACGAGACCAACCGATTATGTTAAAATCAGCATCGTTGGCCAGTTCATCGGTCCGGCTCATCGGTAAGGCTGGCAAACCAATTAACTCAGACCCCGCACGGTTTACATTGCAAGAAACTCTACCCGTCTCCATCCGCCGACTTCGAGTCGATGACATCGACCAGGTCGTCGCCATCGAAAAAGAAGCCTTTTCTCCCCTTTGGGTCAGTGCGTCCTTCAAGCGCGACTTGAATAACAAGCGTGCCAATTACCTTGTGGCGTGTTTCGATGAAGATGTGTCGTCGGAACAGATATTGGCGGAGAGCAATTCGGAACCGACCGCTCCTGAAGAAGAGCCAGCTCCCCCCAAGCTCTGGTCCAGGGTGCTTGGCCGATTCGGCCTTTCATCAGGCGGCGATAACACCATCGATATAGGTGAAGTGTTCAACATCGCCGGATACGTCAGCGTCTGGTACCAGGGCGAAGAGGCCCATATCACAGAGATCGCAGTTAAAGAATCTCTGCGAGGTCGGGGCGTGGGTGAGCTTCTACTGATTGGCTCATTGAAAGCGGCCATAGACCACGGTTCCAAGGCGATGACATTGGAAGCCAGGGTCTCCAACTTCATCGCCCACCGCCTGTATCAGAAATACAGTTTCAAGTCTGTGGGCATCCGCAAGGCGTATTACTCCGACAACCGCGAGGACGCGGTGATCATGACCACCAGCCCGATAGACACTTCCGAATATGAAACGTTGTTTGACGGACTGCAGGAGTCTTACCAGACCCGCTGGGGGCGGATGCTCATACTGGAGTATTAGAAAGTAGATTCCAGGGAATAGACCCCGAAGGACCGTATCTGAGATATCATTTACATAACTAGAATGACCGTGGGAAATGAGAATACTTCCGCTGCGAGCCTGCATAGCTTTGGGTTTTGGCCCGCCGAGAGCAACGGTTTTTAATGGGTAACCGCCTCAAATCAAGTTGACCAGCCGCAGTCACGTTGTTAGAATGGCTCGGTTCAGACAGGCCTATGGGAGTTGGTCCCAATGGGTAACCTGCAAAGGTATCCCGATGAGGGCCGGAATCAACGAGTTAGGCCAGATTAACGATCGATGTTGGTAATTGGATTAACGGGCGGTATAGGCACCGGCAAGAGCGAAGCTACCCGTCAATTGGAAGCACTAGGTGCATCCATAATCAGTGCAGACCAAGTGGGCCACGAGGCTTACACGCCCAACACTGAGGCGTGGGAGCAGGTTGTTGCCGCTTTTGGCGACGATATCCTGCAGGACGACCAAGAGATTGACCGTCGTAAGCTGGGAGCGGTCGTGTTCTCAGACCCCAGTCAATTGGAAAAACTGAATCAGATCATGCATCCGCGAATGGCGTGGATGGTTTCGGACAAAATCGAGGTCTTTCGCGGCCAGGGCGTGAACGTCGTGGTTGTGGAGGCCGCTCTTTTGTTTGAAGCTGGCTGGGACTCCCTAGTCGAGGAAGTCTGGGTCACCGACTCTCCGGAAGAGAGCATCATCGGTCGTCTCAAAGAACGAAACGGTCTCTCTGAAGAAGAGGCCAAAAAGAGGATCAACTCTCAAATGGATCGTGCGGAGCGTATAGAGCGATCCGACTTTGTCATCAACAACTCCGGTGATATGGCAGAACTTGGAAATGCCATCAAAGAGTTGTGGGACCGCCGAGTCGCCAAATAGCGGACGGCGGTATAAAAACGATATACCTGAGTTATAAAAGGACCGGGAAAAAACATGGTTGAAGCATCTCCAGAGACAGAAGCGCATTTTACAGAGTATGCGATTGAGGAGTTCCTAGTTAGGGACGAGCCTTACTACCGACCGATCGGCGACGAGATCGAGTTATTTACCGCCGCCTACCGGCAGCATATCCCAGTCCTGTTGAAGGGACCCACAGGCTGCGGCAAGACCAGGTTTGTGGAATACATGGCTTGGCAATTGGGCCGACCGCTGGCCGTTGTGAAAGAACAAGGCAGCGAACTGAAAGAGGGTGAGATTCGCGTCCCTCTGGTCACCATCGCCTGCCATGAGGACCTTACCGCCAGTGACCTGGTGGGCCGATACCTGCTCGATGCCAACGGCACCCGCTGGATCGACGGCCCGATGACCCGCGCAGTCAAGGCCGGAGCCATCCTCTACCTGGATGAGGTTGTGGAAGCACGGAAAGACACCACGGTGTTGATTCACCCGCTAACCGACCACCGCCGCATCCTACCCATTGAGAAGACTGGTTCGATCATCGAAGCCGATGACCGGTTCCTGCTCTGCGTCTCCTACAACCCTGGTTACCAGAGCGCATTGAAGGATTTGAAACACAGCACACGTCAGCGTTTCATCTCGATCGAGTTTAACTATCCCCCAGCTAATATCGAGACTGAGATCATCGAGCGGGAGAGTGGCTGCACCAAGGAACATGCCGACGCGCTTGCCAAGCTGGGTGAGAAGATACGCAACCTGGAAGAGCACGGTCTGCAAGAGGGTGCCAGCACCCGCCTGCTGATCTACGCTGGGCGTTTGATGTCTGAGGGAATACCCCCTCGCCGCGCTGCCCAGGTGGCCATCGTCTGGACCTTGACCGACGACCCGGAACTGCAACGCAGTATCGAGGAAGTGTCGTCCTCCATCTTCGAGTAGAGGACTAGATGGGTCTGACTCCGCCGGAGCTTATAAGACAGGCCCTGGCGAAGCGTGTTGTAGAACGGGTTGATGGCACCGGAATGATGCCTGCAGCCGTAATGATTCTTCTTTATCGGAAGGAAGGAGAATACTGTATCCTATTGAATAAGCGGTCTGAAGAGGTTGAGCACCACAAGGGGGAGATGTCCTTCCCCGGCGGCGCCAGAGACCCGGAAGACCGCGATTCATTGGAGACCGCTCTCCGCGAGACAGAAGAGGAGATGGGAATCAAGCGGGAAGACATCACCGTCCTCGGCGAGATGGACGAGATCGTCACCCGCAGCAATTTTCAGGTTTCAGTGTTCACCGGTACCATAGAATACCCCTATAAATTCACCCCAAGCGCTATCGAGATTGCCGAGGTAGTGGAATTTCCTATTTCATCGCTGATCGACCCAATCAACCGACGGGTTGAGACGCGCTGGGTTGATGGGATGCCCCTGACCTCTTACTCCTACGTCCATGAAGAACATGTCGTCTTTGGGGCGACAGCCAGAATCCTCCAGAGTTGCATCGAAATCCTAGATGACAGACTGGAAAGCGAGGGACACCAACTTGACTAGTGGTCCTATTTCCGAGATTGAGGCCGAACTGGCCAAACTGCCGCCGGCAGTTCTTGAGGCCTACCATCAGGCCAATGACACCGTAAAAGAGTCCTTTGGTGAAGAGGAGATCGGCCTCTGGGCCAAGGAAGGACTGACCATCGGCACCCAGACCGTGCGTTCTTGGGAGTCGGCTATCGAGTATTACAACGTCAGCCCGGAGGTCAGCAAATTCCTGTCCTTTCCCTCGTTCATGCAGTGGGCCCGCTGCGGCACCTATCTGGCCCAAGATTCGCCGACTCTGGCGGTCTCGTTCTTCAAGTCGAGTGTTTCGATCGTTCCCAACCTGCGTCCCCAGTACATCCCACGTTGGGCGGGTCTGGGCCGCAGTCTTTACAAGGGCACGTGGAAGTCCAGCACCTTGGCGGCCAAGTTCTTTGAGGTCAGCCCCGACTTGGTCCGCAACCTGCCGTTCTGGGATGTGGAAGTATTCGCTTCACTAATCGAGGCGTTGTCCTACAAGTCCTATGACGTTGCCGGAGAGTGTTTGGTACTCGGCCGCGACGTACTGCCCGCCATGGGACGGGAACGTGAGCCGTTCTTGGCCATGTCCCGCGCCCTCATCGACACCAGCTGGCGCGAGGTTAAGACCTGCCTGGAGTTGGTGCCACGGGCCCTGCAACAGGTGGACGAGGCCCAGACTGGGCGGTTCCTGAAACTGGGTGAGCGTTTGGCCAAGGTCGGCCTTCGAGATACATCTAGGTTCTTGTCCGACGGCACCCAGGCCCTCAGCAAGGTCCCCCAGGGCTCCCAGGGCTACATACTGGACTTGTGCGACGCTCTGGTAGTGATAACACCCGACGCCGTTCCGCCCTTCCTACGGAGCTTGGACGACGTTCTGAACCGCATCACGGTCAGCCAGTTGGATTCCTGGTTCCAACACGGCGCAAAACTGCTCCAGGACAATCCCGAGAGCGGCATTGCGTTCTTCAAGATAGAATCCAACACTTCTGAGGCGATGCTGGAAACCCTGTCATCTAGTCTGGAACTGGAAAGGGTGAAGGGCATCCTCCGTCTCTATTGCCGTGCGCTTTCCGGCGCTGGCCTGGAGATTTACGACACCGGGGAGTTGGTATCACGGAATATCGGCTGGGTGGATGAAGACATGGCTTCCACCGACGGCACCAAGGTGTTCCTACCCCCGGTGGTGGATCACTACCCCAACAAGCAGGACAACTTCTCCTGGTTCAAGGTTGTATCGACTCACCAAGTAGCCCATCTGGAGTTCGGCAGCTTCGAATATTCTTTCGAAAAGCCGGCCACCCAGTTTGAAGACCGTCGTCACGCGGCGGAAGAACAGATGCTTGAGCGCAAAGCAGCGGAGCGAGCTGCTGCCCAAGCCGCCTACGAGATGGGCGCTCAGCAATTAGCCTCAGCCAATGAGGTCGACGCCGACATGTCGGCTGGCTTCCAAGACCCCAATGATATGGGGAGCGTGCGCACATTCACCGACATCGGTCGCTTCCTGGAGATTTTTGAAAACGCCCGTTTGGGCTTTGATATCTTCACTGTCTTGGAAGATTGTCGGTTGGACTATCGGATCAAGGTGGAATACCCCGGCATCAAGATGGCGTCGGGCCGGGTGCAGGACGAGACCCTGGCCAACCGGCCTCGCATAGAGGACATGCCACTACAACAAGGCTTGGTTGAACTGCTGATCCACATGAGTTTGGACCAGTTCCAGGACTTGCCTGTGGCCAAGGACTACAAAGAGGCAGCGGAGATGCTTTCCAGTATCCTCCACGAACTCCGAAACTCGGAAGCCAATGTTGAGGACACGGCAGAAGCCACCCTCAGGGCCTATGAGGTCATCTCCCGCGTTCCCAATGAACAGGAAGAAGAGGACGAGTTCGAGGAACAGGACCTGGAAGAGCCGGGCGATTTCTCCGAAGAAGAGTACGAATCACTGGTTGACCAATTGCAGGCTGGGATGGATGCCTCTGCCGACGGCGGCGATGGAGAGTCGTATGAGTCTCCTGATCCCGTCGACTACCGTGGCGACTTCAAGCCTGAAATGGTCCAGTTGATGACCAAACTGCAAGCCGATGACGGCGAACAGGGCGAAGCCCAGCCCATGACCCAAGAGATGCTGGAGCAGTTGCTTCAGGAGAGCCCTGAGATGGAGCTGGACGCCGAGCAAGGTGATGTCGACAGCGACATGGCCCAGTTCGCCCAGAACATTATGAAAGAAGCGGGCACCCCGCCTCCCAACTCCGAGCCAGGAGAGGGTTACGGGCCGCTGTTGAATGATGACGAGGCGGGCGGAGAACTTGAAGCCAGGGAGCCCGAGACCTACGTCTATGACGAATGGGACTTCAGGGCCAATGATTACAAACCCCGCTGGTGCATCGTAAAAGAGAAAACCGTGGAGGAAGGCGACCCGGCCTTCTACCAGGAATCGCTGAAGACCTATTCAGCGTTGGCCAACCACATCCGCCGTCAGTTCGAACTGATCATGCCGGAGACCATGCGCAAGACCTATCGCCTGGTTGACGGTGAAGACATCGACCTGAACGCGGCTATCGAAGCGTGGGCCGACCTGCATATGGGTGTCCCACCCGACGAGAAGATCTACTGGCACCGCAACCGGAATGAACGGGAAGTTGCCGTGGTCTTCCTGTTGGATATGAGTGCTTCCACCGCTGAGGCCATTGACGAAGGCCGGCAGACAGTTGACGACCGTGACGCACCGGATGATCCGGTGGAATACATGGTCTGGCTGCGCCGTCGCCGTGAGGGTCTGGTGCGCCGCAACTACAAGCGCATCATCGACCTTGAGAAAGAGGGTACGACTCTCTTGATCAACGCCCTGGAGTCCATCGGTGACACCTACGGGATCTACGGATTCTCCGGCTACGGTCGTGAGAACGTGGAGTTCTATGTCATCAAGGACATTGAAGAGGGGTTCAGCGACAAGGTGAAGAAGCGGATCGATAAGATCACTCCGCTCCATGCAACACGGATGGGCGCGGCCATACGGCACGCCGCTACCAAGCTGGAGAACCAAACCGCCAAGACCAAGATCATGTTCTTGATCAGTGACGGTCGTCCCCAGGACCGTGGTTACAGCCGCGAGGGCGTGGAGAAGGAATACGCGGTCCATGACACGCACATGGCGCTGGTGGAAGCCAGGCGCAAGGAGATCATCCCGTTCTGTCTCACAGTGGACAAGGCTGGGCATGACTACCTAAAGAGCATGTGCGGGGATATGGGCTACGAGGTTCTGGCAGACATCTGGTCTCTGCCGGAACGCCTGCCGATGCTATACCGGCAGCTAACCGCCAACAACAGAGGGTAGGACTCAAACAAGCAACAATCAAAAAAGGGGGCCGCTGATTCAGCGGCCCCCTTTTTTTGCTTACAGTGATTTCTGCGCCTGATGATTAACCCAGTATTTTCTCATCCCATTTTCCCAAATCCCTGCAGCCCCATTGGTGACAACTGGCATTCCATCCACTTGTCACCCTGAGTGCAGCGAAGGGTCTCTTTTCTTCTGACCCGCGTTATTTCAGAAACAAAGAGAATCTTCGGCTCCGACCTCAGAATGACAATAGGGATGGGTGTTGTGTCAGTGAGGTTTGGACTTGGAGGTGCAGTTGCGCTCGCTGCCTTCCTTTTCCGTCTTTCCTGCGAAAGAAGGAATCCACTAATCGACCAAGTTTCTCCGCTGATTTGACGCAGCACCTCCACATACCACTTATCAGCCAGTTGACCTATGCGCATCCTTCGACGGAGCTCAGGACGAGCGGTTTCAGGGGAGAAATAGGACTCGCCACTAACCTCGTCTTTCCAGCGGAAGCTGGGATCCAGAAAATCTTGCCCTTGAGTTGTTTGGCCGCGGCAGGCAATCTGGATTCCCGCCTTCGCGGGAATGACGGTTGTGGGGTAGAACACCCGGATAGCAGACTAGGTTCAGCCCAAGACCGCTCGTCCTGAGCTCGTCGAAGGATGCGCATGAGACAATCAACAGGGGAGCATTTCAGCGCCGCGCAGGTGTTGTACCGGCAAGGATATGAATTTGGATGAGGGTAGTTGGTTGTGAGAGGGGCGTGCAGGGGTAATCCCTTGCGGATTGCGAGTGACCCTAGCTGATTTCTTCTATCAGTCGGCGCAGTTCTATCAATGCCTGATTTGGCACTCGGCGCTTGATGGTTACTTGCCTTGGTGGTAGGCGCATCTCCAATTCCCGTGTCTGCTGCCCGTTGGTTACCGAGATATAGGCGAGACCCAAGGGTTTCCCCTCGAACTCCCCTGGTCCAGGCACACCGGTGACGGCCACACCGAGATCGGTGTTAAGGCTGCGACGCACTGTGTCTGCCATGATGTTGGCCGTGTGCTGGCTTACCACGCCGTGCTGTTCCATATCGGCGTCCGGCACACCGCTGGCGCTGAGGGCTGCTCCGTCGTAGGCGACGATGCCGCCCTTGAAGTAGCTGATACTGTTGGAAACGTTGGTGATGGCGTTGGTCAGGGCGCCGCCAGTGCACATCTCCATGACCGCCAGCGTTAGGCCCTTCTCCGTGAGGGATTTACCAGCAGATTGCTCCGGAGTCTCGTCATCGTAGCCCCAGACGTATTGGCCCAAACGTTCGTGAATCGCCTGCTCCACCGGCTGGATCATGGCCTGGGCTGAACGGCTATCCTTGGCACGAGCAATCACCCTTAGGTGGATTCCGTCTGCTTTGGAGTAGATACCGAGATACGGGTTCTCGATGCCAAAGAACTCGGATATGACCTCATCCACCGCGCCTTCAGACATGCCCATTGTCTTGATGTTGCGGGTGATGGTCACCTCGTCTTCGATCAACTTGGCCAGTTCCGGTTCCACCTGTTCCTCCCACATGGAGTGGTTCTCGCCGGGAGGGCCAGGCATGCAGATGATGATCTTCCCGTCACGCTCGGCCCACCAGCCGGGTGCGGTACCATTCTTGTTGATGACCCACTTGGCTGAAGGGATCAGGTTGGCCTGCTTGAGGTTGTGCTGGGGCATGGGGGTTCCGCGAGCAGCGAAGTAGCGTTCCAGATTTTCCACCACTTCCTGCTGGACGACCGGGGTCTCGCCAAAGGCGGCGGCAATGGCTTCCCTGGTGAGGTCGTCCTGGGTGGGGCCGAGTCCGCCGGTGGTGAAGATGATGTCGGAGCGTTCCATGCCGCGTTTGAACGCCTCGGTCAGCTTGGGTAGGTCATCGCCGATGATCGATACCCATTGCAGTTCTATACCCAGAGCCGGCAACCGGCTGGCAATCCATGAGGAGTTGGTGTCGGTCAACTCTCCCATCAGTAGTTCGGTGCCGATTCCCATGATCTCTGCTTTCAATTTCTCTCCCTGATACGATCCCCTGATCCAATGTCCTGTCGCTAATAGGCTGGGAAGCCTGAGGCTGCTTACTCGGCCAGCACTGGGTCGGTGGCCAGGGCAAGGATGGGATCAATCCGAGCGTTGGACACGGCATACAGGTTTGGGTCTTCGCTGAGTAGGCTACCCTGCTCAACTCTCACATATCGAGATTTGCCGTCTGGAGTTAGATTGCCAATATGGAACTCGACTGCATGCTGTCCGCCTTGACGGACAATCACCGCCACGGTCACATCGGGCTCCGTTAGCCCGTATTTGGCCGGATCATCTATGTTATGGGCAAGTATCTGGTCCAGCCTGGGGCTGCTAATCATCAGCAACGACTCCGCCCAGGCTTCAGCGTCGAGCAATTTAGGGGTCTCGCCGTCGAGGAACCATCTGCCAGTGCCGTCTTCAATCACGTACCTGGTTTGATCCTCACCGTGGAAAAACTGGACGATCAGTGCGGTACGAGGGTCAATCCTGAAGAGCCGACCGAATGGGGGATCAGCGGCCAGTTTATTCACCACTTCCGCCCATTCTACGGGGACGGTGAATAACGTGTCGTCGCCTACCAACCGGGCGTATTGGTTCTCTTTGTCCGGAGTTGTGATACCCATGTGGAATTCAACTTGGTTGCCGTAGCGGTCGTGTACGGTTACCTCGGTCTCGGGCGGTTCAAGTCCAAATGCTGCGGGGTCTTCGATCTTATCGGCAAGGGGTCTGGTAACCCTGGGGCCGCTTAGCAACAGCGGGGTGCCGCCCCATCTTTCTTGAAACACCGGGGTGTCTGGTGTGCCTTCGGCAAGTCCGGCGATGTACCAATCCAGGCTGGCCGGGCTGCGGTAGTAGGTTACCGGCTCTCCCTGGTAGATCAATTCCAAGCCAATGATGTCACCCTCATCGATTCGATACAGCCAGGGACTGGTTTTCTTGGGTTCATTACTATCGGTGAATCGGAGTACCAGGAAGGTTCCGCCGAAGATTACCAGAACCACCACCAGTAGAATTGAGAGTCGTAGATTCATTGGTTGGACCTGTGATGAGTCAGATACGGAGTCAGGATGGTCAGCCGACTCTCCTCTGCGGAGAGTTCGGCGACAGTAGTTATCGATCTGCGGTGGGTATTACCGGCGCACCCACCAGACGATGGCGGCCATCATTCCCATTAGTCCTGGGAGGAATAGCCACGATGCCCAGTTGACGAATTTAAGCTCATTCTTGTCCAGGTTGAACTCCCGGAACGAGTTTACCTTGGGGCGAATCGACACGAGGGAGAAGTCACCGACCAAGAAATTGGCCGAGTTCAAGAACAGGTCGCTGCCTCCCCCTTGGTTATATGAACTGTTGGACAAGAAGTCGGAGTCGCCAAAGACCACTATGTCAGAAATCTCAGAGGGGGCGGGTTCGGCAGTTGGAGCTTCTGCTCCTACCTGACCCACCGAGCGAACCAGTACCGCAGGCACGAACGGGCCAGCCGGGTCTGAATCTGCGCCTGCGTTGGTGATGGGATCTATCCGGTCCGGCTCGTCGATCAGGAAACTATTGGGCGATGTTGCCGCCAAGGGCAGACCGCTCCGAAGTTCGTCTTGCAATAGCGAGACAGCGGTGGCGCCGGGCATGCTTACTGCCTGCAACTGCTCACCTTTGGGCAGGGTGATGTCCAGCGGTGCTTCTGGGTTGAAATTCTGTAGGCTCAGCGTTTGCGGCAGGCCAGGTACTGAACTGCCAACGTCACGGATGTACCCGGACGCCACCAGGATCCCCCAGTCGGCAAAGAAGCTCTTGAAGGAAATGGGTGAGTCGGGTTCTGCCAGGAAGATTAGGCGACCGTGTTCCCTTCTAGGCGTCCCGTCTGGGGCTATGCCTTCCAGGTACTGGTCAAGGGCTTCTCCGTGGGCTTCCGGCAGGCTGGAAGTGGGGCCAGCCACCACCACAAGGGCGGCATCGAGAGGGACCATCACGTCCACGTCGGTGGGTCGCCATAGTAGTTCTTCCACCCGATAGTTATCGCCTTCCAGACCGGTTCGGACGTTCAGATAACCGTCAGATGTGGAGCCATTGATGTCCCGTTCACCGTGTCCAGCCAGGAAATAGATCGGTTTCTTTTCACTCCCGGTGGCCACTAGTGTGCTGGTTACCAGGTCTTGTTCCAATTGTGTGTAGCTGGCATCGGTAGGTCGCAGCACGTCAAAGACCTCATTGTCCATGCTTTCTACAACAACGATCTCAGTGACAAAGCTAATGGGCCTGGCGCCAAAATACTTGCTTACCACCTCTGGTTTCAGGTCGGGGTCCACCACCCGGTAGGTGAACTTGCTGCTTCTGGAGTCAAACTCCTCCAGGGTGTTCAGCACCTTGCTCCGCCGTATGGCCAGCTCGGGTGAGTCGGTGTCTTCCTCGTCCTTGTAGAACGCGGTGGCCCGCACGTTTTCACTGAGGTTGCTGAGAACATCTTTGGTGCGGTTGCCCAAGCTGAATTGGTTGGTGGCGGTGACGTCCATACGTTTGGAGTTCTCAAACGAAATGACGTTGACCACGATGATTATCCCGGTGAACGCGCTGACAAGGATGATGGTGTTCACACCGTAACGCCCAGTACGGCTGACAAACGCGGTGAGGACGCTGCTGAATAACACCGCTCCAACGCCGCCAAGCAATACCAGGCCAATGATGATGTCGATGACACCGTATAGGCGCATGGAAGTGACGAAAGTGATGACAATGATGCCGGTGACCAGGCCTACGATTCCGGCAAGGATCAGAGGGCCGCTGAAGGCCACTATCAAGTCTAAAACCGGCTCAAAGAATGATATGAGCGGCTGGGAAAGTTCCTCATCCGAGGATTCGGCTCTGGCTCTGGGAGTCTCCGGCTGACCTGATTGATCCCCAGTTGCCGGGCGCTCTGACCGGCGGCGGCGACGCCAGTCTCTAGGGGCTTGGTTGCCCTGGTTCTGGTTATTCTCTTCTTCGTCCCGATTAGATGGTGTAGTCATTTAACGCCACCTGCGGGATTCAAGGGTGCGTATGGACAGGAACAAGAAGAACGCGATGACGCTGATGAAGTACACGATGTTCGTGGTATCGATGACACCACGGGCAAAGTCGTCGTAGTGGCCACGTAACCCCATCTCCCCGATTATCTCTCCGGCCTTGCCGCTGACCGAACCGAAAGCCCGATCAGCAAAGAAGAGGGCTAGTAATAACCCCATGGCGACCACGGCGGACACTATCTGGTTATTCGTCATCGTCGAGGTTAGCAACCCGATTGACAGGGCCGCCGCGCCGTAAAGAATCAATCCCAGATAACCCGCGTAGATGGGGCCGGGGTCGGGACTGGCGTAGATAAATAACAAGATGGCGTAGAGGAATGACAACGCCACCAAGACCAGGAAGAACGCTATGCTGGCTACGTATTTGCCGAGGATGATCTCCCAATCGCGCACGGGTGAGGTCAACAACAGTTCTATGGTGCCCAGTTTGCTCTCTTCAGCGAGCAGCCTCATGGTGAGGGCTGGCGCCAGCAATATGAACACTATGATCGCGCCGTCGAAGAATGGGGTTAGTGTGGCTTCCGGAAAGGGGTCACCTAGATCCTGTGTAAAGAAGAACCCGGTTAATGCCAGAAATATCAGGCCGACGATGTAAGCCGTAGGGCTGCTGAAATAAATCTGAATCTCTTTCCAGGCTACCGCCTGGGCTGTTCGCATCCCTACAACTCCTCGTGGGTAGTGAGACGGAGGAATATCTCTTCCAAGCTCATGCCGACCATCTGCAGGCCGCGTAGACTCCAGCCATTGCTGATGACCGCTTGGGATATGGCATCCCTTAAATCTTGCCCCGAATCGGCTTGGATAGTGTATGTATGGCGTCCGTCCCTGTTGACGTGGGCCACATCATTCACGCCCCGGATGCCCTTTAAGACCGGGAGCACCTCGGCAGCAGGGCCGCCAATCTCCACCTCTAGGCGTTCTACTCCCTGTAGACCCTCGGCCAGGTTCTTGGGTGTATCTTCAGCCACGATGTGGCCTTCATTGATGATCAATACCCGGTCGCAGATCATGCTAACTTCAGGGAGGATGTGGCTGCTCAGTACCACAGTTTGGTCTCTGCCCAGTTCTTGAATCAGCTTGCGGGTCTCCACCACCTGGATCGGGTCGATACCTATGGTGGGTTCGTCAAGCACCAAAAGTTGAGGTTGGTGGAGGATCGCCTGGGCAATACCCACGCGCTGCCTAAATCCTTTGGAGAGCTTGCCTATGTGGGTCTTGCGGTAGTCTCCCAGACGGCACACATCGATCACCTCTCCCAACCGGGACTTGATGGTGTTCGGAGCCATGCCTCTTAGGGTACCCATGTACTTCAAGTAGTTGTTGACCGACATATCAGTGTAGAGCGGCACTGTCTCTGGGAGGTATCCCACGCGGCGGCGGGCCTCCAGAGACTGTTCCACCACGTCATAGCCGTCCAGGGTGACCGAACCTCTGGAGGGGGGAAGGAAGCCTGTGATTATGCGCATGGTAGTGGTCTTGCCTGCGCCGTTGGGCCCAAGAAACCCTAGGATCTCACCGCGACGAACGTCAAAATTGACGTCTTGTATCGCCGGGTATGGTCCGTAGTAGTGGGTTAGGCTCTCGGCCTGAATCATGTCGGACTGCAAACTATTTCACCAAACTAGAACAAGGGATAATTTCCCATGATCTTTCGATAGAGATGAGGCTGAAAGCCACGTCTGCGCGTGCCTGCTTAGCCTGATTGTGCTTGGCCACAAGTGATGATATTCTATAGAACTGGATTTGCCAAGGAGCGCGAATTCGTTATTTGGGCTATCTACACGGAATTTTAACGGAGGCTGGATGCACCTGGTTATCGACGGTTACGGTGGGAATATCGACAAGATGTGGGATGCGGATCTCATCCGCGACTTCTTGTACGATTATCCTGACGCCCTAGATATGACCCGTATCACCGAGCCCAATGTGCTCAAATACGAGGCTCCCAAGAGTGAAGACTCCGGGGTGTCCGGCTTCGTGATTATCGCCGAGAGCCACATCAGCATCCATACATTCCCCCGCAAGGATTACATCAACATCGACCTGTTCTCCTGCCAGCCGTTCAACCATGAACGGGCGCTGGAAGATGTGATAGAGATGTTTGACCTCAAAGAAACCAAAACCTGGCTCCTAGACCGCGGTCTTGAGTGGTTGGACGAACGCCACGGCATGGCTGAAGCCCAAGACCAACGTGCCGTTTTGGAAGCCGGTGGCTCGGGACAGCACCTTGCCTGAAGCTGGCCCGGACTCGGCATTTCCTCTGATTCCCCACAACTTCCTCGCCCTGCCCCAAGAACAATCTTCGATAGACGCTTCCCAGGCGGTAATAATCCCGGTGCCCTACGACAGCACCACCTCGTTTAGAAGTGGCTCTCGCGAAGGGCCAGAGGCTATGATCACGGCTTCTTATGGCTTAGAAGATTACGACTTTGAACTGGAACTGGATGTATCGGAGATCGGTATCCACACAACTGGCGCTGTAGAACCTCACATGGCCGGCCCTGGCCCCATGACCGAGAGGATCAAAGGCGTGGTGGCAGAGTACCTGGCCCAGGGAAAGACCGTTGGTCTGCTGGGCGGCGAGCACTCCATCACCATTGGCTCGGTGCAGGCCCACAAAGAAGCCCACCCCGACCTCTCAGTGTTGTATCTGGACGCCCATGCCGACCTGCGCAACGAATATATGGGGACCCCCTTCGGGCACGCATCTGCTGCCCGCAGAGCCTACGAGTGCTGTCCCATTGCCCTGGCCGGTATCCGCAGCATGTGTCAGGAAGAACACGACTTCATTCGGGAGAATAATATTCCCGTGTGGTATTGGGCACCCAACTCAGACAACGGCTCGTTAGAGTCGGTCTTGGATAGCCTGAGCGACACGGTCTACGTGAGCGTTGACCTGGACGTGTTGGACCCGGCCCTGATGCCCGCCGTTGGCACACCAGAGCCAGGGGGTATCGCCTGGCATCAGTTGGTCTCGCTGCTGGGCAAGGTTGCCGAGTCTCGCCGTATCGTTGGCTTTGATGTGTGTGAACTGGCCCCGGCAGACGGACCGCCCGCTTGCTCCTACACCGCTGCCAAGCTGGTCTACAAGCTGGTGGCGTACGCCTGCGGCAACCAGAAACCAACTCCCTGACCTCCAACTACCCAGACCTGATCCCAATCCAACTGGCCCCGCTAGTAGCCCATTCCCTGGCTGTAAGTTTCTGTGAGATGCTAAGTTCATGTAATCTATCCAGTTTTGGGGCACGTATAGATACTGAACCGTATATTCGGGTAAGGGCTTGATGGGCGCATCACTGCGGTTGGGAAAGATATTTGGCATCCCGGTAGAGGTGAATATCAGCTGGATCCTGGTATTCCTGCTGCTGACTTACCTGCTGGCCGGCGAATTTGAGGACCCTAGATTGCGTTGGTCAGTGACACAGCGGTGGGCCGTTGCCATGATCACCGTGGTGCTCTTCTTCCTCTCAGTGCTGGCCCACGAACTGAGCCATAGTGTCATGGCCCTAAGCAAGGGCATTCCCGTGCGCGGTATCACCCTGTTCATATTTGGCGGGGTATCTCGCTTGGACCGTGAGCCGCAGCGTCCCATCACCGAGTTCATGGTTGCCCTGGTTGGCCCGCTGATCAGCATCGTGCTGGCGGTGATATTGGGAGCAGCGTGGTTCCTGCTGGGGCGGGGGGGCTCCTCGGTGGAGGTGATCCTGGTGTTATTGGCCTGGACCAATCTGAGCCTGGGAGTATTTAACCTGGTGCCTGGCTATCCCCTGGATGGAGGACGCCTTCTGCGGGCAAGCATCTGGGGACTGACCGGAAATCACCGGACGGCTACGAGGATCGCCTCTGCCATGGGGCTGGCGGTTGGCGGGTCTATGCTCCTGGGCGGGGTTGCTCTAGCGGTGTTTTTGGAGCCGATAGACGGCGTGTGGTTGGCGGTCGTCGGGGCGTTTTTGTTTTCCATGGCCAGGAGCAGTTTTCCCAGATAGGTTCTGCTGGTTAGGATAGAGAGCCTTTTGAAAATGTGAGCCATCGCGCTCGGGCTCAAGATGTCTGACTGCACCTATGCTAAAATGGCTTCACGAGCGAGATGTGGCCAGTAGCGCGAGTTGAATCGCTCATTACAGATCACGAGATTAGATACGGATAACAATGACGGTTGAAGGCACGGTTTACTTAGATCACGCAGGCACCACCTCCCTGGATCCCAAAGTCCTGGAGGCTATGATTCCGTTTTTCACGGAGCATTTTGGCAACCCTTCCAGCATCCACTCGGTGGGTCAAGAAGCCCGCTATGCCCTGGATGAATCCCGCGAACGGGTAGCCAAGGTACTGAACTGTCGCCCCAGAGAAGTGGTCTTCACCGGCAGTGGCACTGAGTCGGACAACGCTGCCATCCACGGTGTGGCCACAGCTCTCAGAGAGACGGGCAACCATATCATCACCTCCAGCGTGGAGCATCATGCGGTGCTGCATTCCTGTCAGTACCTGGAATCCCTGGGGTTTGAGATCACCTACGTCCCGGTGGACTCCAATGGAATGGTCCAGCCAGAAGCCGTGTACAACGTCATCAATGAGCGGACCACCCTGGTAACGATCATGTACGGAAACAATGAGATCGGGACCATCAACCCCATCTCTGAGATTGCCAAGTCGATCAAGAAAAGGGCTGAAGAATTAGACCGGACCATCGTATTTCATACCGATGCCGTTCAGGCCGCCGGTTATCTTTCTCTGGATGTGGCTGAACTGGGAGTGGATTTGCTCAGCCTCTCCGGACACAAGTTCCACGGCCCCAAGGGCACCGGTGTGCTCTACATAAAAAGGGGTACTCCCTACCTCCCACTGATCCATGGTGGCGGACAGGAAAGGGAGCGCCGCTCCGGCACGGAAAACATACCAGGGATCATCGGCCTCTCCCTGGCCCTGGAGGCCGCCAACAACGTTAGAGAAGAGACCAGTGCCCGGTGCGCGGCTCTTAGAGACCTGATAGTGGAGTCGGTGCTGGAACGGATACCAGGCACCCGACTGAACGGACACCCCACCGAGAGACTTCCCAACAATGCGAACTTCTCCTTCAGTGGGATAGAGGGTGAACCCATCTTGTTGGGCCTAGACATGGCCGGAATCGCCGCTTCTAGTGGCAGCGCGTGCAGCTCTGGTTCACTGGAGCCTTCCCACGTCTTACTGGCGTTGGGCCAGTCGGCTGAGATCGCCCGCGGCAGCCTTCGGTTGACCTTGGGGCGCGAAAATACAGAAGAAGAGGTGGAATACCTGCTGGGAGTGCTGGTGGACCTGGTCCAACGGCTGCGCCAATTGCCCAGTTTGACCACCGCCGGTTCTTAGACCCGACTTCCCGTCGGCCACGTATTCCAATCGATATCTAACCAAACACTAAAATGCTGGCATACTGGAACAACGTTTCCGTTTGCCTGGAGAATCGGCTTGATTTCAAAGCGTTCACTTTTCCTGCTCTTCCTAATCTTGATGCCAGCTTTGGTTGCGGCATGCAGCGACACATCATCGTCCCTGGGGCAATACCATGAAGGCCGGATCCTTCTGCTGAACGTGCTGGAGATGGAGACGACCGACGAACTTCGCTACTCGACCATCGACCCAACCGATGTGATCCGCAAATGGCGTATCAAACCCGCTTCAGACAAGAACGAGTTGCTGCTGATGCGGCTCAAGGTGGAGAATCACGTTGCGGTGAACGCGGTGTTCGTCGCCGACGCACAGGCTGCGGTCATCGGAGATTTCTTCCAGAACGATTACCGTCCGTTAAGCGTGACCGACTCCGTGTTCTTGGATGCCCGCGGACAGGGTGATGCCACGGTCAATATGGAGGCAGGGGAGTGCTTCGACCACGAGCGAACTATCGTAAACGCTGGTTCCACCGTGAAATGGGCCAACGACGGCGACACTGAATCGTCGATCCAATTTGGCCCTGGTGTGATACCAGGGTTTGCAGTGGACCAGGTGCCTTTGGCTCCTGGCGCATCCACCTCCCATCGCTTTGACCAGCCGGGTACCTTCAACTACCAGTGCAGCGGCCCTGAAGGTGCTGCCCAAGCGGCCCAGATACTGGTCGAGCCAGCGAACTCCGTTCGGGAAAACAAGGAGAAGAACATCCTCTTCCTGGAAGGCCCCTTTGAGCTGAAGATCGATACGGCAGTCGATGGCTGGATGGTGTTTGAAGTTCCCAAAGACACCAAAATACGGGACCTTCGCTGGCGGGCCGGAGACAGCATAACCATTCGCTTCTAGGCAATCTAAACTTGCTGTGGCCGAATGGCGCGCCGCTAACTACCTCTGCGTTATTTGAACACCCAATAAACGGCTGTTTGCGTTCAGGCGTTCTGGGATTGTGTCGGGGTAGAATCTAGGTCATTAACGACCCTGACGGAGCTCAAATGCGCCGGTTCCTGGAAATGCTGGTCTATGGTGGTAAGAGGAGAACCGAAGCCTCGGCCTCGCCACCCGGTTGGCGGCGCCTCTTTCACGTCGTGGCCGGGTCGTCCATACCGCTGGCTGGCATAGTTTTCAGCGAGACGTTCATGATCTGGGCCTTGGCCTTTTTGGCGGCAGGTGGATTGTCCCTGGACTTGGTTCGGTTCCGCATAGGCTGGCTGAATTCGCTGTTCCTGCGCTGTTTAGCTCCTTTGTTGAAGGAGGACGAATCAGCGCATATAACAGGCGCCACCTACATGGTCATCGCTGCATTGCTGGTGTTTGTGCTTTATGGACGTGAGGTGGCGGTACCGGTGATGTTCTTCCTCTCTCTAGGCGACCCTGCTGCTGCGGTCGTCGGCAAGAGAATGCCGGGGCCCAGGCTTCGGCAAAAATCTCCCCTGGGTACTGCGGCGTTTATTGCAGTTGCGTCTGGGTCAGCAGCGGCGCTGGTGGCGGCCAATGGCATCGACCATTACTGGGCGATATGGGTGGGCGCTGCCGTGGCCGGAGTGGTGGAACTGGCGTCTATACCGCCAGATGACAACCTGGCGATCCCGCTCTTGGCCGGGACTGCCATGTTCTTTCTAGGTACCTGAACTGCGGATTAGATAATCAGGCTGCGCCATCGAATTCGATGGTCTCTGCCCTTTCCCTCTGGAATTTCACGTATGCGGATTTACTTAGCAGTGGGCGGTGATTGGCCTTGACTGCCTTGGCCTGTTTGGCGCCGTCGGCCAGCAGGTCGATGATCACCATGGCCATGATCTTGGCTGGGTTGATTACCGCAGATTCGTAGTCGGTGATCACGTATTCACTACTATGACCGGGCCCCACCGCACCCGCAGTGTAGGGATGACAGGCCGGCATGATGTGGCTAAGGTCTCCCATGTCTGTGGAGCCGCCGCGATTACGACGGGTCGGCATCACCAGTGTCGCATGCTCGCCGACCAGGTCAATCGCCGTCCGCCGGAATATATCTTGCAACTTGGTGTCGTGGCGCATGGGCAGGTAGCCGGGGATGGTGGTGATATCCACCTTGGCTCCCACTGCCAGAGCGCCGGCCTTGAAGCAACGGTCCACTGCCTCTGAGTTTTCCACCACCGCAGAGGGTGTGGCTGACCTGACTCGCCATTCCAGCCTGACATCAGAGGGAACTGCGCTGACGGCAGCGCCGCCCCTGGTCATTATGCCGTGGATTCTGACGGTGTCGTCGGATTTGTGGGTCTCTCTGAGTGAGTTGATGGCCTGGATGGCAAATGAGGCGGCGTTCAATGCGTTCACGCCGCGGTGGGGCAAGCTACCCGCATGGGCACCGACGCCGGTGTACTTCACAAACTTCACCACGTGTCCGTTGCTGGTGCCGCCCATGGCGAACTTCCGCTCGCCCATGTCGCTGGCGGTGTGGCACATCATGGCGATGTCTACGTCGTCGAACTCGCCCAGCCTAATAAGTTCTTGCTTGCCGCCAAGGAACTCTACCTTGCCCTGCTCGCGCATCTCCAGGCGTTGCTCAACCTCGATGAACTCTTCGGCGGGGACCGCAAAGGGCACGATCTGGCCCGACAATTGGGAGATGACCTCTGGGTTCAAGAGACCCATGGTCGCTCCCAGCATCATGCCGATCTGACAGTGGTGGCCGCAGGCGTGGGCTGCTCCGGTGTCCGGGTCGGCGTGGGGGTGTTCAGTCACAACCAAAGAGTCGAGTTCACCGATGACCGCCACCGTGGGACCGGAGCCGGCACCGCCGGGGATGCGACCTTTCAAGCCGGTGAGAGCGAGGCCTCCCTGGTGTTGGATTCCCATTTCCTGAAATTTCTGGGCGACCAATTGGGCGGTTTTAACCTCACGAAAGCCAGCTTCAGGGTTGGCCAGAATCTGCTGGGCCACGCCGATAATCTCTTTCTTGTTCTTATCGATGGTCTCGCAGGCCAGCTTCTTGAGTTCTTCGACTGTAAGTCTTGACTTGCTCATTTGTTATGCGCCTTTGAAGGTCTCTTCTGAGGCCAGATTACGCATGAATTTCAGGTACTCGGAGATGGACATATCCGGACGTTGGCCGCCGACGATACTGTTGCCGTGGGAGGCATTGTCACCCAGCAGGTCGATGACGGTGTAGGCCAGCGCTTTGGCGCCCTTGATCACGGCAAGGGAGTAATCTTCGATCACATAGGTTGCGCCGTGTCCCAGACCTACGGCCCCGCCAATGTAGGGGTGGATCACCGGCATCAGGTGGCTGATGTCTCCCATGTCTGTGGAGCCGCCCCTGTGATTTACATAACTGACGTTGTCCTCACCCACCAGGTCGGCCGCGTTGGCCCGGAAAATCTCCGCCATGCCTTTGTGCTGCTGAAGCGGCATGTAGCCTGGGATGGTCTGAATCTTGACATCAGCCCCCACCGCCATGGCTCCGGCCCTTAGGGCCCGGTCCACCTTGGTGTTGGCGTCCATCAGGGCCTCCAAGCTGCGCCCCCGGACAAATGTCTCCATTCGAACGTCGGCTGGAACCGCGCTGACCGCCTCACCGCCCTTGGTGATGATGGGGTGGACTCTGATGCTGTCCTCATCCCGGAAGGTCTCCCGGTTGAAGTTGATAGCGGTCATGGCCATCATGGCGGCGTTCAGAGCGTTGACTCCCAAGTGGGGGGCACCGCCGGCGTGGGAGGCGCGGCCAATGAATTGGATGCGCTTGGCCACTGAGCCGTTATTGGTGTTGCTGATGCAGATCTGCTGCTCCGCCGGGTTGCTGGTGGTGTGGAGCATCATCGCCAGGTGGACGTCGTCGAACTCCCCGATACGCACCATCTCCGGTTTGCCGCCCAGGAACTCGATCTTGCCGTCCCGACGCAGACCGTCCCGGTATTCGATCTCGATGTATTCTTCAGCCGGTACCGCCATGAAGGCGATACGGCCAGCTAGGGATTCCAGGATGTCGGAGCTGGTCAAAGCTGATGCGGCACCCAGCATCATGGCGATCTGGCAATGGTGACCACAGGCGTGGGCTGCATTGGTTTCCGGGTCAGCGTGGGGGTGTTCACCAACGATGAGGGAGTCCAGTTCGCCCAACACGGCCATGGTGGGGCCAGGGGTGCTGCCGGAAGCATCAGCGCGGACTCCGGTTACGGCCAGTCCACTTCGTGGCTGGAGACCCAAGGCTCCGAACTGCTCGGCGACCAGTTTGGCGGTCTTGACCTCGCGGAATCCGGGCTCTGGGTTACTGAGTATCGTTTTGGCGATGGAGACAAGGTCTTCGGCTTTGGCGTCGATGATCTCATCAGCACGGCGTTTCAAGTCCTCTTTCGAGGGCATTGGACATTCTCCAAATAAACCGGGCTCTAGTGAGTGGCTACTCGTATCAAGAGGCGGCGATTTTACCGAGTGAGATTGTAACAAAGGCCGCTTGGTAAGGGTATAGCGGAGTGTATAATGGCCGAGCCGTGCCTGTGCTCTATTTCAGGCTCGAATTTCACTTGGATCACCCTTCAATAACACCAATATGAAGATAATCATCGCTCCCCAGGGGTTCAAAGGCGGTATCTCAGGGCTGGAAGCCGCCCGTGCCATCGAACGTGGTGTGCTGGCGGCGGCACCAGACGCGGATACCGTGCTGCTTCCGGTAGCCGATGGTGGTGATGGCACCCTTCACGCCTTAGTGGACGCAACGGGTGGAGAGGTATTCACCAGTACGGTGACCGGGCCGATCAACACCCAGGTAGAAGCCCAGTGGGGCGTAATGGGCGATGGCCAGACAGCCGTTATAGAGATGGCCAGAGCTTCAGGGTTGGCCATGGTGCCAACCAGGCGGCGCAATCCCAAGACGACCACGACCCTAGGGACTGGCCAGATCCTTAAAGAGGCCATCGATCGAGGCTTCAGCCGGGTGATCGTTGGATTGGGCGGTAGTGCCACCAACGATGCCGGCTCTGGCATGGCCACAGCATTGGGGGCCAAGTTCCTGGACTCTGCCGGGAATGCCTTGCCCTCTGGAGGTGCGGCATTGGCTCGACTTCACCACATCGATACCTCAGGGATGATGGGTGCCATCTCCGGAGTGGAGATCGTCGGAGCGACCGATGTGACAAATCCACTCTGCGGGCCCACCGGCGCATCAGAGATATTTGGTCCTCAAAAGGGTGCTACCAAAGATGTCGTTGCGGAATTGGATGCTGCCCTGGGGAATTTTGCAGAAGTGGTCAAACGCGATATGGGTGTTGATGTGTTAGACATCCCCGGCTCGGGTGCGGCGGGTGGACTTGGCGCTGGGCTGATCGCCTTCGCCGGAGGCACACTGCGGTCCGGTATCGACATGGTCTGCGATGTATTGGAATTTGACCGTCATCTGGAGGGGGCCGATCTGGTCTTTACTGGAGAGGGTCGGGCGGATAAATCGACGGTGTTCGACAAAGCGCCGGTCGGTGTTGCCCGCCACTCCCAGACCCACGGTGTTCCCACCATCCTACTAGCAGGCAGTCTGGGTGACGGACATGAGGAACTTTACAATCACGGTATTGCGTCGATTCTGTGCATTTCAGACGGGGCAATGACCTTTCAGCAGGCTCTGGGGCGAACGGGCAAGATGCTGGAGGGGACCGCCGAACGGGCAGTGCGTATCTTTCTGCTCAAACCCTAGTTCAGATGATTCCCCTTTCCCGCAGGCTCTCCAACTCCGCGTCATCAAGTCCCAGGAAATGACCGTAGACTGTATCGTTATCGTGGCCTAGGGGAGCCGAGCCGCGCCAAATCTTACCTGGCGTTTCGGAAAACTTGGGAATTATGCCAATTCCCTTGATCCTACGGCCAAGCTGCAAATCATCCCACTCGGTGTGGATCTCCCTGGCCTGGTAATGGGGGTCTTCGGCGATGTCTTTGGGAGTCATCACTGGGCTGCATCCGACCTGGGCTGTGTTCATGATGGTCACAACCTCATCCACCGTGCGCTCTTCCACCCAGCCCCGCAATATGGCATCGAACTCGATCCCGGGTATGGAATCAAGGTTGAGGCGGGCCTCGTCCCAATAGCCGTCGGTGGTGTCCAGGCCCAGCACTTCACAGACACGGTTGAAGACCGTTCCCAACGCGGCAACCACCAACCAGCCGTCTTTGGCCTGGTAACTGCCAAAGGGCTGGCTCCTCCCGCTCTTGTTTCCCCTACGCTCCGGGTTCACCCCGGTCGAAAAGTATTCAACCATCGTGCCCGACAGGACTTTGTGGACGGCCTCGTATTGGGCCAGGTCTATCACCTGGCCTTGGCCGGTGCGGAGGACATGGATGTAGGCGGCCAGCGTAGACCATAAGCACATCTGGGACGTGGTGTAATCTGCGGCCAAGGGCCTGGCCGTCATGGGAGGCTCTGGGTCGGGTGAACCCGTGATGCCCATTGTCCCGCCAAAGGCTTGGCCGATGGGGTCGTAAGACGCGCGGTTCAGGTAGTTGGGATGGCCGGTCTGCCCATAGCCGGAGACGTGGGTGATTACCAGGGCTGGGTTCACGGCTAGAACCGTTTCATCATCGAGACCCCAATTTGACCAGGTGCCCGCCTTGGAGCTTTCCATCCAGATATCGACGCCCTCTACCAGGCGGAGGAACATGGCTTTGCCCTCTGGCGTCGCGAAATCCAGGGTCGTGTAAAAGGTGTTGCGTCGGTCCTGGGCCCATAGATGATTGATGGTTGGGCCTTCGCCATCTGCGCCATTGGCGAGGCTTCTTGTCACGTCACCGACGTTGGGGCGTTCTATCTGAATAACCTCCGCCCCCATCTCTGCTGCCAAAGCGGCGGCGAAGGGCTGGGCGACGATGGTTCCGGTGGAGAGTATGCGGACCCCTTGCAGCGGGCCGAATTGCTCCGGAAGAAGGGACTCGGCTCTGGGTGGCATGGTGTTTGGTCCTCTTGACCTGTAAGAGTGTCAGGCCAGGGAGATTAGCCTTTAGACGATGCGTTCTTTGGCGAAGTCGACCACCTGGGTGGAAAGTTCGATGGACCGTTCAGAATCGATCTCATCGAAGGCCTCGAAACAGGTGCCGCTGGGTATGAACTCCGGATAACGGGTGATGTAGTGGTACTTGTCCAACTGCCGGGCTTCGGATTTGACGGTGTCAAACATCATGTCGAAGAGTTTGGCGTCCTCGCACAGGTCCAATAAAGAGTGCCCCCAGACGTCCTCCACCCGCTTGTGGTAGAGGTATGCTTTCAGGGCTTTTTCAGCCGCCTGCTGTCCCATGAAACAGGCCAGGTTGTGCCTGCCTCCTTCTTTTAGGAATTTGGCGTCGTCCAGGTCTTGTTCCGCCTGGCGTAACCACCGGGTTCCCTCGGCCAAATAATCAGGCATTGTATATCTCCCGTCCTTCACGGCAGGCCTTGGCCAATGCCGGTAGTTTCTCTTTCATATCCTCGAATTCTGCTGGGGTGTAGACCAGAGTATCTATATCCACCGAACTTGGCAGGTGATACGAGAAGAAATCAGCCCTGCGACCAAATGAATACTCGGTGTCGTGGACGATTATCAACTCGATCTTGGTGTCGGGTTTGTGGTCCCCGGCGGCCATATCTCCGGTCAGGATCACTTTCTCAACTCCCAATATCGGGAGCATCTCTTCAATCTCTACCAAATCTCGTTCCAGCATCTGTCTGCGGAACTCGCCAAATCCAACGCGCATCGGCATGTATGTTCACCTTCAGTGGGGTTGCGGTCTTGTCATTTGGGGGCGTATTAGCAGTGCCCCCATCCTAACCTTCCCCCTTGCGAGGGGGAAGGGACTATTCTTTGGGCGGTTATCCCAGGATGATCATGTGTACTTCTTTGGGGCCGTGGACGCCTTCCACGATGGTCATCTCTATGTCTGCGGTGCGGCTGGGACCGGTGATGAAATTCAGGTAGCTGCCCATGTCTCCGCCCTGCTGATGATACTCCAGGCGACGCAGCAAGAACAGGTCGTCCAGGGTCTCTAGCAGGTCCTCGGCGCGGACCAATGCGATGTGCACTGGTGGGACCACAGAGATCAACCGAGCCAGGCCTTTGCGGGGTAATACCACCACCGTCCCGGTTTCGGCCAGAGCATAATCAGCTCCGGTGATGCCGATGCCGGAGCGCCTGATTTCTTCTCTGAGAGATTCTCTGGGGGTGTCTTCGTCGCGCTGCACCGTTGTCACGGTCAGACCCAAATTGCCGAGAGCCGCGTCCACGGGAATCTGCCCAAATACATCCTGGGCCGACCGCACCACGTTGGAGGCGCCGGACTCTTTTGCCACTGATTGGATATAGTCGATGGCTTCTTCGGCGCCGGCAGCGCGGTGGACCTTCCAGCCGCCCTTGCCAGCCATGTCGGCCAACTTGTCCAGGAGTGTCGGCAGGTTTTCTGCCAGCCGCTTGCGCATCTGGGTCGCTTGATCTTCAAGCTCAGCTTGGGTGTCGGTCAAACGCGGATAAGGCTGGGCCGGGGGTACGTCATCACGGCCCAGGGCGTCACGCACCGATTGAAGGAACTCCGCTTTTGGAGTGCCAGGCATGCTCTCTGACCTAGGAGTTGTCACGGGACAACTCCTTCTCCCAAATATCGTGGAAGGTCTTGTCTGGCAGCGTCGGCAGATCCCGGGATTTGGTCCACCTAGAAAGGATGGGTAGGTGGACGTTCCTGATCCACTTCCCATCTTTGGTCAAAGGTGAGAAGAAGGGCGTGATCTTTTCGATCTTCTGTGTGAGTCGACCGAATTTTACGGCCATCTTGAGCAGCAGTGGACTGCTCATCAACCTGGCGTACAGCCTGGCGAGCAACCGCTCCATCTCGGGGGCCGACCGCAAGTTATTGTCCGGGCTCTCAGCGGTTTTCTTCCGTAGGTCCAGCAGCATTCTGGGTATGTTTATATTTATGGGGCATACTTCCCGGCAGGCCCCGCACAGGCTTGATGCCTGGGGTAGTTCCTTGGCCTTGGGCAACCCGACCAGCATGGGTGAGACAACTGCGCCGATGGGGCCAGGGTAGACCCAACCGTAGGCATGGCCGCCGATGCGAGCGTAGACCGGGCAGATGTTCAGACAGGCCCCGCAGCGTATGCAGTAGAGGGCCTCACGCAAGGCTGGGTCGGGCAGCATCTTGGACCGGCCATTATCGACCAGTATCAGATGGAACTCTTCGGGGCCGTCCTCGTCCTCGGAACGGCGCGGGCCGGTGGTCATGCTCACGTAGCTGGTGATTCGCTGGCCAGTGGCGGAACGGGGCAGCAGACGCAGGAAGGTGGACAGGTCCTGCATGGACGGGATCACCTTTTCCATGCCGGTGATGCCGATGTGTACCCTGGGAGCGGAGGTGCAAAGCCGCCCGTTGCCCTCATTGGTGATGATGACCAGAGTACCGGTCTCAGCCACCACAAAATTGGCCCCGCTGATGCCCAGATCGGCCTCCATGAACTTGTCGCGGAGGACCGTACGGGCGGTGGCGGCCATGTGGTAGATATCTTCGTCGTAGGGGATGCCCAACTTCTCGGTGAACAGCGCCGCCACGTCTTCCTTGGACTTGTGGAGGGCGGGCGCTACCAGGTGGGACGGGGTCTCCTCGGCCAGTTGGATGATGTACTCGCCCAGGTCGGTCTCCCAGACCTCAACACCCAGGGCTTCCAGCACCGGATTCAGGCCCAGTTCTTCAGACACCATGCTCTTGCTCTTGGTGGCTACTTTGATGTTCCTGGTGCGGACGATATGGGCGACGATCTCGTTGGCTTCGTCGGAGTCCTTGGCGAAGTGGAGTTGCCCTCCGGCGGCGGTGACATTCTTGTCCAGCAGGTCCAGGTAGTAGTCCAGGTGCTCGATGGTGTGGACTTTGATGTCTCGGGCCTGGTCTTTCCAGCCGTCCCACGCCTCCTGAGTCACTTCTTCAATGCGGTCGAGGCGGGCAACGTGGAAGCCTTCAGCCACACGGTCAAGCGCCCGACGCAGTTTGAGGTCGAGGATCGCCTGGGAGGAGGCGGCGGTGAATTCTTGTGTCTTTATCTCGGGCAAGGGGGCAAATTCCTAATCAGATTCAGCGTCCAGGATTTGGGCCAGATGCCGGACTTTGATACCCGACTCCTGGCGGTTCAACGCCCCGCTGATGTTCATCAGGCAACTCATATCGCAAGAGACCAGGGTATCGGCGCCGCTGGCTTGGACATTGGCGATCTTGTCGGCCACCATCCCCTCCGAGATATGGGGGAATTTCACCGAGAAGGTGCCCCCGAAGCCGCAGCATATCTCTGCCCCTTCCAGTTCCTTCTGGACCAGTCCAGGGACTGAATTAAGCAGCTTCTGAGGTTCAAACCGAACGCCCAACTCGCGCAGTAGGTGGCAACTGGGATGGTAGGCGGCGGTTCCTTCGTGGCTGGCTCCGCAGTCGGCCGCGCTTTCCACCTTGAGCACGTTAACCAGAAACTCTGAGAACTCATAGGTCTTGGCGCCAAGGGCTTTGGCCTGGGCTAATAACTCAGGGTCGTCGGAGAAGAGCTCTTGATAGAAGACGCGGATGGTGGCGGCGCATGAGCCCGACGGCACAACCACGTATTCGCTATCTCGAAACTGCTCCAAGACCCGTTTCGCCAGGGCGCGGGCCTGTTGGCTGTATCCGGTGTTGTAGACCGGCTGGCCGCAGCAGGTCTGGTCCTTGGGGAACCCGACGGTGACCCCCAGTCGCCGCAGCACTTTAACGACGCTGACGCCCACGTTGGGATACAACTGGTCGACGATGCAGGTGACGAACAGATCGGCGGTGATTTTGGCTTGTTGGCTCAAGGGGAGCTCACTCCTAGTTCAGCTTTTGGAAGACTACCAGAGGCGTTGTCGGCTAGCAACTTAAAATGCGCGGGCGGGGGATATGCGGCGATAGACCCCGGGTGAGCCTGCTGCGTGACCGTAGCTGCCACCGATGTAATCGTGCATCTTGTCTTCGCCCCGACCGGCGTTCCAAGCCATGGATTCAGGTACTTTTTCGTGCTCGAATTCGTAAACGGTGGTGTACTTGGGGATGCCTTCCACCACGTGATAACGTCGCACGGCCAGGCATCCGGGGACGGTCATGTTGCGCGGTGTGCGCTGGTTGTCGTAGTAGTCGTTGTACTTTTCTTCGATCTCTTCTGGGACGATCATCCGGCCAACCTGCAACGCCGGAGCCATGCCCCGGCCCATGAAGTCTGGGTCGCTTTCTTTGGGGGATATCTGGTCGCAGATATTACGCACCACGCCGCGTCCGACTCCAGACGGGCCGATGCGTTGGGTCCACTCGGTGGGGTTCTCGCTCATGTGCAGGTATTCCGGGGTGTGCATCGCGGCCACAAATTCCAACTCGTATACGGCGAGGTACCGTGGGCTGCCCTTGGTTGCCTGATAGAGGGCGGCATCCAGGAACCCGGGTGCGCTGAGGCGTTCCGGTAGGTGCTCTTCCACATACCATTTGTTGAATTCGAGATCGTGCTCTGAGTCGATATTGGTGAAGACCATCAATAGGGCAGAGCCTTTCTTTTTAACCATAGTTTCATTTCCTCAAGAACGTTAAAGCCGAGCTTATTGTCCAACTTCGGGAAGCCTAACAGAGGCGCGGTTGACGAGCAACTTGGCCAGGGTTAGGCGAGCATGGTTGGATAGGTAGTAAAATCCCTTCAATACTTGTCTTTAACCCCCAGGGAGAACGTTTATGTACCTGCCTAAGTACTATGAAGTTACCGACAAACCAAAGTTGTTCGATTTCATGAAGAGCAACAGTTTTGGGATATTGTTTTCCCACACTGGCGAAGAGCCCATGGCCAGCCACCTGCCGTTCATCATCGACGAGACTGGCGGGGATAACGGGCTGATCCTAGGCCACATGGCCAAGGCCAACCGTCAGTGGCGTTACGCCGACGGACAGCAGGTCATGGTGGTCTTTCACGGACCCCACACCTACGTGTCGCCGACCTGGTACCAGGAAGATGAGGCGGTGCCAACCTGGAACTACACTGCGGTACATGCCACGGGGATATTCAGGGCGACCGAGGACCCGGCAGTGATGCAGGAGATGGTGGAGCGGTTGACGGCCCAGCATGAGGAATCCCAACCTACACAGTGGGAGATGGATTTCAGCACGGGATACGCGGAACAGATGATGAAGCGAGTGGTCGCCTTTCAGATTGAGATTACGTCCCTACAAGGCAAATGGAAGCTGAGCCAGAACCAGTCAGATGTCCGTCGAGAGCGCGTCGTTGCCAAGCTGGGAAGCTCGGAACACG
Source organism: Dehalococcoidia bacterium (assembly GCA_002730485.1). The sequence continues at coordinate 5,545 of PCAH01000123.1, read as the reverse complement.
ACGGAGACCTTCAGGTGGCCAAGCTCATGGAAGAGGATATGGCGGGGTAGGTATCTGGCATGGGTGGAGATGGACTTTAGACAAGCGTAGGGGCGGGTTTTAAACCCCGCCCCTGCTTGCGTCAGGTCGTTTTTAGATTGGTGGCCAGGAGCTTTCTGGGCTCCAGCTTTCGCTGGAAAGACGGGGTGAACCAGGACCAGAATCGGGCACGATCGTAGGTGCGAGTTTATAACCCGCCTTGCCTAATATTAACCGAACCCCACCCTCAAGAACAATCACCCCTTCGCTCATGGTGTTCTTCCGCGGAAGAATGACGAACCACGTTTACTGGCCAGGTGGGCTCCACTTGATGATTGACCTTTGCGCATCCTTCAACGGGCTCAGGACGAGCGGTGGTGGCGGAGACGCAGCCAAAGCGCTCCGCCAGTTCGTACAAATCCTGTCTGTGGGATTTACGCCGACAAAGCCACGTCCAGGATGGCCACTCGGCCTTCGGCAACTGCGCCTAGGCCGTCTTTGATGGCTCCGGCCAGGCGTTTGGGGTCTTCCACCCGCTCACCGTGTCCGCCGAAGGGCGCTGCCAGTCCCTGGTAGTCCGGACCGGGGATGTCCACACCGTGGAAGATGCCGGTCTTGGCGGCGTCTCCGTCCGGATAGAACGACAGGTGCAGCCGCTTCATGGCCGCGTAGCTGGTGTTGTTGAACACCACGATCATGATGGGCAGGTTGCTCTCTCTGGCAACACCAAAGGCCTGGGTGATTGGGTTGTAGAGGAATGCGCCGTCTCCCATCAGCGCCACCACTGGACGTTCCGGTGTGGCTAATTTCACGCCCAGAGCGGTGCCAAGCCCCTGTCCCAGACCGCCGATGGGCCGGAGGTAGCTTTGGGGGTTGTCCCGATTGATGCGGCGTAGAATTTGGGGACGATGCAAAATGGTCTCATCGATGTAGATCGCGTCCGAGGGCATGTTCTCACTCAGAGCGTTACAGAGGGCGCAGACGTCGATGGGGCTGGCGTTAGCTGCTTCGTCGCTGATGGCCCGGTATTTGTCCCAGACTCCGCCGTTTCCGGAAATGGGCTTGGGCTGCCCTCCCTTGGCTTTGATCGCTTCAGCCAATAATTCCAGGCTGGCCGCCAGATCACCCTCCAGGTAGTGGTCTGCGCCCAGGTCCTGGTAGACCATGAACTCTTTGATAGGGTTCTCGTCGATCACGACCACAGTGGAGTTGGCGGGACTGTTGCTGGCGGGATACCAGGGTGCCCTGGCGCCCACCACCAAGAAGACGTCAAACTCAGAGTACCTCGGCTTCAGGTCGTACCCGTTGTGCAAGGGGTGGTTGTGGGGGAAGTTGGAATATCCTGGCCCCTCGGACTCGAATACGGGTATGTTCAGGCTCTCGGCCAGGGTGATCATGGCCTGGAAACCCTCTGCGGACTTTCCTGCTGAGTCGGCGAGGATGACCGGACTGTTAGCCTTGATCACCAGGTCGGCAATGGCCTCTATGTCTGCTGACTCGGGTCGTGTCTTGGGCGCAACCGGCTTGTTCCTGAAGTTGGCTGGTGGGGTCCATTCTTCCAGCATGGTCTCCATGGGAACGTTCAAGAAAGTGGGTCCCTTGGGGGTTCGTTGGGCCATCTCACCGGCGCGGCTGAACGTCTCGTAGAGCACTTCAGCGCTGGTCACCCGGCTGCTCCATTTGGTGATGGAGTCAACCAGACGGTTTGGCCCACCGACGATACTCAGGTTGCGCAGCCACTGGGGGCCTGGATCAAAATCGTCCTGCTCGCCGTAGGTTGAAGTCTCACCTGATGCTATGAGCATGGGGAGTTCGCCTTGGAACGCTCCGTGGATGCCCATGGAACCCTGCAGCACGCCGACTCCGGCATGGAGTAAAACGGCCTGCATCCTACCGGTCATCCGCGTGTAACCCTGGGCCATAGACACGGCCAAGGTTTCGTGCCAGGTGTTGATGTACTTAGGGCCAGGTTGTTCATTTACTTCCTGCCGGGCCAACGCTTCCCACACAGAGGGCCACTCCGAGCCAGGCGAAGAGATGATGTAGTCCACATCTAGCTTCCGTAGGGCTTCTAGAACGGCATCGCCGCCGTCTTTTCGCTGGGGCATCAGAGAGTCCTCCCAAATATGTAGTATCAAGGCTGTTGATTAAATTCCGCTCATTATACATACAATGGCGCGCCTTGACTCTGGTGGTGCGTGAATATATCCTCAGCCGCGCAAGGCCTGTCCAAATCCTGTACCAAACCAGCCAGGGAGTTAGTCCCAATTGGAGGAACCATGGCCCTTCAGAACACACCCGCCGGATTCATCGATGTTCACGCTCACATCGCGCCTACGAGCTTTTTGAAAGAGGTCCACAAATCTGGTAAATCCTTTGGTGTCGACGTTGAAGAGACCGACGCCGGTCACGCCCTCACGTTCCCCAGTTTGCCCACCCTCAGGGCGGCTGGCGGCAGTTTGTCCGACACTGTGACCCGGTCTGAATGGATGCAAGAGCAGGGTATCGGCTCCCAGTACATGGCCGCCTGGCTGGATATTCAGGGATACACATTGCCCCAGGACAAGGAGGCCGACTGGGTGCGCTTGCTGAATGAACACATTGCGCAGACAGCCAAGGATAGCGGCGATGCGTTTCGTTCTATCGCCGCGGTGCCCCTGCGGGACGGAGAACGGGCCGCCAAAGAACTGGAATATGCGGTGAAGACCCTGGGCATGTTGGGTGTGATGCTGCCCAGCGACCCGGCCGATGTGGACGTGGCTGACCCGGTTCTGGAGCCGTTTTGGGCTGCGGCCGAAGCGCTAGATGTGCCGGTGATGCTCCACGGAGCGTCCCACAGTAAGTGGCCTCAGGTTGGGCCGAGTTTTCTGGCCTTCAGCATGGGTAGAACTTTGGATACCACCATCCTGGCGGCCAAGCTGATCCATTCCGGTTTGATGGACTGCCATCCCAAGTTGAAGTTGCTGCTCTGCCACGGGGGCGGGTCATTGCCGTTCCTGATCGGGAGGGTGGATGTGGCCTACCGTCGGGGGATGGAGAAGGTGGCTGACCTGGAGCGGGGCGGGCCCGAGGAATACATGCCCATGCTTTACTACGACACGGTGACCGTTAACCCACGTTCATTGAAGTTACTGTTGGATCTGGCTGGACCGGAGCACGTGCTCTTGGGGACGGACTGGGTTTGGGCGGCCATGAGCGGCGGTTTGATGGACGCGGTGGGAACCATCGGCCTGGCCCAGTCAGGCCAGGACCTGATCACAAGGCAGAACGCCCTCAACCTTTTTAAGGGTTAAGCACCTGGCCTTAGCCGGTTACTCCGATTTGTCGCTGGCGCCAATGTCCTCGGCAAACTCACGCAGATCGTTGGCCTGTTCTTGCATATCCTCGTCAGGATGACGGTCCAGCAGTGATTTTAGAATCGGGTCTTTGGTCACTTTCTTCTGAAAGATGTTTCCCATGGAATTGGAGATCATGCTGTCGACGCTGATGGGTGGAAGTTCGGGAACTGCTGGCGCTGCGGGCTCGGTAGTTACGGGTTCAGGCGCAGGCTGTTGCGGTTCGGCTGCCTCTGGGCTGATTGCCGCCGGGTTAACTGCGGCAGGTTCGATGATCGATTCAGGCTCGGACGATTCAGCCACGGCTTGTTCCAAGACGGGTTCATCAGCCACGGAAACCACAGGTTCTGAGGTCTCTTCTGCTGGCTGTTCGGCTATCGTCTCGTCTTCTGATTCACCGGCTGATTCGTCCGTGGTCGCGATTAGTTCGGGTTCGGCTATAACAAGTTCGGACTCTTCGTCTTCTTTTTACTCAATCTGGTCTGCTGTTATCTGCTTGAAAGGCGATGAGGTTGAGGCTTCTTCATATTTCTGAGACAAGTCAGTAGACGTCTCTTTCTTTTCAAAGACGGATTCAATCATCGGGTCGATGGTAGGAGTAACCACAGGCTCAGCTTCGGTGGTGGGCCATTCGGCTGTCGCTTGGGAATCCAGGTGATCCTCGGTTAAGCCCTTAGACGCTCTGTTCGTGCGATACCTTTGGAAGGCACGAGACATGATTGTTCTAAATGGTCGTCCGGGAAATGGCATGGGAAGCTCCGGTTATCCTTACGCTGAAAATATCTTGGCTGTGAGTGATGGAACCACTCCCAAGACGCCGCCTGAGATCAGACACATGATGCTCAGATACCAGGCGATCCTGAGGTTGCTCCCACCGCTGGCGAATTTGGGCGCCAGCGCGTTTGCGATCGTAAGTATGACCACTACGATAATGATGATCGCGGTAACCCCGCTCATGTCTTGGTTTTCAAAGATGCTTATGCCTCCGGTAATGGTGCTGGCCTCTGCGGCAGTTTGGGACGCGACGCCAGCATTGGCAACGATATCCTGGCTAGACGCGGAAGCGTTACCCAGATCCACTGAACTCAATCTTTGGTTGAAGCCAGTGACGATGTTGAGCACGAACACCAATATGAACACGGTGGTTGCGTGCATGGGAATAGTCAAATATGAAAACGTGTTGGATGCCAGGTAGAGACGGGAGCGTAGTTGGGTCACTGTCTGGGCATAATCGGAACAGATCTGACCCACCTGATCAGGCTCACCACCAAGCTCAGTTCCCTCCACCAGCATATTGGTGGTGCGGTTCGCCAGTTCACTGCCTGTTTCGTCTCTGAATCGATCCCAACAGGAATCCACCGGCAACCGGGCTGCCAGCCGTGATTTCAGTGGATTTATGTATTTCTTAAGCGAGCCCATAGACTCTGTGTCGATCTTGCCGAGGGCTTGGGTGATGGTAAACCCGGTCGACCCGGCAACATTGCCCAGTGTTCTTAGAAAGGTTGGAAGTTCCGAGTCTAGTTTCGTGACCCTGGCGCTGTCTCGCCAGGCAAGGAAACCGGCCGGGGCCAAGCTGATTCCAATGGCCAGGAATGCGATCGAGGAGTCGCCCAGCAGGCCGAATCTCGGCCCAGCCAGCATGGCCACCACCAATCCCATGGGGACCGGTATCATCAACAGCCGACGGGCTAGTTTTCTATTCCATGTACTGTATTCTTCACGGTCGTAGGTCACCTGCTCCACCGGCGCCGACCGGTAGATGATGAAGATGCCGACGCTGGTGATGAAGAACACGGCAAAGGCCATGATGGTGACAAATGACTGGGCCAGGGACCCCATCATGCTGGAAATCAGGGATACCACCATGATCAGCGTGACCGAGATCAATATGGCGGCATAAGCGTCGGTCCACTTCCGGAGGGTCGTGCCGGTGCCCGCGGCCCGAAGAAGGGTCGGCACGCAGATCTGAACGCCCCAGGTGAACCGATCGTGCGAGCCGGGCTGCGGCCACCAGGGGTAGTTGGCGAGCAAGCCGAACGAGTCCTCGGTCAGCCGGGGCATCGCGTTTCCGGTGTACTTGACCGTGAGGATCTCGGCTTGGCCCGGAGCGACGGGGCTGCGCAGGCGGACGATGAGGGTTCCGCGCCGGTGCAGGAAGTCGAGAGGCCGCCCCTTGTAGTCGGTGACCTCCG
>PCAH01000122.1 GCA_002730485.1 Dehalococcoidia bacterium | reverse complement strand
GAGGCTGATTAGCTTCACCTTCAGGCTGTTCGGTAACATGACCGCCGGAGAGATCCTGGTATTGGTATCGGCCTTCCTGGTCCCGTTCCTCGCAACGATGGGCGTGTACGGGTTGGAACTCCTGGTTGGCTTCATTCAAGCCCTCATCTTCTCTGGTCTAACGCTGGTGTTCGCCGCGATAGCGATCACTGCCCATCATGACGAGGGAGAGGCACACTGAGCCTAGCCCAGGGCAAGGTTCCAGAAGACACGAACGACAGTTATAATCACCGGGCATTTTTGCCCAGGTCTGATGCCCGGTAATACGACCGGAAACGGGCATGAAAAACATAAAGGAAGTTAACGCAGAGGTGGCGCAATGGATGTATTGATCTTGTTAATGGTACTGTCCGTCGTCGGAATCGCGGCGGCCGCACTGGGTGGGATCTTCGCGATCTACGCCTCTAATCAAGACTAGGCACGAGTAAACAACGCAAAAACGCAAAACGCACGGAACTAAGGAGATAAGGAACGACGATGGACGCTCTACTTGCTTTGGCAAACATTCCTCTAGCCCAGATTGAAACTGAAGCCGCAAGGTTGCTGGGCGCCGGAATCGCCATCGGACTAGGTCTGATTGGCCCCGGCATCGGTATCGGTCTTTTGGGCGCCGCCGCCATGAGCGCGATTGGCCGCAACCCAGAGGCAACCAGCAACATCCAGACCAACATGATCTTGGGCATCGCATTCGCTGAGGCTTTGGGTATTTACGCCCTGGTCGCGGCAATCATGATTGGTTTCATATTCTAGGTTGGGTCATACCCAATTTAGACCAGACTGAGTCACTAATGGATGTCTAGGGTAGGTTCAGGAGTGAGCCCATCCAAGACACCCAAGAAGAGAAAGTAGGTTGATATGTTAGAGACATTGGGAATCCACTTCCCAAGCCTCGCGATATACCTGGTCAACTTCCTGCTGGTACTCATCCTTCTGTATCTGTTTGCTTACAAGCCGATACTCAGGCTGATGGACCAACGGGCCGACCGTATCCGGGAAAGCTTGGAGGCCGCCGAAAAGGCGCGGGAAGACGCTGCGTCCTCTCAAGATGCCATCCAAGAACAGATAACCGAGGCCCGACGCGAAGGTCAGAGGATCATGGACCAGACGCGGGAAGCGGCAGAACGGTATCGCACCGAGGAAATGGACAAGGCACGCCAAGAGGCTGAGGCCTTTGTGGAACGGGCAAAAGCGGATATCCAACGGGAGCGGGACACCGCTCTCCAGGAAGTTCGCGCCAGTTTCGGCGACCTGGCCATCACTGCGGCCGAGCGGGTCATTCGAACCTCTCTGGACCGATCGGCCCACGAGAGCTTGATCGCCCAGGTATTGGAAGAAGGCGAAAGCCTGAGAAGGGGCTAGAAAACCAATGGCCCAAGCAATCTCAGGAAAACGATACGCCCAGGCCATATTTGACCTGGCAATTGAAAACAACCAGGTTGAACCCTGGGGTGAAGACTTGGCGGTAGTGGCTGAGGCGTTCAGCGACGCTGAATTCTCCGCCCTTTTGAAGCACCCTGATATGTCTGCCGTAGCCAAGATGGAGGCCACTGCGACGGTCCTGGCTGGCGTGAACCCGCTGATTCGTAACCTTGTCGACCTGCTGGTCAGTAAGAACTCGGTGGACGCCATCCCTGGAGTGCATACGGGTTACACAGAATTGTTGGACGCCCACCTGCGCCGGCAGCGCGTGGAGATTACCACAGCAGTTCCCTTGGAAAGCGCTGAAGAAGAGCGCATCAACTCATTTGTGAAAGATCTGGTCCGCCGCGACGTTGGCTTAACTACCAAGGTAGATGAGTCAATATTGGGCGGCCTGGTGATACAGATCGGCGACCGATTGCTGGACGGCAGCACCAAGGCCCGACTAGAGAGTCTGCGAAACACTTTGCATACAGAGATTGCCGCCTCATAAGCGGCAACACTGGCTTAAAATAACAAATGGTCTTCAGTCATATAAAGATTGAAGAAACTCAGGAAAGGTTAGAGAAGAGTCATTGGCAGCTCCGCTGTTTTTGGCCCAATCGTTACCGTAAGGAGAACCTCTGATGGCAACCAGAGGACAGGACATAGTCTCGCTGATTAAGCGTCAGATTGAAGAATTTGGCGGAGATTTGACCTTGGTAGATGTGGGCACGGTCGTCCAAGTGGGTGACGGTGTGGCCAGCATTCAAGGGCTGCAGGGCGTCAGGTCCAACGAGCTACTGGATTTTGGAAACGACGTTCTTGGTCTCGCCCTTAACTTGGAATCAGACATCGTCGGTGCCGCCATCTTGGGCGACCCCAACGCTGTCAAAGAAGGCGACCGTGTAAGGTCCACCGGTAGGATCATTGAGGTCCCCGTAGGTGACGCACTGATCGGTCGTGTGGTCGACCCTCTCGGGCGCCCGCTAGACGGAAAGGGGCCAGTGGCAACCACCGGCACACGTTCCGTTGAGAAGGTGGCACCGAACGTGGTGTCCCGCCAGTCTGTTGACCAGCCGGTCCAGACGGGCGTCAAAGCAGTAGACTCCATGATTCCCATTGGCCGTGGCCAGCGGGAACTGATCATTGGAGACCGTTCCACCGGCAAGACGGCCATCGCCATCGATACCATCATCAACCAGAAGGGCGGCGATCTCATCTGCATCTATGTGGCCATCGGCCAGAAGCAGGGTAAGGTTGCCCAGGTTGTGGGTTCCCTTGAAGCCGCAGGCGCAATGGAACACACCATTGTCGTTACAGCAGGAGCCTCAGACTCGGCTCCTCTCCAATACATTGCCCCTTACTCCGGTTCAGCCATGGCTGAAGAGTTCATGGATCAGGGCAAAGACGTTCTCATCGTCTATGACGATCTGACCAAGCACGCTTGGGCCTACCGCCAAATGTCGCTCTTGCTACGTCGTCCGGCCGGTCGTGAAGCCTACCCCGGAGATATTTTCTATCTGCACAGCCGCCTACTAGAGCGGTCTGCCAGGTTAGACGCCTCCCTTGGCGGTGGCTCTATCACCGCCTTGCCAGTAATTGAAACTCAAGCGGGTGACGTTTCGGCGTACATCCCAACCAACGTGATTTCCATCACCGACGGGCAGATATACCTGGAGCCTGAATTGTTCAACTCCGGTATCCGACCGGCGGTCAACGTGGGACTTTCTGTCTCTCGTGTGGGTGGAGCAGCCCAGACCAGGGCCATCCGCAAGGTGGCCGGTCAACTCAGGCTAGCCCTGGCCCAGTACCGAGAACTTGCCTCATTTGCCCAGTTCGGCACCGCCGACCTGGACGCAGCAACCAGAGCCCAGCTTGCTCAGGGTCAGTTGGCCACAGAGGTCCTCAAACAGGGCCAATATGTGCCGCTGTCACTAGGCGATGAAGTGGTCATTCTGTTCGCGGTCAATGAAGGCTTGATGACGGACGTCGAGATTGACAAAGTTGCAGCGTTCGAGACCCAACTTCTACGCTACGTCAACGGCTCTCATCCTGAGATCATAGCCGCTATCAATGAGGCCAAAGACATCTCCGACGAGGTGTCAGCGGACCTGACCAAAGCGATCAACGATTTCAAACCGACGTTTACAGGCTAGACACCAACTAGCCTGATTTTGCAGTCAGAATTTCCAACATTGGATAAAAGATAGATAAATGCCCAGCGTTAGAGACATACGACGACGAGTCCGCAGCGTGGAAAACACGGCCAAAGTGACCAACGCAATGTCACTGGTTGCCGCGTCCAAGATGCGACGGGCCCAGAACGCCGTCCTTGAAGGCAGGCCCTACTCGGTCAAGATTCAATCACTCATCGCCAACCTGGCCGCCCAGCCAATGGACGATGAATCTGGGGCTCAACCGCTGTTGGCCGTTCGCCCCGTGGAAAACGCCACCGTGCTGATGATCAGCCCTGACAGGGGTCTATGTGGCGGTCTAAACGCCAACCTGATTCGTGTGGTTGGCAACTTCATCCAGGCAAGTGAGGTGCCCGTACAAGCGGTCACAGTTGGCAGAAAGGGCCGAGATTTCATGGCCCGGACCAATCAAGACCTAAAGGCAACCTTCACCGATCTTGGTGAAACGCCCCTTCTTGTCGACACCCACGCGATTTCCCACATGGTTATCGACTCGTATTGCGAGGGTCAGACCGATGAGATATACCTGGCCTACACTAAATACGTCTCTACCATGACCCAAGAACCGGTTATTGAAAAACTACTTCCCATCCAACCGGCGGAATTAACTTCCGCTGAGAGTGTGGGTTACATCTATGAGCCCGGCAACCTTGCCGTGCTGCAGACCCTGCTCCCTAGGTACATAGAGATGCAGATCTATCACGCCATCGTAGAGTCCATAGCCAGCGAGCAATCAGCCAGGATGGTGGCCATGCGTGCCGCCACTGACAACGCCAACGAGTTGTCAGGAGATTTGACCCTGGTCATGAACAAACTAAGACAAGAAAGCATTACCAACGAACTACTAGATCTGATTGGTGGCGCAATGGCCCTAGAAGGCTAGCGGCGCTACCACAGCCAGTAACAGTTATCAGGAGAAGCCAATGGCCACCGGAAAAGTCGTCCAAGTAATTGGAACAGTCGTAGACATTGAATTTCCCGCGGACGAACTACCCAATCTGTTCGACGCTTTAGAGTTGGACAACGTAGGGGAGAAGTTGGTGCTTGAGGTGCAACAGCACATCGGCAACAACTGGGTCCGCTGTCTGGCCTTGGGTGCCACTGACGGCCTGGCCCGTGGTGTTGAAGTGAACGACACCGGAGCCAAGGTCAGTGTTCCCGTCGGACCTGAGACACTGGGTCGCCTGTTCGACGTTACTGGCACCCCCCTTGATAACTTGGGCCCCGTTGAATCGGCCACCCAATGGCCCATCCACCGAGACCCACCTACCTTTGACGAACAGAACCAGACCGTTGATATCCTGGAGACAGGAATCAAGGTGTTTGATCTAATCACTCCTTTCATGAAGGGTGGAAAGATCGGCGCTTACGGTGGTGCCGGTGTGGGCAAGACCGTAATCATTCAGGAACTCATCCGTAACATCGGTGCTGTTCACCAAGGTGTGTCAGTATTCGCCGGTGTTGGTGAAAGGTCCCGTGAGGGCAACGACCTCTGGCATGAGATGCAAGACTCCGGCGTGCTTGCCAGCACCGTGTTGGTGTTCGGCCAGATGAACGAGTCACCTGGCGTGCGTGCCCGTATCGGCCTGACCGGCCTGACCATGGCCGAGTTCTTCCGAGACGAGCAGAACCAGGACGTGCTGCTCTTCGTAGACAACATCTACCGGTACATTCTGGCAGGTATGGAAGTGTCCGCGCTGCTGGGACGTATGCCCTCCGCCGTGGGTTACCAGCCCACCCTAAGCACCGAGATGGGTGCGCTCCAAGAGCGCATCACCTCCACCAAAGCAGGATCGATCACTTCTTTCCAGGCCATCTATGTGCCTGCTGATGATTACACAGACCCTGGTATCGTAACCACCTTTGGTCACCTAGACGGTGTTGTGTCCTTGGAGCGGTCATTGGCTGCCCAGGGCCTCTACCCGGCTGTTGACCCGTTGGCTTCCTACTCCAGGATTCTGGAGCCAGGGCTTGTTGGTGAAGAACACTACAGACTGGCCCGTGGCGTACAAGAGGTCCTACAGCGCTACAAAGACCTGCAAGACATCATCGCCATTCTAGGTATCGAAGAACTATCTGAAGAGGACAAGCTGACCGTGTTCCGCGCCAGGAAGATTCAGCGCTTCCTCACCCAACCGTTCTTCGTAGCAGAAACGTTCACCGGCCAGCCCGGCAAATACGTTCCCCTGCGCGAGACCCTGCGTGGATTCTCTGAGATTCTCTCCGGTCAACACGATGACCTGCCCGAGCAGGCCTTCTACATGACCGGAACCATCGACGAAGTGCTCGAGAGAGCAGCCGAGATGCAGGCTCAAGGGTAGTAACAAACCATGCCAATGAATCTGGAAATAATCACTGCCGAACGCTCCGTCTTTGATGGCGAAGTCGATATGGTGATTGCTCCCGGTCTGGACGGGCAACTGGGTATCTTACCCAGACACGCCCCGCTGATGACCGTCCTCAAACCTGGCGAGCTCACCGTTAAGAAAAGCGGTGAGGAGGACATGTACGTGGCCGTGACTGGTGGCTTTATGGAAGTCATCGGCAATCGGGTCAGCGTACTGGCCGACGCCTGCGAACGGTCCGATGAGATTGACGAGCAGCGCGCTGAAGAGGCCATGAGAAGGGCCCAAGAACGCCTGGCCCAACGCGGCTCAGACATGGAAATGGAACGGGTGCTGTCGTCGCTCCACCGGGCCCAGGTGCGAGTGAACCTGGTCCGACGCCGCAGGCCCCGCGCCGGTGGCCAACCGCCAATCAACTCCGCCTAAACAAACTGGAACCAAAAAGAGAAGGCCCAGACAAATGTCTGGGCCTTCTCTTTTTATTTACTTGGTTCCCCCTGGAATAGGGATTAGTCCAACTATCAACTCTTGGGGCCGCGGCGCTTAGGGTATTTCTGACAAACGGTATAATTGTCGCGTCCACGGAGCGGCCCCACGCCAGCATCGCCCCACAATATGGATTTGGCCGGAGCCGCATGGTGATACACACATCGGTTGGAAGGTGACTTTGAGAATAAGAGAATCCGACAAGGCTGACATCATCCTACATTCCGGTAAAGTGCTCACCGTAGGTCAAGACGACGCCATCGAACAGGCCGTAGCGATTCGAGGAGAAATTATCCAAGCCGTTGGCAGCGATCAGGACGTGCTCGCCCTGGCTGGTCCAGACACCCAATGGATAAATCTTCAAGACCGTACTGTAATCCCAGGAATAATCGATATCCATGCCCACATGGACCGCGAGGGGTTAAAGCGAATCTATCCCTCCCTGGAAGAAGCTCGTTCAATTTCCGATATCCTTGGCATCATCAAACGGCTGGTGGACCAAAAACAACCCGGCGAATGGGTCACTACCATGCCTGTGGGTGAGCCACCGAATTACGCCGATATGCCGGCAAAGCTTCTGGAAGGTCGCTTCCCCAACAGATGGGACCTGGACAAGGTCTCGCCGAACAATCCGGTGTACATCAGGGGCACATGGAACCCCTGGAACGTCCCGCCGTCCGTGGCATTGCCAATAGTCTCGCATTGCAACTGGCCGGCATTGACCGCAATACCCAATCTCCCGATTCAAGCGTAACAATCGAGCACGACGACAACGGAGAGCCCACCGGCGTTTTGACGGACTCAGAGCGGTTTCCATCATTGGAATTCACCCTGATGAAAGTCGTACCGCGATTTACCCAGGAACAACGTGTGGCCGCGTTAAAGGAGTCCATGAGGCTCTACAACGCGGTGGGAACAACCGGCACCTATGAGGGGCATGGTGTGGCCCCTGAAGTGCTGCGGGCGTACAAAGAGGTTTGGGACGCCAAAGAAATGACGGTCCGGGCCCACCTTACGCTGAGCCCCGAGTGGAAAACAGTTGCCGAAGCCGCCAAGGAGATGGGGAGATGGGGGCATGCAGCATCTGGACCGGGATTTGGCGATGAGATGCTCCGCGTCAGCGGGTATTACATATCCCACCGTGGTAACAGATACACCGCCCGCGCCCGATCGGCAGAGCTACCCTTCACCGGTTGGGCCGGTTTCGCTGAAAGTTACTACTCGCCACAGAGATTCCGCCAACTCGCTAAACCGGCAGCCCAGCACAACCTGCGGGTCAACACGATCGTGGCCCGAGGCTTGGACGAAGTTCTAGGCATCTTTCAAGACATCCACAGAGAGATTCCGATCAACGACCAACGGTGGACGATTGGCCACGTGGTAGAGACCTCACCCGATCAATTGAAGGTAATCAGGGAATTAGGTTTGGTCATCGAGACGATCCCATTGACCCATCTGTGGCTGCGGGGTCGTCAGTTTGTCGACGACCCCATAAGGGCAAACACGGCTGCAGCGCATCGAGATTACCTGGATCAAGACGTGAGGTTTGGTCTGGGCACCGACAACAAGCCATACAGTCCGTTTCCAACGATATGGGCTGCGGTGGCGCGGCAAGAACGCACGACCAGCCAGGTGATCGGCCCAGAACAATGCATCTCCAGATGGGAGGCCCTGAAGGCGATGACCCTGGGCGGCGCCTACTTTTCGTTTAAAGAGAATCGGCGGGGGTCCTTGGAGGTGGGCAAGCTGGCCGACCTCGCAGTCCTATCCGATGATAACTTGAACGTCCCCGAAGACCAGATCCAAGCCCTCAGTTCGGTAATGACCATGGTTGGTGGCCAGGTGGTCCATTCGTTGGGAGACTTTTAGGTTCTGAGGAACAGTTCCAACTCCACGCGGCCTTGGAATGGATTCAGACCTTGGCTGGCATGAGAGAGGAAGCACGGGGTCTGGCAGGAGAGTTGGAGAGTATTTACTGTCCAACACCGTTCATCCTGTCCTTCCGCGGAAGGACGTCGAACGATGCCAATAAGTCATCCTACGGATAGGCATGATTTCGGCGAGGCGTGGCTCAACATCCTTCTGAAGAAAGAAACCACGTGCGAAGTTTAGTTGGGGAAATCCCTGGAAAAGCAGCCTAGTCGTCGCGGATGTAATAGGTCATGGACTGCAGGGATAGAACCGGATCGATGTTCCGGATGCGGATGCCCTCACGCACCTGCGGGGCGATGGGAGCGTAGTTCAATACGGCCTTCACGCCGCAGGCCACCAGTTGGTCGACCACATTCTGGGTGTATTCCACTGGGACGGCGACGATGGCGATGCTTATCTTCTCTCTCGTCACTACCTGATCCAGTTCTTCCATCTTCCGAACAACAAGTCCGCCGATGATCTCGCCAACCACGCTGTTGTTAAGGTCGAACGCGGCCACCAGATGGAACCCGTCGGGGTTGAACCCAGGGTAGCTCAGGATTGCGCGGCCCAGGCGTCCTACGCCGACCACCGCAACATTCCAAGGGGAGTTAATGCCCAGTATCTGACGCAGGTGGTCCAGCAGGTCGCGGACGCTGTAGCCCCGGCCTTGTTTGCCAAAGCGCCCAAAATAACTGAGATCTTTGCGGATCTGGGCGGGAGTTACCTGGAGTTTTTCTCCCAGTTGCTGGGAGCTAACCACCTGTATGCCATCTTCCAGCAGGCGGTTGAGGATCCGCACGTATTGCGGAAGCCGACTGATGACAACCTCAGGTACTTCCGATCGGCTCTGTCGAGATTCGGAGTTGGGAGGCATGTCGTTTTTGTTCCCTCACCGACTACAATCTGATGTTGAACTTACCCATTCAGACTGCTAGAGGGTGAATCCAGATTTCGAATTAGAAACGTTACTGGGTTAATTCAGATTGCCGGTTATCTATAATCTATAATGTAGGTTCAATGCTCGTCAAGAACTGCATCAATGTTTCGAAATCCACCACCGGTTCAGATAGGAAATCACATTGCATCTAGGCGTCTGCCGAATAATACTCCACCTGCCGGATTCTGGCAGTCTCAAGGATAAGAGACAAGTATCCCGGTCGCTCACCACGCGCATCAGAAACACGTTCAACGTGGCCGTGTCGGAGGTGGAAGACCATGATCTATGGCAGCGGCTCACCCTGGGCGTCTGCTGTGTGAGCACCGAATCCGCCCACGCCAACGAGACGGTCTCAAAGGTGGTTGAGTTCGTCGTAGATTCTCGCCGAGACCTGGAACTCCTCGACTATCAGACCGAGATCATATCAGGAGTCTGATTCAGGCTATCTGCCCTTGGCCTGCTGCTCGGCAATAAACGCTTCTATCGTTCCCCAGTATTGCTCTCCGCCAGCATCATAGGTATCGTTGTGCGCCGCTCCTTCCAGCACCTGAAAGCGTTTTGGCTGGTTGGCGGCCTCGTACAACTTTCTTCCTTGAGACATAGGGACCGTCTCGTCTTGATCTCCGTGTAACACAAGCACAGGGACATTCAATTGGCGGATGCGTGAGAGGCTGTCATAGTGGTTGCGCACCAGCCAGCCCACCGGAGGAAATGGCAGCGTGATACTGGCCATTTCACGTACGGAAGCAAAGGGCGAGACCAAGACCATGGCCATGGGCGGACGGGTCAATGCCAACTCCACCGCCACTGCTGCGCCCAGAGAGTGACCCAGATAGACAAGCTGGTCCCCATCCACGTCTGGACGGGTTGATAGGTATTCTATTACCGCCCGCGAGTCTAAATAGGTGCCTTTCTCGGACGCGGTACCCTCACTCGCTCCGTAACCCCGGTAATCGAAGATGAATAGGTTGGCGCCGGTGCGGTGGTGCGCCAGCGCCTGTTCGTCGATGCAGTAGCCATTGTTGCCGCCGTTGCCGTGGAACCAGACCCAGGTAGGGTTTGAAGTAATTGCCGGGTCGCCGGGTATGAACCAACCGTGTATGGAGAGGCCGTCAGAAGTCTGGATACGGATGTCTTCATAGGCCAAACCGACGTCACCGGGCGTATATAGCAGTTCCGACGTGGGAAAGAAGACGAACCGTTTTTCCAACTGGGACCAGAGCACGAAGAAGGTAACTCCATAGGCCAGTGAAACGCCAACTAGGATGCGCACCAGAAGCCAACGGGCACGCCCAATCATCAGCTTGGTCACCGTCGCATTCTAAGTTAAGGGATGCTGAGTCTAGCGACCGTCAGCCTGGCCGGGGAAAGGTTCAGCAGCGACAGCCTTGGGGTAGCTCTGCTGTTCTTCCTCAATCGACTTTATCCGGCCGGTTACGTCACGTACCTGGGGTCGTTCCGCCTGGCATTTGGAACACCAGGCCTGCTCTTCGGTGAAGAGCATCATGTTGTCTTTCTTGACCGTCACGGTCTCGATCTCAGTACCGCACTCACCGCAGGAACTGGTGATATCCACTTCTGTTATTGGCATCTGGTCTTCCCTGTTTCGGGCTTAAAGGTCCAGGCTATCGGCCAGAATCTCCAGCACGTCTTTGGCTTCTTTTTCGGAGTCCAATCCCTTGGCTTGGATGCCCTCGGTCATCATCTGGACACAGAAGGGACAAGAAACGCCCACGGTGTTGGCCTCGGTATCCAGGAACTGGTCGGTCCTGGCGTGGTTCACCCGCTCGCCTTGGCTTTCTTCGATCCACATGTGGCCGCCACCGGCACCGCAGCAGAAGCCGCGCTCGCGGCAACGTGAGCCGATCTCCACCAGCTTGAGGCCCGGAATCGCCTTGGCCACCTCACGAGGCTCGTCGTAGACACCGTTATGACGCCCCAAAAAGCATGAGTCGTGGTAGGCCATGGTGACGTCCATCATCTTCAGAGGCTTGATGCTGCCCTTCTTGATGAGTTGGTCCACGAACTGGCTGTAGTGCAGAACTTCGAAATTACCGCCCAACTGGGGGTATTCATTCTTCATAGTGTTGAAGCAGTGGGGGCAGGTGGTGACCACCTTCTTCACGTTGTAGCCGTTCATGGTATCGATATTCTGCTGCGCCAGTATCTGGAACAGGTACTCGTTACCCATGCGTCGGGCTGGGTCTCCGGTGCAGGTCTCTTCATCGCCCAGGATGGCAAAGTCCACATTGGCGGCCTTCAGCACCTTGGCCATGGACCGGGCGATGGCCTGGCTGCGTTGTTCCAGGGCCGGTGTGCAGCCAACCCAGAACAGCACTTCAGCGTCGGGCTTCTCCGCCAGCGTCGGCACTTCCAGTCCTTCTGCCCAGTCGGTGCGGGAGTACTGAGTACCGCGCCAGGGGTGACCCCGCTGCTCCAGGCCTAGCAGGGCGTTCATGGCAGACTCAGGAGCTTTCGACTCCTCCAAGACCAGGTAGCGGCGCATGTCCATGATGGTCGGGACATGTTCCACGGTCACCGGACATTCTTCCATGCAGGCGCCGCAGTTCAGGCAATCCCAGATCGACGACTCGGAGATTGCGCCTTCCAAGAGCGGAGACGGTTCCACGTGCTCTGCGTTGCGCTCGCCCTGGTGGCCGATGGCTACCATGTGGTCTTTGATGCCCTCGACGATGTGCATCGGCGAAAGCTGTTTACCCGTCAGGTTGGCGGGGCAGGCATCGGAACAGCGACCGCAGACCGCGCAGGCATAGCCGTCCAATAGCTGTTTCCAGGTGAAGTCCTGAACTCGCCCTGCGCCGAATTTCTCGGCGTTTTCCAGGTCCATGAGGTCGAGGGCCCCTTTGGGCTCTAACGACCGGAAGAAAGCGTTCACAGGGGCCGCAAACATATGCATATGCTTGGTGAACGGGATATATACGGTGAATACCAGGATGATTCCAAGGTGGGTCCACCAGAACAGGCCGTGAAGGGTGTTAGCAGCGCTCTCACTTACTCCCCAATCGGCAAACATCTCACCCAAGGCTTTCCCGATGAAGACATCGGCCTCGGGTCCTGTGTGGCCCTCGGTCACGAAGAAAGCGTGGGTCAAAAGGGTCGACGCCATCAACCCGCCGATTAAAAGCACGATTATCAGTGCGTCTGAATGCCGGGTAAGGTCGAACCGGAGACGGCTGGGCTTAACCACCCATCTACGAACAAACGCCCAAACCAGCACCACCAGCAGAACGGCTGACAGTATGTCCAGGTAGCTGCTGTAGACGCGGACCCCTGTCTCAGTCAACAGCCATTCGGGGAATCCACCCTTCACCGAGGCGGCGAAGATGAAAATCCCGTAGCTGAGCATGAAGGTCAAAAAGCCCCAGAAGATGATTGCGTGGCCGATGCCGGCGTAGTCGCCGTACTTCACCCGCTGCAAAACCTTCTGCTGGCCCAAGGAGATGAGCAGCGCTCCCTTCAAGCGGACCAGAGGTTGGTCGAATCTGGCAACTTCTTTGCCCTGCAATACCAGTTTGACCACTCTGATGTAGAAGGCGTAATGGAAGATCGCCAACGCCACCCCCAACAATCCCAACACACCAATCCACAGGGGTAATGACCCTATATCTCCTGGAGGAACCACACTCAACACCCGCTTTGCCGGACGGCTAACCGTCCAGCCAATCTTCATCGATTACCGTTTGTTCGATGGGACTCAGTTTAGCACGGTTCAGGCGCGTTTCATCTAAGTGAAACGCGCCTGAATCACGGTTTTCTTTTGAGGGATACCGGAAGGAGTCTTGAGCCTAGGCTAAAACTCGTTGATACGAGGGATGACTTCCCGACCCAACAAATCTATCTGCTTCAGCACCTGCTCTTGGGGCATTCCAGGCCATTGCATGCGGCAGATCATATGGTTCACGCCAAGTTCGTCGTGGTAGCGGCGAAACTCTTCGACAATGTCGTCAGGCGATCCCAGCAGAAATCTATCTTTGGCCAGGTCCTGGTAGGGCACGCTGAAGCTTTCCTCGCCTGGCAGGGCCTTGTCCTGGCCCCAATCGGCATAGGCTTTGTACTTGGCTTCAAGAAACGGCTGACTCTCGATGTAAGCCGTCTCCCGGTCCTCGGCAACGTACATCTCCCGCATCATGGGTAGCTCGTCGGGCACCGGATTCCCAAACTCGTCCAGAGCCGCTTTGTACCTGGTCCACTGATCGGCCACCATGGGCACCGTGGCATGGGGGTTGATCAGCCAGGGATAGCCCCAGCGGGCGGCACGGCGAATGGCAACATCGTTATTCGCCGCCACCCAGATCGGAGGATGGGGGTTCTGCACCGGCTTGGTGCTGATCTTGGTCTTGGGCACGGTGTAATACTTGCCGTTATGCTCAACTTCGTCCTCGGACCAGAGACGTTTCATCAGGTCCATGGACTCATTCATGCGGCCGACCCTTTCGCCCCGTTGCACACCAAAAGCCGTGTACTCTTCGTCTCGGTACCCCAGTCCAACACCAAAGACGAACTTGCCGTTTGTTATAGCGTCCAGCGTCGCGATGCTTTCGGCCAGTTCCACTGGGTTGTGCAGCGGCACCAGGATCACGGTGGCGGCCACCTGCATATCTCCGGCGTCGGCGGCCAAACGCGAGAGAAGGGTGAAGGATGTGCTCATCTGATAGGGCGCGGCCAGATAATGTTGGCCGGTGGCGATAAGACTGAAACCGGCATCGCGGGCCGCCCTGACTTGCTCGGAGCTCTCTTGAATCTTGTCTGGCATAGACTCGCCGGGGAGATACTGGTTGGTGACGAAAAATCCTAGTTTCAAGGGGTCTCCTTCTGGGGTTTTTAGTGCCGAATTTTGGGGCAATTTGAAGCGATGATGAAATGCATATCAATATCACACGTGGAACCGTGTTCCGGCCTGTATTTTAATCTGTGAGCAATTGCCGAACAACCCTGAAAACCCCTTGCCTCACCCCGATAGAAGCAGTAGAATCCGCGATTGACTCCCGTTGTTAATTCGGGTTGTTGATAGGGTTCTTTAACTAAACTAAAACAGTAGGAGCAGCATGAAGATCGCGCGCTTCCGCAGCAATGGACGGACCGCATATGGGGTGGTCCAAAGTGATGAGGTGGTGGAGATTAGAGGCAGCATCTATACCCGTTTCCGCTTAACTGACACCAAACACTCGCTGCAGGACGTGAAACTCCTACCGCCGACGGACCCCACCGAGATCTGGTGCCCTGGCCTCAATTTTGCCAATCACCTTGAGTACGCCGCCGGAGTGTTGGGCGACGATGCACCCGAGGTTCCCAAGCACCCCAACCCGTGGATCAAGGCACGCGGTTCTCTGACCGGCACCGATGAACCGATCATCCTCCCCAATGACTCCACAGACGTTCACTATGAAGGTGAGGCCGTAGCCGTTATCGGTAAGGTCTGCCGCCGGGTTTCGGTGGAGGACGCTCCCAAATACATCCTGGGCTACACCTGCGGCAATGATGTCAGTGACCGGGTCTGGCAAGGCGATGACTGGACGTTCTGGCGGGCCAAAGGTTCTGACACATTCGCACCCATAGGCCCCTGGATCGATACCGAGGTTGACCCGCAGAAGCTGGAGATGATCGTTCGGCTGAACGGCAAAGAGGTACAGCACGGTTACACGGAGGAGATGTTGTTCTCCTTCGCCGAGGTTGTCAGCTACATCAGCCAACAGGTGACACTTCATCCGGGGGACCTGCTCTTCTCCGGCAGCACCGGCGTCACAATCGCTTTGACGCCTGGCGACAACGTGGATGTGGAGATTCCCAACATTGGGGTCCTAAGCAACTCAGTCGAGGCTGAACCCGCAGCTTAAGCCTCCCTGATCCAGTGAACAAGAAAAGGTCCTCCCACAATTGTGGGAGGACCTTTTTATTAGACTCTCTATCCTTGGAAAAGCGAGGCTGTTCTAGAAGCGTAGCATCCCGGTCAGCGCTTTTTCCCCGCCTCGGGGGCCGACCACGGCCAGGCGCATCTGATCATCGCTCAACACGGATTTGGCCACACGAGCTATATCCGACGGTTGCACAGCGTCCAACAGGCCAACGATATCGTCGGGCGTACGCACATTGTTTTGTAACAGTTCTTGACCGCCCAGCCACGATGCGACGGCGCGGGTGTCTTCCATCCGTAGCAACAATGTGCCTTTAGAATATTCCCGGGCCTTGGTCAACTCCTGTTCGCTGGGTTCTTCGTGCATCCCGTGGAATTCCTGAACGATGGTTTTCACAGCGTCGTTGGTCTTGCTCGGTTCCACTCCGCAGTAGACGACCAAGGCACCGGTGTCGCGGTAGCTGCTGGCGGAGCTATTCACGTCGTAGGCCAGGCCCTGTTCTTCTCGCAGATTCAAGAACAGACGGCTGCTCATACCGTCGCCCAAGATGGTGTTCATGAGGTTGAACGCGTACCGGTCGGGACTGGACATAGACAGGCCGGGCACACCCAAGCACAAGTGGGTCTGGTCGCTGCGACGGCGCTCAATCTTGACCAACGATCCATCAGTAGGTGTTACTGGCTCCCAATCCAGGGATTCCTGGGGGTTCCAGTCCTGGGTCGATTCCACCAGCATGTCCACGATCTCTTCATGGGTGACGTTGCCCGCCACAGCGACCACGGTGTTGGCCGGGTTGTACTGCTGCTGCATGTAGTCGTGGATGTCCTTCTGTTGAATATCGGCCACCGTCTCCAGCGTGCCGCCAACGTCGCGCCCCATCGCTTGGTCCGGCCACATCGCCTCGTCGATCAACAGGTCCACCCGGTACGACGGCGAGTCGTAGGTCATCCGCAGCTCTTCCTGGATGACCTCCCGCTCTTTCTCCACCTCTTCAGGGTCAAGACGGGAGTGGAGCACCATATCCATCAGAACTGCGAACGCCGTCTTGAAATGGGGCTTTGCTACCTTGACCCAGAAGACGGTCATCTCCCGGTCGGTGCTGGCGTTCATGATGCCGCCGACGCCCTCGATGGCCTCACTGACCGCACGGGCGGTGGGCCAGCTATCGGTGCCCTTGAACGGCAGATGCTCGATGAAATGGGAAACACCGGCCAGTTCGTCGGATTCGTATCGGGAACCCGCTCCGACACAGATGACCATGGATACCGACTGGGTATGGCCCATGGTCGATGTCAGAACGCGCAGTTTGTTATCCAGTACAGAACGTTGGTACATGTACTCCTTAGGTGCCTATCAGGGTGTCGACGCTATTTGGATTAAGAGTTGAGCCAGTCCACGTCGCCGGACAGGTTATCCGGATGCGACTTGGATGCAAAGACTGTATAGCGGCGGCGTGCCTCACCGATTGTGGTGTCATCTCCGTGGCCCGGGTAGACGGCTGTGTCATCCGACAACGCCAGCAGCTTGCTGGTGATGCTATTCAGCAGCTGGACAAAAGCCTCAGGGCTGCGGGACTTTCCAGGGCCGCCTGGGAACAGCGTGTCGCCGGAGAACAGATGCTTGCCCACCAGGAAGCAGGACGCGCCGTCTGTATGTCCAGGGGTGTTCAGCACCTGAAGCTCCTGGTTGCCGAACTTGATGACCTTACCGTCGGTCAGTTCCAGTTCAGGCGGCCTGGGCAGCGCATGTGCGTCCGCAGGGGAGATGCCAACAGGTGCCTCCACCTTGCCGGTAATCTCACCAAAGCCAGCCAGGTGATCACCGTGGTTATGGGTGATCAAGATTGCCTTGATGTTCTCATTGCCGATGGCGTTGAGCAGTTTTTCCGGCTCCCCGGGGGTGTCGATCAAGATGCATTCGTTGGTCTCAGGGCAGGTGATCAAGTAGCCGTTGTTCATCATGGAACTCATACCAGCTACCTTGGTGATCTTTACTTCGCCGTCATAGTGCAGTGCCATATCGCATCTCCCGTAT
>PCAH01000121.1 GCA_002730485.1 Dehalococcoidia bacterium | reverse complement strand
TTTGGGTCAAGATGGGCTTATCGAGGCCTTTGGGACCATGGGCGTGGACAATGTGGCGACCATGGGAGGTGGAAACCTAGCTGAGATGTTCACCGCAATAGGAGGAACGGGTCTTGGACAGTTAGACCCGACCGAATTGCAGGACGCAGCGGCAGCTATGGTAGGCGCAAACATGTTGGAGTTAGGTCCTGAAACTGCGCTCGGTATGTTTGAAACGATAGGTCTTGAGACCGTAGCAGGTGAGTTTACCGGTGATCAGCTTGGGGGGTTAATCGGGGCTTTGGATGCCAATCAAATCGGAGAGGCCTTAACCCCAGATGTGCTGTTGGAAGTAGCTGGAAAGATGACTATTGATCATTTCCACAGTGTAGGCGGAGATCAAGCTGCCGCTATGGTTGATACGTTGGGATTAGACCAAGTCTTTGAACTAGGGGGAGAGCAAATAGCGGGAATGTTCGCTTCCATGGAAGGAGCTCAACTATCAAACCTCGGCGGATCGGCAGTGGCGGATGCTTTGGTAAACATGGGTACTGAAAACGCAGTTGATATGGGTGCCGAGAACATCGCCGAGATAGTGGATTCCTTGGGTGTCTCAGACATGTCTACAGTCGGCGGAGACGTATTAGTTGATTTAGCAGGTGCGATGACCGGTGAATCATTGGCAGGATTATCCCCGGAGTCTGCTTTAGCGATGGCGGAAACAATTGGAACAGAGGCTGTTATCTCGGGTATGGGAGGTGAACAACTCGGGGGCATGTTAGGGGCCATGGACGCGGCTCAAATGGGTGCCGCATTTACTGACCAAGCATTGACTGAGGTTGCCGGTAAGATGACAGGCGATGATGCTAAGAATATGGATGGCGAAAGTGCAGTTGCGCTGCTTGATGCTGTTATTACCGTTATGGAACCTGGCGAAGTAGGAAACAAAGGCTCGGCCGCAGACGCCGGGCTAGTTGCGGCTTTGCTAGGAACCATGGATTCAGATCAAGTCCAGGACGCGATCACACCAGAGATGGCGGCTGATTTGGCCGGGAAGATGGAAGTTTCTGACGTGATGTTACTAGATTCAGATAGTGCAGCAGCGATGGTAGTTAGTATGGGAGCTGAGACTGCAGTATCTACGATGGATCAAGATAGCCTGACGACTATGATTGGGGTGATGGACGCAGAAACCATCGCTCAATCTCTAGATGGAGCTGCAGCTGGTGAATTAGTCGGGGCCCTGACAGGTGATAACCTGGAGAGCCTGGGTTCGGATCAGGTTGCTGGTATGGCTAACGCCATGGATGCTGGGCAGATTTCTGAGCTAACAGCAGATCAAGCTAACGGGATGGCTACTGCAATCGCCGGTGATCCATCTCAGGTGATTGATATGGAGCCTGAGTCTGTGGCAGCAATGGTCTCTACGATGGAAGCCTCTGATTTAAGCGTGCTCGGTTCTGGTATGGTGGGATCTATGGTAGCGAGTATGGGGGCGGATGAAATTGAAGGAATGAGCGATGACCACTTAGCGGAGGCCCTGGAAACCGTAGGAGCTGATTATATTGGCTCTGGTTCCAGTGGATTTGCCGAAATTGCCACTGTTGAAACATTCGTGGCATATAATTTAGAGGCTCCGGATTCACTGACTGAAGTGATGGACTCTGAAGGCGCCGCTAGCCTGTTTGGTTCGATGTTTAATTAAATATACGGCGATCTGGCAAACAAGTTCGATAGAGGCCCGGTCCAAATAGACCGGGCCTCTTCTATATTTATAATGTGTTTCCTGGATTTGCTAGTCTTGATATGACGGGGTATGGTTTTATAGATTTACAGTCAACGGAAGTGTATCGAGATTTAGCATAGATCATGCCAAATCTAAGGCAATCCTTGATTACTCTCTGCCCCAGACCTACACTTCACGTTTAAATTAAAGGTAGATTGCATCAAGGAGAGCATATTCATGGATCTGGAGCTTAAAGGTAAAACAGCGATTATCACCGGCGGTAGTCGGGGTATCGGTAAAGCAGTAGGCCGAGAGTTTGGGTTGGAAAAGATGAAGGTCGCTCTGGTGGCAAGAGGTCAAGAAGCACTTGAAAAGACTGCAATCGAGCTTTCTAACGAAACTGGTGGCGAATTCATAACCATAGTGGCCGATACCGGAAAACCGGAGTCGGTACAAGCCATGGTCAAAGAGGCGGCTGAGAAGCTGGGGAAGATTGATATTCTGATAAATTCGGCAGCCAGGGTAAGCGGGGCTTATTCGCCAAAATTGCTTGAGATTACTGAAGACGACTTTTGGAGCGACATGAACACTAAGGTGATGGGCTACTTGCGCTGTGCCCAAGCCGTTGCTCCTTACATGATTGAACAGGGCTGGGGACGAATAATAAACCTCAGTGGAATGGCGGCTCGGCAATCGGGCTATTCTGTCGGCAGTATGCGCAATGTTTCGGTGCACGCTCTCAGCAAAAATTTAGCCGATGAACTTGGCCCTCTAGGCATCAATGTCACCACCGTACATCCGGGCATGACTTACACGGAACGAATCCCTGCTATGCTCGAAAGTCAGGCTGAGACGCAGGGAATTACTGTGGAAGAAGCTGAGCAGAACATGGCCAACCGAAACTCCATCCGCCATATAGTGGATGCGCGAGAGATCGCCTACGTGATTGCGTTCCTATCTTCTCCTAAGTCTATCTCCATCAATGGAGATGCCATAGCCACCGGCGGAGGAATCCCTCGGGCCATTCACTACTAGGTGGCATTAGACCTGTTCGAATTCGTGAGTAGGGGTTGGTGAGACCTATTCGGGGTGGAGTTCCCTGCTCTAAACCATGTTGTCATGCCTGGTTGTGCCTGCAGAACCATCAATTTGCTTTGGCAATAGTTGATTTGGCAAAATAATTATTCTTATAATCTGGCCATGACTATTAAAAGCGACCATTTGACCATGTGGCGGTCATTTTTGAAGACCCATTCCGCGGTGATGAAATACCTGGAAAGCCGGATGCAGGAACAGCATGGATTGCAACTTTCCTGGTTGGGCGTGCTGCGGCAGCTGGCCGACGCCCCGGATGGCCGACTGCGCATGGGCGAACTTGCCGAGTCGGTGCTGCTGACTAGAAGCGGAATCACACGTCTGTTGGACCGGATGATCGCCGCGGGTTTGGTGGTACGTGAGCCCTGTCCCGGAGACCGGCGCGGATACTATGCCGTGATAACCCAGCTTGGCCTTGATACCATCGAAAAAGTTGGTCCCGACCACTCCAGGGACGCCTGGGAGGTGTTCTTGGGACAGGTAACCAACGAGGAAGCCGCAGTGTTGGGGAAAGTTTTCGATAGGGTGCTGGCTGCCGGTAAATGATCTAGCTGCCAATCATCTGGGAAAACTACCTACGGAGAATACAAAGAGACCCCGCCCGGAACCAACGGGCAGGGTCTCTTTATCCAAAAGGAACTAAATTAGGTGGCGGCTATACGCTGCCTAGGACTGTGTCTATCACGTCAGGGGAGCAAGCTGCGACTTCCACTCCCAGTTCTTTGCTTAATGAATCTGAGATTGCGCCACCAAGCGCTTTGAGCTCTCGCCGGTCTAATTCCGGCATCGGGTCCATCGCTTGAGCCAGGTCCACGCGGTAACGCTTGGGATATTTGGAACTGTTCGTGCCGAGACAACGGAATCGTAGTGGGACGGCTGCCGAGGCCGAGAATTGGTTGTCCAGACCGGTAGCCCGACCATCACTAGCCTGCCACCAAAACACCGTTACCATCACCGGGTCAGGCGTAAACGGCTGCCGATCATGACTGCGTCGCTTGGTGCTTTGTTCAGAAGTTTGCTCTGAAACCAACGCCGCATTCGACACACTTGCCACGGCGGCAGAACCTTCAGCTGTGGGCTGGATGGTCAAATTTGTTTTTCCTCAGCCGGATACGGCAAGTTTGGTTCGGAACTTGATATCGTCAGCACATATTACTGGCAGGAGAGTTACCGAAGAATTACGGGAGTGTTATCAGGATTACCCACGGACCAGGAGAATCACGCCTGAGACGACAAGCATGGCCGTAATTATCTTGGGGAATATGTGCTCTGGGACCCGCCCCAATATGATTTTTCCTAGATAGGCTGATGCTCCGGCGATGATTCCCAGTCCTGCTCCCATCAAGATCACCCTCAATACCAATAGGTCATTGGTTGTGAAGATGACCAACTTTGGTATTTGAATCAACCCCATGCCCAATGCGGACGTGCCTATATAGGCGCTGGCCGAGAGCCCGTATGCCAAGTAGAAGACCGAGGCAAATGGGCCAGGTATCCCCAGGAATGCAGAGCCAAATCCGGTAGCTGAACCCAATGGGATGAAGCCCCAAAGCTTCATTTTGAAGTTCCTGCCTATGGGCATCTGGGTGTAGACGACAAAGAAAAGCATCATCACGCCCAAGATGCGCACGAGAATGGCTGTATCTATGGCGACGAAGAATAGGCTGCCGAGCAGGGCAAAGGGTAACGATCCAATGGAGAAGTTACGGATTACCCGCCAATCGATCCCGGCGCGGTGCAGCCAGACCCTGGAACCGGTGCTGAAAAGCTGGGAGAAGGTCAGTATGGGTATGGCCTCACGCACGCCAAACACCCAGACCAGCACTGGAAGGGCGACGACTCCGCCCCCGAACCCAGCGACTCCAGCGATGGTGAATCCTACCGCCGTCGCGAGCACGACGGCGACTATTTTTATTATTTCTTCTTCCAAGGTTAAATCGCCAAAAAAAGGCCCGGTCCAATCAGATGGACCGGGGCCAAGAATCCAGGTTTATTTTAAGATTTGAGCTTGCCCTCGCCTTGTGGCGGGCTATCGCAGAACGGCGGGAACTAGATATTACTGCAGCCACCGCTCTCGTGTGACGGAGCAGCATCAGGGGAACTGGCGGCGACGGGCACCACTGTGGCAATCGCAAGCAGGGCCACAAAAACCATCGGGATCAAAAATCTACGCATAGTCCACCTGCCTTTTCCAGTTTCAAGTGCTTACCCTTGCCTAACTCTAAAGACCGCCGCAACCAGAGTCAAGGCGACTCGGCCTGGCCGGTAGTCTCAAAACCGTGACTACCGGCCAGCCGACTTATTGAACTATTGGTTGGGCGATGATCCACAGGCTGATGACTGTGTAGATCACCATCAACGTCAGCATGGGATATTGGCTCTTCAAGACCAATGACCGTTCGCTGAACGTGCGGATGGCCACCCTATGGGCCAGCCAAACCGCCAGAACGTGCCCCAAAACTATCAGCGCTACGGACAAGAACCATAGAATACGGGCGTTGATGATCGTGATGTCGATTGAGTAATCGGCGGTCCCGAACAGGTCCCAGCCCGCACCGAATGGGTCTGAAGCCAATTTGATGAACAATTGTCCCTGTATCAACAGCAACGTGATGAAGTGGGTGATGTTGTAGGCCAAGGCTATGGGGATCAAAGAATACCCAAATAACCGGGCCATCTCCAGCGCGCCTACTTTGCCCTCCACTGCGTTTGCCATCAGCTTGGAGAAGAACAGATAGACCAGGAAGAATCCCACGGGCATCAGGAACACTCCCATGGTGTCGGCCAGTACCAGGCTGTTGAAGATCTCCCCGCCTCCTGATCCGAACAGGTCCAAGATGAAGGTCTGGAACTCCGCCCACGCTGAGGTTGCGCTGAACCCATCAAACGTGACGGTGGCCAGCATCAAGACCACCAGTGCCAACACATCGTTTGTCACCGTTTCGTTCCTACCCAGGCCGATGGCAAAGGGTCTCAGGTTGATCTGCCTGTCGGTGGACACTTGGAAGCACTCGTAGCAGTCGATGCACTCTCCGGATAAATCTCTGCAATCCGTGGAGCATGCCTGGCATGAGTCCTGGCTGTTGACCCGCACTTCCGTGGCTGAGAATCGGGATAGCAATCCAAATATCACTGAGAACGCTTCACCTTTGCGCAGCCATTGGTTCCTGCCGAAGATGAACATCCCACCCAGCGTGATTACCGAGTAGACAACGGCCATCGTAGCGATCTGTGACGGGACATCACTCTTGGGGTAGGAGTCCTGTATCCAGGTATAGACCCCGAACAGCACCAAAGCGGGCCAGATTCCGAACTTGGTCGGGTATTCACGGCCCAACGACAGGTTCTGGCCAGGCCGAACAAGCTGGTAGAGCCCTTCTGCCCAGCCAAAGAGTATCTTCCACGGGTTGGCCAGAGCCCATACATTGCCGATCAACGCAATGAAGATCGACAAACCCACCCACCAGATGATCCAGATGAATGTGGGGCTGAAATTAAGCAATGGTGACGCTTCCCCAAAGTACCCGGTGGCAATAACCAAGCCAAGTAAGAAGACGGAGAATAGTTTGATCGGAATCAGCAGGATCGGGGAGGTGAACACCGCTTGTGCCCAACTCTTCCCGATCAGGTTGAAACGCCAATATGACGACTCACCGCCTGCCCTGATAAACAGGCTGATGAAGAGGAATGAAAGGGCTACCGCTAAGCCTGCTCCAATGAGGAAATACCCCAGGGGAACCGGCAATTCCGTACGCTCACCGAACCCGTGGGCGTAGGCGGGCCAGGCCACCAGGCTCCCCGCTGCGACTACAGCGGGGAGGATAATCTTCAATTTTTTCATTTTGGCACTCCAGCCAAGGTTCCAGACGTGAACCGTTACCTCGGTTGCACCTCTAGGAACCCGATCTCGATCTCTTCTTCCTGTCGTTTTCGTCTGCTCCAGCATCCATATCCAGTTCTTCTGGGTCGCCACCGCCGCAGGCTGCAGCAGCAACCATGGCAAATAGACTCACGGTGATTAGCAGGCTGATGAGTTTCGGTTTCTTTATATTCATAAAGGGTTTCGTATATTTAGGTTGATCGTCTGCGCTGTTGTATCTGTGACCACCCTATTGCGATGATGCACACGACTACGACCGCGATGATGATCACGAATAGTAGATTGAATCCCCCAGACTCCGTGACTTGGAGAGGCACGACCAGAGTGGCCGCGCCCAAGGTGCTTACGGTCTCCAATGTCATACTCCAGGTTCCAAGGTCGGTCATTGTTATGTCGGCGCTGAACACCTGAGGATTAAGGGGTTCATTTGTCGCTTCTACCGGCCCGGCGATCATTCCAGGCTGGGGACCGGTTGCCCTGACGGTTATCCGACCGTCGGTGATGATCTCATCTCCCTCTGCGGCCTGGATCAGTACGCTCAGGTGTAGGTTTCCCACCTTGGGACTACCCGGTAGGACACCCACTCTGAAGAGGTATGGTCCCTCTTGCACGTCGTCAACAATCACGCGGGTCGCTCCGTTAGCCGACGCCTGGTTAGGCCAGATAGGTGAGGCGGCAGCGATGGATATCAGCAATATGATGCTCAGGAGCGTCCAGATTTTTGTTGCCACGTGTTTTATTCTCCAAACAACTAGAGTTGACAGCGCCACCCGAACGAATCACCGGACGACAACTGGATGCAGCTGGGCCGAGGTACGATGCGCTTCCAAAGCGGGGGCTGTCCGGTGAGACGGATAGAGTGAGTGGTTGGGGACTAAGCTAGGGGTGGTCTGGTGGGGGGCGCAGTACTGTTTTCAGGGTAGCTACTCTCGGCTACTGCAAGCGCGTAGGAGAGCATATTCTTGCTGTGGATTGAGAAGGCCAGACCATCGTTGATGAACGTGGTGAAGAAGATGGAACCGGATTCACCGAATACGTCATGGGATGTCTGGTACAGGACTGCATCACCCTCAGAGTTCTCTTCGCCAAACCCAAAGTGAGAGTGGGACTGCTCGAAGGGGTGGACGTCCGGGTGACCCTGGCTGGCTGCAAAGGCGGTCAAGAACACATGGGAGTGGTTGTGCTGGCGCTCCGCGTAGTGATGATCGAATGCCGGAGCTAGAAAGACCAAACCCAAGGCAAGTACAAGCCCGACCAATAAGCCGCGTAATGCCAAATTGCCACGGCTTGGCGCCTGATGTGCCTGAGAAAAATTCATCCCCGCGATTATAACGCAATCGTTTGCTAAATACGGAGCGCCAAGCGGCACGTTGGGTCTAGGGCTGGGCGTTTAATACCTCGTCCCGGCCGTGCACCAGCAAGCGCCAGGTGAGGCCTGCATCATCACTCCGGTAGAGAAAGTAGCCGTCAGCCTCGGTGTAGACGATGTTCGGGTGGGAGGGCGAGAAAACAATCTCTCTGATTGTAATCCCAGACGTAAACACCACGTTCATGGAGGACAGGCCGTCCGTTGAACGCCTAATGTCTCCTGGAGAGCCAAATATAACCAGGTTTGGGTCTGCTGGAGACATGGCGACGGGGCCGTTTACCTGCAGAATCGGTCCCTGGCTCCACGTTTCACCGGCGTCCCTGGAGGCCCAGCCGAAGTAGATCCCACCCTCATTCACGTAGATCGTCTGGCCGTCTGCAGAGATGTCGAAGGTAGAAACCTCCCGTGTGCGGAAGTCTGGGGCGAAGAACTCCCAGGTGATTCCCATGTCCCTGCTGCGTATGAGCCCCAGGTTTTCACTGGCGTCTTCATTGAGGATGTCACTACACGACTGAGGCAGGTATTCCGACACCGTATACGTAAATACGTCTATGCCGGCAAAGCCAGCGTTAGGCGTGTAGTTGACGGTCCCATCGGCGTTGATGGACGTTGTTCCATTAGCTCCGTTGCCAACGTTCGTTACAGCTAGGGGCGAGCCTTCAACGTCGGTGTCGTTGGCCAGGACGTCGATATCAACGGAGATGTTTTCAACCGTATCTGCCGTATCGTCGTGACCTTGTGGTTTCTGGTTTGTCGTGATGGTTACCGGACGATTGAAACCCAGGTTGGTTACAGATGGACTGGCTACGCTGCCGCTAATCCACTCGAACCTGTTTACATTCACACGGCTATCGATTGTGGTGGTGATGCTAAACGGAAGATTGTCGTCGAATTCTAACGCGCCTCCGTCGGCGTACTTCTGACTTCATGCCCAATCGCCCGATGCCCCGCCCGAGCCGGTCAAGAAGAGTTCATTGGAGTTATCGTCGGCGACTGCGACGACTGTGCCCGCCGGGAGCCCGGAAAAGGTGAATGCTGCTTCGCCATTGTCACCGGTGGCGCTTGTATCCAAGCTGTTGTGGACCAAAACCAAGCTGGTCTTCCCACCGGGTGTGTCCTGGTAAAGGAAGATACGGCTCTTATCCGCTGCCTCCAGTCCTGTGTGGCCACCATTTGAGTTTCCGAAATCGTAGTTATAGAAATCTGAGACCGATTGACTACCAATTATAGGAGTGACGACTTTGGATTGTCCGTTTCCAAAGTTGAGGGTGTATACAAACCCAGTGTCATGAGTAGCTCCGGCAGAGCGTGGCAGAAGAGCCAGAGTGAGGATGATCGCAGCAACTGCCGATAGCGCCAATATCCCAAATCGAGATGTCATCCTGCTAAAAATCACGTTCGTCAGGTCCATTGGAACATTCATGAATAGGGTTACTCTGTGTCCAAGTAGTTTTTATTAACGCTGCTCACACGACTTCCCAAGTCACATACCTGAATTATAGGCGTGAGAAGAACCAGGTAAGAATGCCTGATTTGGCGATAGCCACAGTAGTGCTAACGGCAGTTTAATTTCAATAGGGATTTATTACCTAGCCGCTTTTGCTCGCGGATCTTAACGGAATTCTATTCATTTGCCGCCGGGTAAGAAACCCCTGCACTGAAGATAACTCCTATGTAATGAGAAATAGTTAATCGATTTAGCAGGCCTTTATCAGGTGCCTAAGATTGCGGGGTGACTTAAATCACGTGGATTTAGTCGGTCAATCACAGAAACAGGAAGCAATGTCTCGGATAATCATCAGGTATTCATCGGGTTTTCATCGGAAACTCATCGGATTGATTGAGGCTGGAATTCTTTAGAAGATGCCCAAGCCTCTGGAGGTTAAGGAAAATGCGGGATATGCTTTTTAAAGCACGAAAAAAGAAACCAAATGACCAAGACGGTATAACTGCGGTCGAGACTTGGGGGATTGTGGGAGCGCTCATAGTTTTTGCTTCTATATATACCTACATCGTAATCGGCGCAGTAACGTCTAGTCCTCTGTCGATTAATCTATGAAGACGGAAGAACGCGCGGGATTGATGTTTTGGGACATCAGAGGGGCGGTTGGTGGTCCAATAGTCCGTGCGTTCTTAGTCAAGGAATTTGTAAAGACGTATGAGCAAGTGTCTCTATTGTGAGCAGATCGTATCGCATCCGATGACCCAGGCGGTGGAATCAACCAACCGCGAGGTGGTGGTTTTGGTAAGTTGCCCATCCTGCCTCAAGATCATAGGAGTGACCCGACTTTAGGGCAGTACTTGATTCCCAAGGGTCCCCGTAACGGACCCAATAACGTCCAACTAAAATCCCGAGCGAGACGACTAAAGATGCCATTGGATTAGCCAATGGCATCTTTTTATATGGCCAAAAACCACCCCGAGAAATAACGGAAGTTCTTTGACTTTGTCAGATAATAAAACCAGATGTCTTTTTAACGCTGAAAAGACTGAAACAAAGGGCTATTATTATGGAACTCAAGCGGTAACTTCTGGTTTACTGAGATTATCAGAAGAAGAAGTCCGAAGGATTAGGATCGTATAGTGCTTGAAGATGCCCTAAAAGAAGAAAAAGAGTCACTGGAAGAGATGATCGGCAAACTACAACCGATCGTCGACGAATTTCTGAAAGTGGAACTTAGATTAGCTCATATCAACGCTTTGTTGGGCATTGATCCGGCAGTAAATGGGAACGGTGACCACCCCAAGATCAACTGGGCAAAGCTCTGCCGGGAAAACGGGTTACCTATCCGGGGCGACTCGGGACATCGGGTTTTGAAGCGACTCAAACCCCAAATACATGACGTGATTCAACATGATTGTGAGCTATAGAATTGCATCGAGTACCTGTCAGGCTATCCAGCATTGGCATTACTGTTGTAGTAATCAATAGCCGTGATTATCCTGAGAACATAATTAGCACGAATATCTCCTAAACTTGACCTGCCCCCCGAAAACTGGTCCAGGTGTAATGTTAGACCTGGGCTAGATGAAGGGAAGAGAAATACCGAGAAAGAAGCACGCC
>PCAH01000120.1 GCA_002730485.1 Dehalococcoidia bacterium | reverse complement strand
TGCTGGGCTGCCTGGGTGTGTTGCTTGTCGGAATCTTCTTTGTCTGGTCTCCCTGGTACGCATTGACCTTTTCTCTGTTGACCTTGGGTGGGATCTTCCAGTCTGGTTTTGCCACCATGCAGAGCGCGATCACAATGCTGTCCACGCCCCATGATATGCGCGGCCGGATGATGGGCCTGCTGAGCGTCTTTATCGGTGTTGGTACTCCGCTGGGTGCGGCCGAGATCGGTTTGATGGCCTCTTCTGTCTCGATCCAATGGGCCATATCTATGAATATGTTGGCGGGGTTGGTCCTGCTTCTACCTGCCGTCTTCCTGACTCCCCTGGCCTGGAAGCCTCTTACCCAGGCCGAGGCCGATCCAGTTGAAGAATCGCCTGAGCCGGAGAATACCGTCCAAGAGCCCTTGGCTAACGAAACTTAGCGTGAGCGTCTACGCGTATTCTCCTTGCCCGCCACCATGGGAACCGTTATATTCTGTTTGGCTGAACCGTCGCGGAAAGAATCGCTTCGGTCAGCAGTAGGAAACCCGGAGTGAAGATGCCGGAACTTGTAGATTGGCCCGCTAGAATGAAAGAGGTGTCCGCCTTTGTGGGGCTGGGCCAAAACGAACTGGATATCATCGAATCCACTCGTGAACTGGTGCTGTCCAAGGGTGAGGAGATCACCGCAGAAGTCTACGACCATTTCTTGAGATTTCAAGAGACGCGTCGGTTCTTTCTGAACGAAGAAAAAGCGGTTGATGATGATCGTTTGGAACGCCGCAAACACAGTCTGCTGCGCTGGCTCCGGGGCTCTTTGGACTTCAAGATCGACGAGGATTACCCAGTCAGGCTACTGGCCACGGGAATCGTGCACAGCCATCCGCCATCGCACCGGGCACATATGGGTTCAGTCCCCGGCAGGTTCATGATCGGATCCATGTCCTATCTGCAGACGTTGCTTGCGGAAATATTCCACTCAGAGATCGAAGACCGGGAAGAAGCCCACCGGGCCTCGGTGGCTTGGAACAAGATGTTGATGGTGCAACTGGACATATTGCAGGCTGGTTACATCAATGAGACTCCCACCGCAGAGACAGAGCCGGCGCCGCCAATGCCGGACTCAGAGTAACAACTGCCCAGCCGGGAGATTCATCTCGGCAAGGGCATTCAGTCAAAACAAATCGAAGATTTTTAGGAGAGAACAGCATGGGTAAAGTGTTGGTGATTCAGGGCGCAGGAATGAACATGAGGGGCAAAGTTCAACTGGAAACTTTTGGTCCCATGACCTTGGGTGAGATGAACGAGCAGATCGTTGGTTATGGCAAGGAGTTGGATATGGACATAGAGTTGTTCCATTCCAACGTCGAGGGTGAGGTCATCAACGCCCTGTATGACGCCCATGACAATGGTTATGAGGCTGGTATCATCAACCCGGCTGGATACACCACCACCACCGGACCCATCAAAGCCGCCATCGCCCAGGTACAATTCCCCATGATTGAGGTGCATGCCTCAAACCCGACGTCTCGGGGGACGGTCTCGCAGATACAACCGGTCTGCAAAGGCTCGGTTTACGGGTTTGGGATCTATGGCTATAAGCTGGCTTTGGAAGCCATCAAGAACATGCGTTAGGCGCTCTGCCTAGAAACGTTTGGCGTTAGTCGCACCTATAACAGCGACGCTTCCCAAACACCTCGTCATGAACACTTCGGGTGCCAATCAAATAGTCGATGACTGCCCTGAGTGTTTTGCTTTCATCCACTATCTCGTATTTATCTTTCATGGAACGGATGAAGGCCATCTGGTCTGTTCCCAACTCGATTTCAAATGTCTTCTTGGGACTTGCCATCGTTTGATGTCTCCTGGGGGTGATTGTCCTGGCTAAAGGGCCGCATCCAGAACGGCCTGGGATATGGCCGCCAGCCTGGGCGTGTTCGTAATCTCAGCCCTGAACCCGTTGGTGATATAAGCAAAAGCCAGACCTGAATCGGCGTTGGCCCAACCGACAGATGTTCCCGAACCGGCGTGGCCAAAGGTACGGATGTCCTCATTTCCGGGAGCGGCTGAACGCGGGTCTCCCAGCGAGAGACCAAGGCTCCGTTTCACGTTCCGGTCCAGGCTGTGGTCCAAACCCTCCGATTGCTGTCTGGTGACCGCTGCAACCGTCTCGGCCTTCAAGGTGGTCACCCCGTCTAATGTCCCGCCGCCAGCCATCATCGCGTAGAACCTGGCCAGACCCCGGGCCGTGGCAATCCCGCCGCCAGCGGGCAGCACTGCGGTGTGCACCTCGGGCCGGTTGTAGATATTCACCTGGCTGGTACGGTCACAGTCTTCCATGGCGTGGAGTTTGGAGACCCGACTCTCCATGGAAGGATCTATGCCCAGGTGGAATTCTTCGATGTTCAGCGGGCCGGTGATCTCGTCCTTGACGAACTGGTCGATGGTCCGGCCATCGATCCGGTGGACCAATTCACCCACCACCCAGCCAAAGTTGCGAGGATGGTAGGCGATCACTCTGCCGGGTTTGTAATCCAGGGGTATCTGTTCCATGGCGTCGACCACGGCATCCCAGTCGTGCCAACGGTCCCAGGTCATATGGCTGGGGGTATCGGGGAAGCCCGATTGATGTGTCATGACGTGGCGGATGGTGACATCTTCCTTGCCTTTTTGGGCGAAGCCCGGCCAATGGGAAGCGACGGTGTCGTCCCAATCGAACTTGCCCCTTTCCCAGAGGATGTGGAGGCACGCTGATGTCACTGCCTTGGTGGAGGAATAGAGGACAAACATGGTGTCTTCTGTGACGGCTTTGCCAGTATCCTGGTCGGCCAGCCCGCTGTATAGGTCAAGCACGGGCAGGCCGTGGCGATAGACCGCCAGCGCTGCTCCTGGATGGACTCCGGTCTCAATCTGTTGGCTGAAGAGTTCTTCGACTCGTCTGAGCCCTTGGGGGTCCATCTGACTGTTTTTCGGGGTTACCACCATTCAGTTGCGTCCTCAGTTTCCGGTGTGCTGACCTGTCCGTGGATTAGACGACCTTTAGTTCTGCGTTGCCGAGGCCTTCGATGGATATGGAGGCGGTATCACCAGGTTTCACTACTTTGGGAGGAACTATACTCCCGGTGATTATCACCATTCCCGCTGATAAACCCAAACCCTGTTCGGCCAGTTTGTTGGCCAGCCAGGCCAAAGGCTCCAAAGGGTGTCCCATGACATCAGAACCGTGACCGTCACCCACCATCTCGTCATTGATGTGCATGGATCCGTAGGCCGTTTCCAGGTCGAGTTCACGCCAGTTGGTCACTGGAGCGCCCAACACAACACCTGCATTGAAGATATTGGCAGCGACGCCGGTGATGAATCCAACCATTGGGTCAACCCCCTGGGTGCGCCGGATGTCTACAACCTCGAATGCCGGCATCAACGACTCAACTGCTTCAGAGACCGTCCCCCGGTCATATGGTGCTCCGCCTGGACCTAGGTCTGCGCCCAGACGGACGCCTACCTCGCATTCTAAGGCCAATTGCCGGAAATCGGAGGCTTTCAACGTGCTGGGAGAATGGCGGATGTTGTCCTCCAACATTATCCCCAGAACGGGGTCACTCACGCCAACGGACTCCTGCAGCACCGTGGTCGTGTAGGCCAGTTTATACCCGGCTATTGCACCCTGTTCCTCGGAAACGTGGGACTGAAACTCTCTTTGAATCAAATACGCTTCATCCAAGTCCGTCGGCATCAGCCGGTCTTCCAGGGAATAAAGTTGTTTGTAATGGAACTGATCGAGTAGGGTTTGAGCTGCCTGCTGAATCTTGACGTTTACCGACATCTGACCGACTTCCTTAATCCGAATCTGAGATTAAAACGAGCGCGCATAAAACGGGCGAACGGAGCCTAGTATAGCACTGAGCGTTCAGGGTTTAGGCGTAGCGGAATCAGTCTATTTTGATTCCCACAGGACAGTGGTCAGAACCGAAAACGTCCGACAGGATAAACGCGTCGGTCAGCCGCTCGGCAAACTCATTGTCGGCGAAGAAATAGTCAATCCTCCAGCCGACGTTCCGGTCTCTGGCCCGCGTCATCTGGTCCCAATACGAGTAGTTGTCCGGTTCCTGGTTAAAGATCCTGAGGGTGTCTTTGTAGCCCTTGGCCAGGAATTCGTCCATCCAGGCGCGTTCCTTGGGTAGGAAGCCGGAGACTTTGACGTTTTCCTTGGGCCGGGCCAGGTCAATCTCTTTGTGGGCGGTATTGACGTCGCCGCAGACAACCACGTTCTTGCCACTCTGGCGGGTCTTCTCAGCGTATTCCAAAAATGCGTCGTAGAAGTCCATCTTGTATTGGAGACGCTCCGCAGAGCGCTTGCCGTTGGGGAAATAGATATTGAACAGAACGAATTCCCCAAAGTCGGCGATTATCGTGCGTCCTTCTGCGTCGAACCGGTCACCAAATCCAAATTGAACACTCTCCGGCGCTTTCTTGGCGTAGAGGCCCACACCGCTGTAACCCTTCTTCTCCGGGGTTGAGAAGAAAGACGTGTATCCCGGAACAGCCTTAACTTCTTCGGGTAGTTGTACCTCATGGGCTTTTGTCTCTTGAAGGCAGAGGATGTCTGGACCTTCTTCAGTGAACCAATCCAAGAAACCTTTTTTGTGGGCGGCTCTGAGACCGTTTACGTTCCAGGAGATAACCTTCATGGGACCGACTCCTTACTTTGTGAACTAAAGCGAAACAGTCCGTGACCATCTCAGTGCCATCCAATGACTCAGCTGAGACTTTTTGGACTGAATAGATACCCAGTGGTATCAGTTATGTAACTACGGGGTTGAACTGAGATGAACCGCGCCATCAGGGGGCGAAGGGACTCTCAAGATGGCCCGATTATATCCGTTGTCGCATCCACGTCAACCAGCGATTTGCAGCGGGTTAGCGGCTAATCTGAAAAGGGTGCGGTGGTCCAATGCTGTGCTACCATTGCGCTCGCAACTACCAGCCTCGCAGATTCGATAAACGAGGCGATTTACCCTTGGGGCGGAGTAGACCCGATGACAAAAACCGGACAAGACCATCTGGACAGCTTGCGTGATGGACGGAGCGTTTATCTGAACGGGAAATTAGTTGGTGATGTGGTTGACCATCCAGCCTACCGCAACGCCATCAGGTCTACGGCATCTCTCTACGACTTTCAAGCAGCCCCTGAGAATGAGGAGTTAATGACCTTTGTCTCTCCAACCGGAGCCAGGGTCAACCGCAGTTGGCAGTTGCCCGAGTCGTATGCGGAGCTGGTCCAACGGAGGCAGGCGATAGAGGCGTGGGCGGAGCAGACCAACGGGTTTCTGGGCCGGTCGCCAGACCATGTTGCTTCTTCTCTGTGCGGCATGATGATGCGCCCAGACCTGTTTGAAGCCCATGGTGAAAAACGCGCCAAGGCCTTTGCCGATTATTTTGTCTATGTCAGAGACAATGACCAGTTTGTTTCTTACGTGGTGGTTGGGCCCCAGGCGGACCGTTCAAAGGGCGTTAGCGAGCAGGCTGACGAATACACCGTTGCCGGCATCTGCGATGAGGATACCCAGGGGATCACCATCAAAGGTGCCAAGATGCTGGGCACAAGCTGCATCCTGGCCAACGAGGTGTTACTGGGTACGATCCAGCCAATGAAGCTAGGTGAAGAAAAATACGCGTTCTCGGCGGCTATACCCATGGGAACCAAAGGTGTGAATCTGCTGTCGCGCAAATCCTATGAGGCTTCTGCAGTGTCGGGTTTCGATAACCCGCTGTCTTCCCGATTTGATGAGAACGATGCGGTGGTCTATTTTGACGAGGTGAAGATTCCCTGGGAGCGAGTCTTTGTCCACAAGGACCCTGCGATGTGCTACGCCCAGTACCACGAGACACCGGCCCACGTTTTCCATAATTACCAGGCACAGATACGACTCATGGTTAAATTACGGTTCTTGGTTGGTGTGGCCAGGAAAGTCGCTGAAACTACCAATGTGATCGCGTATCCGCAGGTTGTAGAAAGTCTGGGGAGTTTGGCTGGCCAGGCGGCTTTGGTAGAGGGGATGGTCCACGGGATGGAGGCCAAGGGAACCCAGGTGGGGAAGTATTATGTGCCAGACCGGCATCTGATGTATGCATCACAGGTGCAGGCCCAGCGGATGTACCCAGAGATCATTCAGGCCATCCGGCAAATGACCGGGGGCGGGGTGATCATGCTTCCCTCGTCGATTGACGATTTTGCCAGTGAAGAGACCTCAGATCTAATCGGGAAGACCCAGCAATCACCGGTCAGTAACTCCAAGGACCGTGTGAAGCTTTTCAAGCTGGCTTGGGATGCCATCGGGTCGGAGTTTGGGTCGCGCCATCTGCAGTATGAGATGTTCTATTCGGGTGCTCAGTTCGCCGTCCGGAACCACTCATTCCGGACCTACGATTGGGGGAAGGCCACAGATATGGTGGACCGGTTCTTGGATACCTACGATTTACCGGAGTAGTCGTATGCTTGAGAGAGCGATACGATGGGGAAATGGCCAGTTGGTTACCTGCGACAATAGCCGAAGGACTAGGCCACCTTCGCCAAAGTGTTGATCTTGCCGGCAAGCTCAGAAACCGAGAACGGTTTTGCCAGGAAATCACTGCGGAACTCTGGGCCACACCGGTCGGTCACCTCTTGGAAAGGTAGTCCTGAGGTCAACAGAACCAGGAGCTTCGGTCGGGTCTTCATCATGCTCTTAGCAAGCTGTATCTCGCCCATGTAGGGCATGGATACGTCTGTGAGCAAGATGTCGATAGGTGCCTCAGGTTCTCTTTCAGCCAGCTCCAGCGCTTCAAGTCCGTTTTCAACTATAAGAACTGCATAACCTTCCCGTCGCAAAATGGTTGAGAAGAACCCCAACAATGGCTTGTCATCTTCTACTAAGAGAACTGTCAGGGGGGGTTGTGCCTCGCCCGCCACTTGTTGGGGAAGTCATTTTGATTCTCCGTATTTAAATCTACCCGCGTTTTTAGGGAAGTACTGCAACCTAAAAAGGGTAATGGTTTTTGTCTATTAACAAAGCATAACAGCCATTTAGACCTTAAAAATAGGGAAAGTCAAAAACTCATCTAAGTGGTTGTCTTGAGACTGATTTGAGACCATTCCGGTTCAATATGGGTATCGGAAAGTCAACAGATAGTGAAGCCCGCATAGTTTGATATCTGGGTGGTATCTGGGTGGTGAAAACCCGGTTGGTTTTGGGTATTTCACAACCTTGTTGAAATCACATTTATACCATGGTTGACTCTGCCAGTACCACGTTTGGACCAGATGGACCTATCTGGCGACCCCAATTAGACCGCAATGCCAGTCCCCGTTGACCTCTCTTAGAATGACCCCTTTGGAACTTAGTGATTCCCTGTACGAATGGCACGATTATCTGAGCAATCAACTCAACACTATTTCGCTGACCTGGGTTACTCCGAGGTCTCCTAATGCTGGCGAGGTAGCTAGAGTGCTCCCTGATCAAATACTGGCCAGGTACCCAAGAGGAATCAGCATGGCGATCCGGGATTATATAACTGAAAATTTTCGAGAGCAGTTGAAGGGTG
The DNA here is from genome assembly GCA_002730485.1 of Dehalococcoidia bacterium. Next base: position 9,896 of record PCAH01000120.1, on the reverse strand, counting down.
GTTCGCCTGCTCAGATTACCGCGCTCGCAGAAGCCGGCACTTCAATAAAGGTGATCGGTATTGGCAGCGCGGGTTGTAACCGGATTAGGAGCATGATCCATAGCTCCAATCCTCCCATGACGTTCGCTATGGTCAATACAGACGATAGTCTGCTAGCGACAAACGACCCTCGGGTTGTTGCCATCGATATAGATGAGACCAAAGCCCGCGCCTGGGAATCAGGCGGGGTTCAAGAATTAGCAGGTACCGACGGGTCAACAGACCGTCTTAGACAGTTCTTATCCGGTTCAGACCTGGTATTTGTGACCGCTGGAATGGGCGGGAGCATCGGCACCGGCGTCGTTCCTTACGTGGCCCGCGTGGCCAGAGAGCAGGGAGCATTGGTGCTAGGGTTCGTGACTGCCCCTTTTAGTTTTGAAGGACGTAGGCGTATGGGACAGGCAGTAGCCGGAATTGATCGATTGCGGCCTCTCGTGGATAACTCGATCGTGATTCACAACGACCGACTATCAAGCCCAGTGAAATGGGAGCCCGATTCTGTAAAGGCCTTCCGTATGTCCGATGAAGTCGCAACCGAAGGAATAATGGGGTTGTCAGATTTGATCAACGTCTCCCAAAAGATGTCCGTCGATTTTTCAGACATCAAACAGATGATGAAACACCGTGGTCGGTCGTTGATGTCGATCGGTCGCGGATCAAAGACCAACGGACCTATGGCTGCGGCGATTCAGGCTGTAGACAACCCGTTGCTGGATCTTTCAATAGAACATGCGGCCAGTGTTTTGATTGTGGTCAAAGGCCGCGCTGCTGCTTTGACACTAAGCGGAATCAATGCCGCCCGTCAGGTGGTCGCAGATGCGGCTCCCAACGCTGAAAAGATAATGGTCAGCGTGAGAGTTGACGATGCCATGGGTGAGGATGTCAATCTGATCTTATTTGCCACTGGCATAAGACAAACACAAACCGAATCTACCCAGCGAGTGGACCAAGCGGATAGAACAGATCTGCTTGCTGGTGGGTATACAACATCCTTTGGCCTCATGCCGATCGGTGTCGGTCAAAGGACCTTGACGATGAACAAAGGCACCTAATCACAGTGCCCCTCTAGTACCTAACCTTGCCGGGTAGGGGGTATTAGAGGGGGCACTGATCAAGAAGGAACCCTGCTGGTTCTGGCGATATCCCCGAGAGGAATTCCAGCCCAGACCAGACCAAAGAATTAACACGAAATCATAAAGGTGCGCCGAACAGATCGTCGCACCGTGCCCATTCGGAGGACTACCTTAATGCAAAAGGCCGTATTTATCGGCGCTGACCCTCAGGTCGCGGAAATAGCCAGGTTAGGCATCTGCCTACGCTGGCCAGATGTGACCCCAATGGTCGCACTCACCGGCACAAGTGGCTTGGAGTTGGTCAGAGAAGAAACCCCTGATCTGGTGCTGATGAGGCCAGACTTTCAAGACAAGCCTCTGGCTGAAGTCATACGTGAGTTGCGTGATTTTTCAGATGTTCCGTTGGTCGTGTTAGATCATCCGACCAACGATCTTGAGTCTGTGACTGCGTTGGAAGCCGGAGCGGGCGGATATATTGAACTGCCCTGTGAGTTGTCAGAATTGACCTTCATGGTCTCCAGCCTGATGCGGCGCACAGGAAGCCGTAAGTCGGGTAAGTCGACAGAAACACTGGTCGTGGGTGACTTGCACGTCGATCCATCGACCCACGAGGTATTCCTGAACGATGAACCGGTGTCTCTGACGCCCGCTGAATTCCATTTGACCCACTTGCTTGTGAAGAACAACGGCGCGGTGGTCTCCAAACCAGACATAGAGAAAGAGCTTTCAAAGGCGGGTCTGGGAGCATCCGGCTCAGTGAAGCAACACATAATGCGATTGCGACGTAAGTTTGGCGATAACGCCAAGAACCCGCGTTGGTTTGCCAATGTCCCAGGTATCGGGTATCGATTCATCGGCGGGTTGGAACCCAGCCGGGAATGGAAGAAGCCCAGGGGCGGCTTCCGAAGGGCGGCCTGACACCGCGGCCGTTGCGAGAGTCATCAACAACGATCGGTTAACAAGTAAATATCAAAAGCAGGGAGGCCAGCTTCGTCACAGACCAACTAAAAATGGCCCGCCCCTGAATTAACAACCAGTAAATAATCTGCGGAGGCAATGCCCTATTTTTCACTATCTCTTATTAATCCGCCGCGGACCCTGATATCCACCCTAAGGTGTGATTGATGTGGGAGGGACGGCTGGCCGCTGCCTTGGATCTTTTTCTCTGATGAAGGCGGCGGGTCAGCTAAAACATGACAGGCAAAAAAGGGCCGTCGCATTGCGACGGCCCTTTTTTTGGCACCGCTAACATGATGGCAGGTGGGACGCCCAAGGATTTCGACTGGCGATATGCCAGGCCGTTTGGCGGATTTATGAGGCCCGTGCGGCCCTAGGTGAAACACCTTATATGGGAGAAGATATTGTTGGAGAAGGGAGATGGCTGAGGACAGATCAGCTAGGCAAGGAGGCCGGTTATGAGAATCGAACTGAATCATGGCAACAAGCTGCTCACCGGTTTTGGAATGAACATCATTGCACCCCTTCTGATCACAATGGGAGCGGTGGTGGTGATTGCCCTGGCCACGCCCGTGTTGTTGGCGGCGGCAGTGGTGGTGGTCGGAATCGCGTTCTTGATGGCAGGGACGACGGTAACTCGAGAAGCCCCAATCGATGACGAATACAAAAACGTTTGATTTAAAGCGTAGATTGATTTAGCAACTCTAGGCAGTGAGGTCCATATGTGTGAATCCGTTGACTTGATCCCGGTCATGGAATCGGAACCCCTGGTGCCAGAGATTCCGGAGCCTGAGACACTCGAAGAGAAATTCGTAGAAATGGTTGAAATCCTGTCCGATGTGCCGACGGAGACGGTTGCCGCGATTATCACCAGGGTAATCGGACCATGCCCACTGGGCATGATGCCAGGCAACACCTGGAAGATCGGGCCAGATGGCAAGCTGTCACGCCCGATGTGCCGCCCAGGTGCCACTGCTCTGAGCGCCTTGTTCCAGATGTCCAAGGGCGATGCCATGAACCGGTCTATAGCTTGTGATTGCATGTACGCAGGCCGGAAAGTGACCTTCACGGTACGTGAGCCGGAGGGAGAGCTTATGGAGACGCCAGGTTAAGATCTAGGCTTACAACAGACTTTACCCATGTTGAGCAAAAAGCCGACGCCTAACGGCGTCGGCTTTGTCTATGCCTTGACCTGCTCCTGTTGGTGTCGCTTAACGAATCTTTGGAGGGCTACCAACCCCCACAAGCCCTCGATCACGGTGATGGGATAGACCTCTTCCGGGCCGCTATATAGCGCGGTCATGCCCGACCCTATGGCAAAGACCAGCACCAGCCATTTGGAGCGTTCTTCAGTCCAGTAGGAAAGAAACATGATGCTGACGGCAATGACGCCGAACACGGTTAGCATACTTGGTCTACTGTTCCAGAGCGGGTGATTCGGATGTGAAGAAGCGACGCTGGAATAACAGGGCAACATTGACCAACCCGATCAGCACCGGCACCTCTACCAACGGGCCGACCACCGCAGCCAAGGCCTGGCCGGAGCCGATGCCAAATACCCCCACCGCCACAGCGATGGCCAACTCGAAGTTGTTGCTGGCCGCAGTCAAAGCAACGGCGGTGGTCTTTGAATAATCCACCCCCATCCTTCGGCCCATGTAGAAGGAAATCAGGAACATCACCACAAAGTAGATGCTCAACGGTATGGCGATACGCACCACATCCAGGGGGATGTCCACGATGACGCTGCCCTTCAACGAGAACATCACCAAGATCGTGAACAGCAGGGCAACCAGGGTCATGGGGCTGATCCTGGGCACGAATACCTGCTCGAACCAATACCGTCCCATGGTCCGCAGCAGCAGGTAGCGGGTGATCACACCAGCGGTGAAAGGTATCCCCAGGTAGATGCCCACACTCCGCGCTATCTGCAGGATTCCGATGTCCACTTCCAACCCCTCAAGGCCGAACCAAGTGGGAAACACCGTGATGAATAGATAGGCGTAGAACGAGTAAAACAAGATCTGGAAGATGGAATTTAAGGCCACCAACCCCGCGGCGTACTGGCTGTCACCCTTGGCCAGCTCGTTCCAGATGATGACCATGGCGATACACCGTGCGGTGCCAATGAGGATGACCCCAGCCATGAACTCTGGGTAGTCCCTGAGGAACACTATAGCCAATGCGAACATCAGCACCGGGCCGATGAGCCAATTTTGCGCCAGCGACAAGATCAATATCTTCCAGTCGCGGAAGACCTCTCCCATCTCCTCATACCGCACCTTTGTCAACGGGGGGTACATCATCAGAATCAGTCCGATGGCGATGGGGACCGACGTAGAGCCGATGGATAGAGACTCAGAGAATGAGGAGATTCCAGGCCAGAAGTGACCGCTGCCAACCCCTATGGCCATGGCCAAGAATATCCAGACCGTCAGATAGCGGTCGAGCAACGATAGTCGGTTCAAGCCGATAGTCGCCGATTCTTGGGGCATTGGAAAATCCAGATTACTCATAGAAGCCTTTGTTGGCGCTCGTTAGTTCGCCGGGATTAATTGGCCGGCGGTCCCTCGTCAAACTGCACCAGTATCCCATCTGGGTCGTAGACGAATATGGTCCGAACAACGCCGTTGGCATCGGTGAAGTCTTCCATGGTTCCTGCCAAAGGCACTCCCTTGGCAATCAACTCTTCGGCAAAGTCTTTGACGTTCTCCACGCCAAAGGAGATGTGGCTGATGCCCTTTTGGTCCAGCTTGATGGGTACCCCGCCGACTTCGTCCCCCGAGTGGGATGTCAGCACCAAGAACGGCTCGGCGTGGGCCGGGTCATCGAACCAGATATTGGCCACGGTGCGTGATTTTCTGGGAGTCTCGTACATCTCTGCAGCCTCCGCGCCTGGGCGGGCTTCCATATTCTGGGTGGTGTGCATCTTCACCGTCAGACCCAGGATGTCCCTATAGAATTCCAGTGATTTCTCCAGGTCGGCCACGCAGACTGCGATGTGTGATACGCCTCTAGCTTTCAATTTGGACTCCATTTGAATGTTCGGATGTATAAGGTAGTCGTCCGCATTTGGCGGCGGCGCACATATTAGTGCCCGGACACGGGAATGTCAAAGACAGTGCAACCGATGAGCGCAGTGTAAAATGCTGGAAAATATGACCATACGTCCTTCGGCAACGCTTGGCGCGGTCCGGAAGGATGCACGAGGTGTTTCGATGACCCAAGCAGGCGAAAAACTCCCGCTACCCCTGGATGGTATCAGAGTATTAGACGCTACTCATATCGTAGCTGGCCCATTCTGTTCCATGATCCTGGCTGATATGGGGGCAGATGTAATCAAGATCGAACGCCCGAAAACCGGTGACCAGGCCCGAAATCGAGGACCGTTTATCAAAACCGAAGACGGACAACAGACAAGCTCCAGATTCTTGGGAATAAATCGTAATAAAAAGAGTGTTTCGATAGACCTGCGTAACCCACGATGCAAAGAGGCTTTCGAAGAATTGGTGCGTAATTCTGATGTGCTGCTCGATAACTGGGGCTCGGGTGCATTCAATCGGCTTGGGCTTGGCTATGATCACCTCAGCCGGATCAACCCAGGTCTGGTCTACGCCAGTATCACCGGCTATGGTGACAGCCCAGACTTGAACGGGCCGTACTCCGACCGTCCGGCCAATAACCTTGCCATTCAGGCCATGTCCGGCTGGATGGAGATAACCGGAGAACCGGACGGCGCTCCCCAGAGCGTGGGAGACAACATCGGCGATTCTGTACCGGGAGTGTGGACTGCCCTGGGGATCGTGCTCGCCCTGGAAACCAGGCGAAAAACCGGCCTGGGCCAGCACGTAGACATGGCCATGTATGAGTGCATGGTCTCCCACGTTGTGAGCAACATGAACTACTATCAGGCCATCGGCTCCAACCCCGCCCGATCTCGGGATCGGAACGCCACGGCGGGCATCACTCTTAAGGCCAAGGACGGCTACTGCGTCCTGGCTGGCGTTCGTTCAGAAGCCCGCATGAGAGACCTGTGGACGTTGATTGGCCGCGAAGACCTGCTGGAAGGAGACGCTCGATACCTGGCCGGCCCCGGCATGGACGGCCAGTTCTACACCGACCACATCATCCCGGCCATAGAAGGATGGTCGGTCAACTTCAATAAATTCCAGGTAGCAGCAGATCTAACGGAAATCGGTTTTTCTATGGGTGTGACCCAGACCGTGGCCGACCTGGCAAACTGCCCTCAACTGGAAGCCCGGGAAATGTTTGTGGACACCGGCGACACTCTGGGAGGCACTTTCAGGAGCTTGAAAACCCCGGCACGACTTACTTCCTGCATCGAGTCACCAGCAGATACCCCTCCGCTACTGGGCGAACACAATTCAGAGATACTCTGCACGTTGGGTGGCATGACCGCCGAGGAAGTATCCGCGCTGGAGGCTGAAGGAGCTCTTTAAGTCTGTGTGGTTTCCGGTGGGGCTGTGGGCTGTCTCACCAGGGGTGAGAAAACCATCACTGGTACCAAGAGCAGCAAACCCAGGGTGATGCTCATGGCCACGGCGGCCTGGGCGTTCAGAAAATCGGCGACGATACCCACGGCCAAGCCACCCAGGGCGGCTACTCCGATGCAGTGGCCGAGCATGCCCAGCGCAGTTCCCCGCTTCTCCGGTTCCGACGAGATCATGATGATTGTGGTCTGCATGGCACTGAACCCGGCTGCTCCCAGTCCGGCTACCATCAGCATCACCACGGACAACGGGTACCAGGGAGACAAGGCAAACAACAACACGCTCACCATCTGCAGCGTCAGACCCAGACAGAAGATTCGACCGTGGTACCGGACCACGGCCAACGATGCGATCATGCTGGCTGACAAGAGCGAGCCGATGGCCGGAGCTGAGATCAATATCCCGGTCAGCCCTGCCCCAACGCCCAGATGGTCTCGGGCTACCACCGGATAAAGAGACTCCACGCTGAATGACAGGGCATTGAAGATGAAAGTCACCATCAAGACGCTGCGGATGGTGTTGTTCCTCAGGGAATAAGTGAGTCCTCTGGAGACCGTGCGCCAGAACGGGTATGAGATGGTTGACCGGATCGGCCCCCTGCTCTTGATCTTGAAGACTAGGACTAGGGCAATTACGTAGACCGCCAGCAAGAATACGTAGGGTCCGGTGAACCCGGAAAACTCGATGAGCAGTCCGGCTATGAACGGGCCCACGAACTTGCCCAGAGTGGAATTGATGGTCTCCAGCGACATTGCGCCGACGATGCGCTCGCTTCCCATCAGGTCGTAGATAAGAGATCGCCTGGAGGGGAACTCCAGCACGAAGATGCAGCCCAGGAAGAATGAGGCGATGAAGACGTGCCACGGCTCTACCTGATCGATTGCCACCAAGACCAATAGAGAGCCGGTGGCGGCCACGGCCACACTGCGTGCCAACATCAAGATGGCCCAGCGGTTGGCGCGATCAGCCACCATGCCGGAGATGAGGGCAAAGACCAGCATGGGACTCCACCGGAACATGAACAGCAGGGCAACCTGGAATGCGGAGTCGGTGAGATCCAACACCAGCAGACCCATGACAACGGAGTCCATCCAGCGGCCGGTATTATCCAGGCCACCGGTCGCCCACAGGAGTCGGTAGTCTTGGTGCTGCAGCAGCCCCTTCATCCGTTGGGACCAGGAGCCGCCAGGACGCGCCGCGGATTGGGTTTCTGCCATGGGTTAGAGAGCCTCTCCGCGGCGATGGTTTAGGTCCAATGCAAACAACGGGCAAAACGCCTGGCGTGCCGAAGCATCACCAGGCGTTATATTAGGCGTTTTTGGATTCCAGGGCCGTCAGGATGACGTCCGGTGTCAAAGGCAGGTCGTGCATCCTAACACCGATGGCATCGGAAACGGCGATGGCCAAGGCGGACAACGGAGGAATGATCGGCGCTTCGCCGACGCCCCGTAGCCCAAACGGGTGCTTGGGATTGGGGACCTCAATCAACACAGTGTCGATCATCGGAACGTCCAACGCGGTGGGCATGCGGTAGTCCAGGAAACTGGAGTTCAGCATCACCCCATCATCGTCATAGACGTAGCCCTCGTTCAAAGCCCAGCCGATGCCCTGGACGGTGCCGCCCTGGATTTGTCCTTCCACATAGGCTGGGTGGACGGCAGTGCCCACATCCATGAAGGCGGTGTAGCGTAGTACATCGACTTTGCCGGTCTCTGGGTCAACTTCGACATCCACCAGATTTCCGGCGATGACCGGACCGATTCCCGGGGATACGGTGGAAACGGAACAGGTGACCGGGCCACCGGTCCGCATCAGGCGGGCGGAAAGCTCCTTGAAGCTAATCTTGTCTTCAGTGCTGGGGCAAACGAATTGGCCCCCTTCGACGGTGATGTCACCTTCGTCCACCTCGAAGATCAGAGCGGCTCGTAGGGCCATCAGACGGTTTATCTCTTCAGCGGCTTTGACGGCGGCGTATCCGGTGTCGAAGGCCGTGCGGCTGCCGCCGGTATTGGCGGTGTAACCCACAGAGTCGGTATCGGCCACCGCAGGCGATACGTCCTCGGCGCTGATTCCCAACACCTCGGCCGCCTGCATGGCGATGGCGGTACGGGTACCGCCGATGTCCACAGAACCGGATGTGAGGTTGATTGTCCCGTCGCTATTCACGTTGATGGTGACCGATGAAGCCTGACCACCCTGCCAGCGATAGCCGATGGCAGCGCCACGGCCCTGATTGGGTCCAGACAGCGGGGTCTGGTAGTGGTCATGGTCCCGCATGGCTTCTTGGAGTTCCTTGGCGCCAAACACGGGATGGGGAACACCGTTAGGCTGCCGGTCTCCCTCTTTGACCACATTCCGTAATCTTAGTTCCAAGGGGTCAAGGCCCAGTTTCTCTGCCAGTTCGTCCATCAGGGGTTCCACTGAGAAAGAACCTTGGGGCTGTCCGGGAGCGCGGTAGGCCTGGACCTTCTGGTGGTTGGTGACCACGTCATAGCCGTCGACCAACAGGTTCTCGATGTTATAAGGGCCGGTGGCACACATGGTAGCGCCGCCGATGGGTGATCCGGGGAATGCTCCGGCGTCGAATGCCAACCACAGCTTGGCTGCGGTGATCTTACCATCTTTGGTGGCGCCTATCTTGGTCCGCATCAGAGAAGCCGCTGCCGGGCCGGTGCCCTCAAAGACGTCCTTCCGGCTCATGATTACCTTTACCGGTCGCCCGCTCTTCTTGGCCAGAATTGCAGCAACTGGCTCCAGGTAAGTGGTGGCCTTTGCTCCGAACCCGCCGCCGATCTCGGTGGGAATCACCTTGATTCGGGATTCGGGGATATCCAAGATAGCGGAGCAGGACGACCTGATGGCAAATGCGCCCTGGGTGCATGTCCAGATGGTGAGACGCCCGTCTCCAGCCCAGGTGGCCGTGGAGGCATGGGGTTCGATGTAACCCTGATGGACAGTCTGGGTGGTGTATTCGCCCTCGACGATCACGTCGGCATCGGAGAATCCCTTGTCGATGTCGCCCAGTTTGTGTTGGATGTGGGAGGCTATGTTGCTCTGCGCTCCGGTATCGTCGCCTCTCGCGAACCGTTCGATCTTGAAGTGGGTGGTCAGGGTGTCATGGAGCAGTGGAGCGTCATCCTTCATGGCGTTCTGGATGCTTAGCACCGGCTGGAGCACTTCGTAATCGACGTCAATCAAGCCCAATGCAGTTTCAGCGATATGGGGGCTGGTGGCCGAGACCGCTGCCACCGCGTGACCCTTGTAGCGGGCTTTGTCGGCGGCCATGATGTGTTCAGCTAGGAGGCGTGAGCCGCAC
>PCAH01000119.1 GCA_002730485.1 Dehalococcoidia bacterium | reverse complement strand
AGGCGGTGGGCTCGTTGATGATACGGAGCACTTCCAAGCCTGCGATGGTGCCAGCGTCTTTGGTTGCCTGACGCTGGGCGTCATTGAAGTAGGCGGGCACTGTGATCACGGCTTGAGAGATCTTCTCGCCCAGCTTGGCCTCGGCGTCCTGTTTGATCTTTTGCAAAACAAATGACGAAATCTGGGGCGGGGCGTGGGGTTCTTCACCCAGCTGGACCATTGCTTCGCCCGTGGGGCCAGCCACAACCTTGTAGGGCAGCTTGGCCATGGCGCTCTGTATCTCTGGGTCATTGAAACTTCGACCCATGAGCCTCTTCACCGAGAAGAGGGTGTTCTCCGGGTTGGTTACCGCCTGCCGTTTGGCAACTTGGCCGACGTACCGTTCTCCGGTTTTTGTATTCAGCGCAACGACGGACGGTGTGATCCTGCCGCCTTCAGCGTTCTCTACGACCACGGGTTCTCCGGCTTCAATGATCGCCGCGACCGAGTTGGTGGTTCCGAGGTCGATTCCCAGGACTTTAGCCATTTGTTTCTCCTAATTTCTCACGCACTGGTGACTATCTCAATATGTTTGGATGATTATCTGTCTGTCTTTCTTGATTGACCGGTTTTGGTCAGTCTACTTAGCCTGCTTGGGGTGCTCTGGCCACCATGACCTGGGCCGGGCTGATTACCCGGTCATGCAACCGGAATCCGGGTCTGATGATTTGAGTGATGTATCCTGGCTCAACCTCAGTGGTTTCCTCGGTTCCCAGGGCTTCGTGCTCCAACGGGTTGAACATCAGTCCAACGGCTTCGATCGCCGCCAGTCCCTCGGATTCTAGCACGCCGGTCAGTTTACGCTGAATCAGCTTGATTCCTTCCAATAGAGCGTCGATTGATCCGTTGCCATTTGATTCTGCATGGCCGATTGCCAATTCCAACTCCTCCAACACCGGTAGGACGTTGGAGATCAGGCGGCTGTTGGCATATTTGCTGTTGGCGATACGGTCTTCGTCAGTTCGGCGTCGAAAGTTGACCATCTCTGCCTGGGCCCGTTGGGCGGTGTCCAGGTTCTCTGCGGCCTCTTTCTCAGCCTGTTCAAGACGTGTCTTTAGTAAACTCACCTGCTCCTCCACTGGGAGGCTGTCCAAGTCAACGGCGGCCTGAGCCAGGAGCTCTTCCAGTTCCTGCTCAAGTCCAGGGCTTCCAGCTTGTTCACCCGGGTCTCCTGAGTTTTCTTCAGGGTTGTCTCCTTGGTTTCCTGAGGAGTTCTCTGGATGGCCATTTGGATCTTCTGTCTGGCCGTCTGATTCGCCTGGTCCTGTTGCCATTAAGGCATTCCCCTAGGTCTGACTAATAGGTCTGATTATCTTTCGGCGTACTTCTGCGCGGTGCATTGACGCGTAAATCTCTTTTCTACCGGTCGTTTGGAAGGTTCAGGCTCTCGAACAAGAGGTCCATCTCTTCTTGGACCACCTGCTGTGCTGCCGGAATTCCTTCCAGCCGACCATTGATCCGCTGTTTGATGGCCGACATATTATCGAAGGCGGCCAGGGCAAATTCAACTCCGGCCAGGTTGAGGCCCAATTCATCGGAAAGATATCTGATCAAGCGGACCTTTTTAATGTCCTGAATCGAATACAGCCGGAGCATTCCAATGGTCCGGCCTGGGTTTATCAGACCCAGCCTTTCGTACTTTCGCAGAGTCTGAGGGTGCATGTCCAGGATTCGTGCGGCCACACTGATGATGTAGACGCCCTCGACTTCAATCACCGCTTGGTCGTCCGCGCCCGGGTCAACACCTGGCGCAGTGGACGAAAGCTCGGTGTTTTCAGGGCGTGGTGGCGGCAGTTGATCCGATGGGTCGGACATGTTCTCGACTCTGGTTCCCCGTTGTCCCTTTGAATGTTCGTCTGATCGTTGATTCATAAGACCACATCGACGTTCGGAAGAAATATCCTCAGATAGCGAGCCGGTCTTCCCGTTGTTTCTTCCATCGTTGGCCAGCGTTGACTGGCAACTCACCATATGATACAGTCTGATACGAAGCGTGTCAAATTAAGTGAAACAGTCAGAATAACGTGACTTTAGACTACACAGTTGATAGTCTATATATAGAGTCGTTGATGACTCAGCACTGGCGAAACAATATATTCGGAGAGGTTGAACAGAAAAGGGCCCATAATGATGTACTTGAAGGAATGTCCAAAATGCCACGGCGATCTAATTTCAGGAGAGGATGTTGACGGTAAGTTTCTCAGCTGTATCCAGTGTGGATATATGCGCGAGTTACCGAGCGAACCTCAAGTGGACAACGCGCCATATATGAATGGCGAAACATTCGTGATTGACGCTCCCAAAGCACCTAGGAAGCGTCGGAAAAAGGCTCGCGAAGCAGCCTAATCGCCAGAGCATCTCCGGACGATTAAGACTAAAACAAAAGAGGGGCGGCAATCCAGCCGCCCCTCTTTTTTGTTGCTTGGTTTTATCCCTGAGACTACTTGGTCAATTCCGGCCAGAAACGTTCCTCTTTCCAGGGATCGCCATCATTGTGATACCCGCGTTGTTCCCAGAAACCAGGCAGGTCTTTTGGAATTAACTCGATACCGTTGATCCACTTGGCGCTCTTCCAGGCATAGATGCTGGGAACGATCAGCCGCAGCGGCCAACCGTGGCTGGCGCCCATGGGTTCGCCTTCCTGTTTATGGGCTAGCAGACCTTCTTCCATGGCCAGGTCAAACGGCAGATTGGTGGTGTAGCCACCGTAGCAGTGGGCCATCACAAACTTGGCTTCAGGTTTTGGTCCGGCAGGAGCAACCAAATCAGCGAAGGTAACGCCTTCCCAGTGGTTGTCCAGTTGGCTCCACTGGGTTACGCAGTGGAAGTCTGCCACGGTTGAGGTCCAATTCAGTTGGGAGAACTGCTCCCAGTTAAGGGTTATCTCTTGTTCTACCAGTCCAAACACCCGAATCTCCCAGGTGTCGATATCGATTGTCGGTTCAGATCCGTAGGTCAGAACGGGGAACTTGGTGGTCAGGAATTGTCCCGGTGGTACGCGGTCGCCCATGCCCTGATCGGGAGCTGTCTTCACTTGGTCAGGTCGCTTCATTGATTATGGCCCTTTTTAATCTAGTCAATTGCCCGCGAGTGCCAGTTTACCACCCATATCGCAGGCAGAAAAAGCGGTCGTGTAAAGTCTTAGGCGGTCACGTGGATACGACCTGAATTCTCTGAGGTGATCCCGCCGACCACAGCCCTGGTCTCCACACCGGAGGTTTCCAGCTCCGATACCAGCTGGTCGACTTTCTCTTTCGCCACTGAGATCAGGAGACCGCCGGATGTTTGGGCGTCGCAGAGTAGCAGGCGTTGTTGGTCGGAGATGTCATCGTCCCAGTCCACCGAATCATCAACACCGTTCATGTTGCGGAAGGTGCCTCCCGGGACAACGTTCTTTTCCAGCAATTCCCACACACCTGGGAGCACAGGAACGTCGGACGCCTTGATAACGGCGCCGACATTGCTGCCCCTGGTCATACCGCGTAGGTGGCCCATGAGCCCGAAGCCTGTGATATCGGTGCAGGAGTTGATCCCCACCCGCATCATGGCCTCCGCTGCGCCCTTGTTCAGGGTGGCCATGACATCCACGGCATTCTTCAATATGGCGTCTGGCGTAACCCCCTGCTTGCAACCGGTGGTGATTATCCCGGTCCCGATGGGCTTGGTGAGAACCAGTACGTCTCCGGGTTGGGCGTTGGCGTTTGATACCTCTTTGCCGGGTTCAACCAGGCCGACAACGGAGAGTCCATACTTTGGTTCTGCGTCATCCACCGTATGTCCGCCCACGATCAAACATCCAGCTTCCGTAGCCTTGTCGTAGCCGCCCTTCAGAACGTCGCCCAGCATGTCCACCGCCAATTCAGCGGGGAAGCCGACAACGTTCAAGGCCACCAGGGGCTTGCCGCCCATGGCGTAGACATCACTCAGGGAGTTGGCCGCAGCCACTGAACCAAACTCGTATGGGTCGTCGGTGATGGGCGTGAAGAAGTCCACGGTCACGATTATGGCCGTGTTGTTATCCAGCCGGTAAACGGCCGCGTCATCCCCTGTGTCATTTCCAACCAGAAGATCCGGATGGCTGACCATGGGTAGGTGCTTCAGGACCTGAACCAGGTCCTCCTGGCTGAGCTTAGCGGCTCAACCGGCGCAGTGGGAGAGTTCAGTCAGGCGGACTTTGCTGCTGGTCATCCGGAATTTCCTCCGTGAGAGTTTCGGTGAATTTGGGCTAGGTTATTGCCGTGGTTAATCTTTCTAATCAACTTTTCTTAGGAACAAGGATACATCAACGGCTTCTGGAAAGACGCGGGACTATTATTTCCGGTTCTTGTCCTGAGGTTATTACTTTTGATTCTTAAATGTTGGCATGACCTCATTGCCGAACAGGTCTAGCTGATCCAAGACGACGGACTGCTCGGTGCTCATCACGGAAGCGCCCACGTTCATTTCTTCCAGGCCGGGGTAACGGTCCTGAAGCTCCATGAGTCGCTCGGTGACCCGTTCCGGCGGGCCGACGATCCAGGCTCCAGCCTTGACGGCGTCTTCCATGGTGGGCAGGCCAGCTGACCTTGCTTCAGAGCCGCGGCCCAGAGCGGTGAGTTGCTCTTCTGAGAGACCGCGGACAAAGCCCAGAGGCGCAAACATCTTCATGTTTTCTTCGAAGTACTTCTTGGCCTGGCCGATGGCTTTTTCTTCCGTGTCGTCAATGAAAGTCGCTATTCCTATGATGAGATCGCCGCCCAATTCGGTCTCCTTGCCATGTTTGGCCAGGGTTTCCTGCCACCGTTTGACCACATCGTCGGATGCACCTCCGGTGGCCGCCCCACCGCCGATGATTCCTTTGATGCCGTGTTTCGCCATGAAATCCATGGCATGCTGGCTAGCGCTGACTAGAGGCTGATAGGTCTCTACCGGCGTAGTCAATGGGCGGGGTACCAGGGTCAATTCCTTTAGGGTGTAACCACGGTAAGGCACTTCTGGTGGCAGCTTGTAATGCTTGCCATCATGGGAGAAAGACTCCTCATTGAATGCCTTCATCATGATCTCAACCTGCTCTTCAAAGACCTCGCGGTTGGTATCACTGTCAGTCAGTGTGCTTGGCACGCCAAAGGTGTCGATCTCTCTCGAGTGATAACCTCGGCCCACGCCGAAAATTACGCGGCCCTTGGTGAGTATGTCGGCGGTGGCATAGTCTTCCGCCAATCGCAGTGGATGCCACATTGGATTGACGTTGAACCCGCAGCCAAACTTAAGGGTCTTGGTCAGGTGGGCCAGGTGGACGTACATCATCAGCAGGTTGGGGATGCATTCGTAGCCTTCACGCTGGAAGTGATGTTCGGCGGCCCAGAAAGTGTCGAAACCCAACTCGTCCATCCTGATGGCGATGGCCTCAGCCTTGGGGAAGACGGAGGCAAGTCTTTCGTCGGATAACCACCGATCATTTACCGGCGTGGCGTCGAATCCGATGTCTTCCAGGTCAACGTGTCCCGCATAGAGCGACCCGAATTTGGTAATCATGTTTGTCTCCCGTTTGGTTCCAGAAGTGTTTGGTGGTCGGTTTTTGAAGCCGATTCAAGCCGTTGTTTGCCCCACTATTCTAGTCGGGGTAGGTGGAGTGTCAAATTGGATGGCCAGGTAGATGAACCTATTTCAAACAGTTTTGCATCTATCTGGGTGTAATTGAAAGTAATATCTTGATACCTGGGGTAGCACGTCATCAAACTCGGTGATAGATTGTGAAGTCGTGCTATTAGGTGTCCTTTGGGTGCCACAGAACCGTTCCCCTCGGCAATTTGAAGAATCTTTCGCAGTGATCTTGTGTTAGGAATAATCTCCAACTACAAAGAAGTCGTTAGCACGCCCGAGCGTCGGCAGGTGTTGACGGCCATCACCGGTGGCCAGTTATTGGTGCAGCTATCCAGCTTGCCCGTGACGTTGGCCTTGCCCAGCATGGCCCGCAGCTTTGGAACCAGTCTGGAAGAAGCTTCCTGGATCGTTATCCTGAACCTATTGGTTCTCGGAAGCACCGTTCTGCTGGGGGCCAGGATGGGTGACAAATACGGTCACCCAAAGATATTCTTCTTCGGCGCGATCATCATCACCGTGGGCGCGATCGCGATTGCCTCGTCACAGACCCTGTTCTGGGTCATCGTGTTTAGAGGGGTACAGGGCCTGGGAGCCGGGCTGATCCACGGAAACGGCAACGCCATGTTGGCCTTTGCCTTTACGCCAGAGGAACGCGGCCGGGCCTACGCCTTCCCGATATCCGGTTCCAGAATGGGTACGTTGATCGGAATCGCGATCTTTGGCTTATTCCTGGAGTTCGTAAGCTGGCGTTTGGTGTTCCTGACCATGCTCCCCATCGGCCTGTTGGTCCTCTGGACGAGCATGCCAGTCTTCCGAAGAAATGTGGAAGCTCTCCCCAAGACTCCGGTCTCCATCGATTTCATCGGAGCCGGTCTGCTGATTGCTTCAGCGGTCGTCTTCCTGCTCTCAGGGATGCACGTCCACGGCGGCGGAGAGTCATTCACCTCCAGTGACGCACTGAGCTATCACCTGCCGATGCATGCTCTCTTTGTGGTGCTTCTGGTGGTGTTCATCTTTGTGGAGCGGCGGATTCCCCAACCGTTTGTAGACTTCAGGCATTTCAGACACAAGTACTTCACCCTGTCTCTGGTGTCCAATGTCGCGTTCCATCTATCGATGCTGGCCACCATGGTCTTGATACCGATCATGATCGAGAACGGTCTGGGCAAGTCGCCCATATTTGTGACTGCAATCTTGATCCCGCATCAGTCGTTTGGCATCTGGCTACCGGCCATCGCGGGCAGCATCCATGACAAGTACAGTCCCAAATTGCTGCGGACCTTCTGCATGGTTTCGATAGCGGTCGGGTTTATCTTGCTGGCGTTATTCGCGGCCAAGGTTAACTTCTGGTTGCTGCCGTTGTTGCTGCTGCCGATATCCTTCGGAACCAACGTCTTCAATACGGTGAACAATGCCACGGTGATGAGTGCATTGCCCACAGAACACCGGGGGTTCGCTTCTGGGATGTTGGAGACCACCAGGGATTTGGGGCACGCCACCGGGGCTACTCTTTCGTCGATAATCATGGCCATGGTACTGCCCACAGGCATCGCCTTCATGGTTGCCAGTGAGTCGCAGGACTTCTACATGAAGGGTTTCCAGACCGCTGCATTGACGGTGGTGGGCATCATGATTGCGGGCGCGATTATCGCAGCCTTCCATAGGCCATATGACCCGGCCAAAGACCGGTCTGCAGACCAGGCCAGCCCCGCCGCCGCCGACGATTAAACGCGAAACGCAGTCAGCAAGAGAAAAGCCCCTGCGATTTCGCCGGGGCTTTTCTCTTGCTGACCTCGATTTTAGCCCTCAGATGGAAATGGCTTCGTATTCCGTGTAGAGATTACTCAAATTTTCTGATTTTATCCGGAATTTTGTTCCGTGATCCCTGATGCCCCCTGACTCTCGGAGGTATGCATCAAAATCAATGCATACCGTTCCGTCTACTAGAGCGCGGATAAGTCCAGTGCTCCGAACTTCCCTGAAGGCTTCGGCCGATTCATACCAGACGGTTCGCCCTTGGTTGGGAGGAAATAACCTGGGTTGAAATTGATCCCTCCCGCTCGCTGCCAAATAATGATCTGGCGGACTGGAAAGTCGGCGACTATATCCTGGCGATCCTGGATCAGACCGCCTTGGATTCTCCACTTGTGGTTGTAGAAAATCGCTCCGTCGTCTTTCAGGACACGCATCATTGCTGATAGGCAATTCCGCTGCCAGGCGACATATTCCTCATGGGGCATTGAATCGTTGTGAGTATCGTACCCATCAATCAGGCCAGCGTTGGACCACTTGCCGCCCCTGCCATCTTTTAACCCGTTCCCTGTGCTGTTTTTGATGTTGTACGGCGGGCTGGTCACCATCAAATCGATTGACCGAGGAGGCATCGAATCCAACAACTCTACGCAATCGCCTTGCTTTATTTTGTTTAACCAAGGTTCCAGATCAGGCGCCTCAGTGCCAGCGATGGCCGTCCCTTGTCGAATATCCAGATCTTTGATTTCCCCTGTTTAACCATTAAATATCAGCTCGAAGTTTATTCTGATGCGATACCGAGGATGCAATACTCAACCCACATCGATCTCACTGTCAAGGCGGTTTTGTCAACCTTAGATTGGATTCTACTAAGACATCGAGGCAGCAGATTCAAAAGGAATGGGAACCAAACTACTGGGACGATCCATTGGGGGCAATTCAGACGGTTGATTTGGTGAGCATAGACCCAATCAAAAGATACATTGAGGTCGTTTCTAATTTGACATTGAATACAGGGTACCCGCTAGCTATCCCTTTACGTTTAGGGGTTCGAACACGCCGGTGTGGGGCACGTAATAGTGAAGTTCACCGGAATTGATCTTGGTGGCGATGAGGGTGTAATCGAGCTTGTACTCATCGATGTGGCGGTAGATGCGGGCGTCCCGCCATTCTTCCGCAACCAGAGATTCTCGAACTTTCTTGAGCTCGAGCACCTCTGGTTCCGAGTCGCCCCATTTGTTGTCTGCTGGCGTGTTCGGCCCTGGCATCTGAGGGTTATTCCTGGTCCAGCACGCCCAGTTGCTGCATCATGGCCATGCCGTCGCCCACCCCCCAGTGTTCGACCATCTTCCCACCTTCAACGCGCATCATGTGTAACTCGGTCATGGAGATCTTCCTGCCGGACTTTGGGATGCCCATGAAGTCACCATCCTGAGTGCCTTCAGTTGTAACCGCGCCAGCCACGGTGTCTTCATCGGCAACCAACCGGTTGACGGTTACGTGGATGTCTGGAAACGCCGCGAAGAACATCTGCATCAGGTCTTTTAGGCCTTGAAGTCCAGGCTTCTGACCTGGAGCAGGGTCATGGTCGACAAAGTTGGGGTCGACCAGCCGGTCAATAAACGAGACGTCCTTGTTATTCATCCCCTCTACGAAATCCTGAAAATCGCCTTGTTCTCTTCTGACATGGTCTTCCTCCGTGGAAATTTGAATCATAGATACTTTGGCAGGCTGATTTGGTGGTCGCCAGAGGGGTTAACTCTGGCGAACGTACTTGTCGATTCCGTCAGGCACTCCGCCCAGGTAGATATCGCCATGGGAGTCGATCCAGCTGCCGTGACCTGAGCCGCGGCATTCCCACCGAGCAAGCACGCCACCCTTCTTGTCCAGGATGCTTATGCGTGATGAAGCCCCATCTTTCTGGCCTTCGCTGACCATGTAGTTGCCGTCGGAGTCCATGGAGATGTCCATGGGGCGGTTGATGTCGTCCCAGATCTCTTTGAATTCACCGTCCAGCCCAAAGACCTGGATACGGTGGTTCTCCCGGTCACAGACGATGACATTGTCGCCATCTACCAGCAGGCTGTGGGGTAGGTGGAACTCATTGGGTGCGTCTTTGCCCGGGACGCCCCAAGACTTCTTTAGCTCGCCGTTCTCGGAGAACCGGTGCACCCGGGAGTTCCGGTAACCGTCAGCCACGTAGAGATCACCGGAGGGTGAAGGCACCAGTTCGGCGGGGGAGTTGAAAGGTCCGGCGGCCCTTGGCACCAGGTCACCGGGATTCTCACAGCCGGTATCCGAATGGACACCGTGGCGGCCCAGCATCTGAATGGGCTTGCCATCCAGTGTGTACATGATGCAGACGGAGGTATTGCGGTCGGTCACATAGACGATGTCATTGGCGATGTGGATACCGTGAGCGAACTCAAATGAGCCGTTGCCCCAGGATTCCAGGAGGTTTCCTTCCCGGTCGAAGATGACAACGGGCGGCTCCTTCCGCTGGAATGCAAAGATGCGGCCTTGGGAGTCGGCGGCCAGGGCGCTCACCATACCAAAGGTGTCGCCGGCGGGCAGAGTGCCCCAGTTCTCGATCAGTTCATAGGTGTATTTGCCGGAACCTACTGTAGGCATATCAGGTGATCTCCTTGTTATTCGGGAATTTAGGTTGGGATTGGCGGTCTTTAACGGCCGCCGTCCCTTTTGTTGAACATCTGCTGGAGGGGCGAAATTCCGCCCAAAGAGTCGAAGCTGATATCGTCAACTGTGGGGCAGCCACAGATGCCCATGGTGGCATCCAGTTCAGAGCGGAGCATCTCCAGCACCGAGGTGAGGCCGTCCTCTCCGTTCACTGCTAGCCCCCAGAAGAGGGGTCGGCCGATCAGCACAGAACGGGCTCCGAGGGCCAGGGCTTTGAAGATGTCCGAACCACGTCGGATACCGCCGTCCAGGTAGACCTCAGCCTTGCCGTCCACCTGTTCAACCACCTCTGGCAGGACCTCGATGGTCGTGAAAGTCGTGTCCAGATAGCGGGTACCGTGGTTGGACACGATCATCCCTTTGGCGCCGGATTCGGCGGCCAGTCTGCCATCCTCTCCGGTCATGATCCCCTTGACGACCAAGGGCAGTTTGGTCTTGCTGGCTAGCCACTCCAGGTCTTTCCACGTCGTTGCCTGGTCTCGGATATCCATGGCTCCAGCGGGGGCATCGGCAGCGAACTGCCAGTGGTGGGTGCCAAGGTCCAACTGGGCGTAATTGGGCGAGACCGGGCCAACATAGTTGTTCCGCATATTGCGTTCACGTTTGGGCGATATCTTCGCGTCCAACGTGAGGCAGAGGGCGGTGTATCCGGCTTCTTCAGCTCGGGCGGCCATCCCCAAGGTCAGTTCAGGGTCTTTGAAGAAGTATTGTTGGAACCAGATGGGGCCGGTAGCGGCCTCGGATACCTCTTCGAGAGTCCTGGCCGAGTGGGAGCTAAGAGCCATCACCGTACCCGCTTTCCCGGCGGCTTTGACCGTTGCGATCTCGGCGTCGGGATGGGCGGCGCCGTGGTTACCGGCGGGGGCCAGCACCACTGGAAAGCTGATTTTTTCGCCAAGCACCGAGGTACTGAGATCGCGCTGACTCACGTCCACCATCATGCGCGGTTTCATTACTAAAGAATCAAGTACCTCACGGGTCCGATGGAGAGTGATCTCGTCGGTGGCGGCTCCGGCGATGAAATCGTAGTGACCCCTTTCGATCTTGTCTTTGGCTATTGCTTCGTATTCATAGATATTCACCGGGTCGTTGGGCATGGTGGTCCTCCGTAGTATCT
>PCAH01000118.1 GCA_002730485.1 Dehalococcoidia bacterium | reverse complement strand
CTTGGAATGGAGCATGAATGGCACCGGATGCCAGCTATGGGCGGCCATCACCGCCGGAGTGGCGTGGTCACCGGCGACCATCAAAACGTCGGGTTCCAACTCCAAGATATCTGGAATGAACGGGTCCAGTTCTTCAAGACAACGAACCTTGGCGTCAAAGTCTCCATCCTCACCAGCGGCGTCAGCCGGCTTGTAGTGGATAAAGAAGAAATCATGGTTGTCCCAGTTGGCCCGAAGGGTATCCATCTCAGCGGCGAAGTTCTTGCCGGTGGCGATTACGTTCATACCCGCAACAGTGGCAATTCCGCGGTACATCGGGTAGGCGGCGATGGCTGCCGGGTCCAGACGGTAGACCTCTCCCATGGGAGGCAGGGACGGCATCTGGGCGAAACCTCGCAGCAGCAGCATGTTGGCCTTTTCTTCCTCGGACATCAACTGCGCTGCCTGCTTCACGAAGTCGTTTACCAGGTCAGCAGTCCTCTGGGCCTCCGGCTTCAGGGCCTTCACTTCCAGGGCCTTGGCTCCGGTGACCTGTGGATCGGTCTCAGTGACCAGTTCTGACAACCCCTCGCCGCGCAGACGCAGCACAAATCGGTAGTCCTGCACCGAGAACACATCCACCTGCACGCTTGGAATTTCGATGCGGTCCAGTCGTTCGCAGATGGGAGCGCTGAATTCGGTGGCAATCCGACCAGCACGGCGGTCAACCAGAAGACCAGCCTCGTCAATAAGGCAGAAGTTGCCCCGGGCAGCCACGTCGCCGGGTTGCAGGTCGACTTCGATTCCCAGGGCTTCGAGGGCGCCGCGACCGATCTGGTGCTTCAGCGGGTCGTAGCCAAAGAGGGCCAGGTGACCGGGGCCACTGCCGGGAGCCACTCCTGGCAGTACCGGAGTGGTCACACCGCAGGCGCTCTTGTTGGCCAATGCGTCCAGGTTCGGAATATTGGCCGTTTCAAGCTCTGATTTGCCGGTGTCCGGGTGGGCCATTCCGCCCAGCCCGTCGGCAACCAACAACACCATCTTGGACGGTGTGTTGGTATAACAATCTCTAAGTTCTTCTACATCTATCACTGGTTATTTCCTCATCGTTTGAGCTTGGGCCCGGGCCTGGTGGCCTCAGGCTATTTTCTCGTGATACAGCTTATCACTGATGGCCATTCTGGCTTTCTCTAATTAAACGTCAGGCAGGGCTGCGATCCCAGGCAGTTCTTTGCCTTCCAAGAATTCCAACGATGCGCCGCCGCCGGTGGACACGTGGGTCATCTTGTCCATCAGACCCAGTTCTTCGATGGCTTCGGCTGTGGAGCCGCCGCCAACGACGCTGGTAACGCCGTCCAGCTTGGCGATGGCCTCGGCCACCGTTCGGGTCCCCTTGCTGAACTTAGGCATCTCAAAGACCCCCATGGGGCCGTTCCAGATGATGGTTTTGCACTTGCTCAAAGCCTCGGCGAATTCCTGGGCCGAGGATGGCGCGATGTCCATGATGTACCAGCCGTCGGGCACATCGCCCACGTGCATGACGTCGGTTTCTGAAGGGTCGGCTTTGAACTCGTTGGCGATGACCACGTAGTCGGGGAGGTGCACCTCGATATTGGCTTTTTCTGCCCGTTCCATGATCTCTCGGGCGAACTCCAGGCGGTCTTCTTCGATCCTGGAGTCTCCGGTCAAGAACCCCAGGGCATTCAGGAAGGTGACGCACATACCGCCACCGATGAACAGGCGGTCCAAGTCTTCCAGGAGGTTGTCCAGGAGCAGTATCTTATCGCTAACCTTGGCCCCACCCATCAAGGCTGCCAAGGGTTTGTCGGGCGACTCTAGAGCCTTGCCCATCTCCTCGACTTCGCGCTGGACCAGGAGTCCCATGGCCGAAGGCAAGAACTTGGTGATCCCGTCGGTGGAGGCGTGGGCGCGGTGGCAGACCGCAAATGCGTCATTCACGAAGCAGTCCACGCTGTCGGCCAATTCACAAGCGAAGGCTCCGTCATTTTTTTCTTCGCCAGGATTGAACCGGAGGTTCTCTAGTAGCACGATGTCTCCGGGAGCCATGGCGCCAATGGCATCGGCTACCACTGGACCAATGATCTCAGGCAGACTCTTCACTGGGCGGCCCAACAGAAAGGCCAAGCGGTCTCCAACCGGAGCCAGCCTCAATCCATCAACCACCTCGCCTTTGGGACGACCAAGGTGGGAACAGAGCACCACCTTGCTGCCCTGCTCTATGAGGTAGTTAATAGTGGGCAAGGTGGCACGGAGTCGCTGGTCATAGAGAGAAATACCCTCCATGCCTTGGTCTATGGGCACGTTGAAGTCCACCCGTACCAGCACTCTTTTTCCAGCCACATCCAGTTGATCCAGTGTGCGTTTTGCCATTACCGGCCTCCCTCCGCCGCCCAGCGACCGATTTCGGCCAGAGCGTCCTTTCCTTTCTGTGATACGCCATCCAACACAGCCAGGGCCTGCTCAATCAACTCTGCGGCCTTATCCTGGGAGGCCTGTTTGGCATCGGTACTGTCCAGTATTTTGATCATCTTGGCAACGTCATCCGGTTCCAAGACACGCTTCATATATATGGAGCCTAGTTCCCGTTTCACGCTGACGCTGGCTGACTCCAGCGTGTGCACCAGCGGAAGGCCTTTCTTTTTGTTCAACACGTTGCTGGGGGTCATGCCATCGCCGCGCGCTCCCCAGAGGTCGTCGATGTCCAGGGCGATCTGCCAGGCCATGCCGATGTTACGGCCCATATCAGCCATCTTGGCGCAGACCTCGTCAGAAGCTCCTGAGACCAGCGCCCCAGCCTCGGTGGCACAAGATGCCAGTGCACCAGCCTTCCTGCCGATCATATCCAGGTAGGAGGCGGTGGTGACCAGCATCTGGTCCTGGAACTCCAGATCCATGTACTGGCCTTCACACAGGGACAGACAGGCAAGGTCCAAGGATCGGACTGCCCTCAGGACCCTGTCTGCAGGCACATCGTTCTGGGCCAGGCGCATCATGGTGGTTCGTCCCAGGGAATGCAGACCGTCTCCGGCGTTGATGGCCTGAGCTGGCCCCCAAACCCACCAGATGCTGGGTCGGTCGGTGGCTTCGGCCCGTCCGGCCTGGACATCACCGTGAACTAGGGTGAAGTTGTAGATCAGGTCCACGCTGGCGGCCACCGGGAGGGCGTGTTTGTAATCCCCGCCCAGGGCGTCGCAGGTTGCCAGGGCCAGGGCTGACTGAAAAGTCAGCGGTGCCGAGCCGCTCTGAGGCTGCCCCTGCTCGTCCACCCAGCCCAGGTGGTAGCGCAGAACGTCGTAAAGGAAGCCTTCCCTGGATTCGAAAACTGCCCTGAGTTCGTCTTCCACGGCCTGCCGGTAGGGTTGATATAGCTCTGGAGTCGGTATGGCTTGTCTCCTAGGTTCGCTATTGAATAAATCGCCGTTAATCAGTCTTCGTGATTTCCCAGACCCTCAGCACCTGGTCGAAGGGTACGGCCCCTTCTCTGAGAAGTTTGGGGTTGCCTGAGGTTATGTCAATAATCGTTGACCCTGTTCCCTTAGGCTCAGGGCCGCATTCTAATACGTAATCCACCCTGCTGCCCATCTGATCAATCACTTCTGCCAACGTTTTAAGGTCTTCTCCGCCGCTGATATTGGCACTGGTACCGGTGATCGGCCCGCCCAGTCCGTTGATCAGCGCTAGCGGCGCCGGATGGTCAGGCATCCTCAAGGCCACGGTCGGCGCTCCCGCCGTGAGCAGGTCTGGAACCCCATTGGCTTTGTAGACCACCAGGGTCAGGCCACCAGGCCAGAATTCCTCGACCAATCGCTGGATTTCCGGCGGGACATCCTTGGCCATCCGTTTGACCTGATCCCAACCGCTGACAAGGACCGGCAAGGGGGTGGCACTCCGCTGTTTGATGTCGTAGATTCGCTCCAAAGCCTCGATGTTAAAGACGTTTGCAGCCAGCCCGTAAAGGGTATCCGTGGGGATGGCAACAACGCCCCCATTTTTCAGGAATTGGACGGCTTTTTCCACGTCTTCTTGTCGCATCTTATTTTGGGTTTCCGCGTGAATCTACCCCTGTTTCAATGGTCCAATCAATCGTGCCCCAGCACGCAGGAGCCCATAGCGCGCGGAGTATATCACGGGCTGGGTATCCTTTAGGCGTTAAAAAGCCGCCATATTCTCCCAATGATACCGTTGACTTTATGTCATCTCCAAACGGTATACTCGCCCATATTCAGCCGCTATAATCAACTAACGTTATGTAACGTCGCCTGTTACCCCGTTTGACACCCCATTTCTGCGGTTGATACAGCGCAGTGATTTTCGGATTGTTTGCCCCACCAGGCCTATATTTGAACAGGATATTCAGGAGGTCGAGCCACGACTGAAAGCAAGTTGCCTCAAGGACGCAGAGTAGCCACCAGCGACGATTTGGAGGTCTCAGCCTATTTGGAGATAGCCAAAGGACTGGAGGCGATCGGTTCAGAGGACGATGACGGCCAGAAATCGGTGAATGAGGGCGTGGTCGTCATCGACTTTGGCTCCCAGTACAGTCACCTGATTGCCCGCCGGATCAGAGAACTCAATGTCTACTCCATGGTTGCCCAGCCCAAGAGTACCTGGGACTCCGTGAAACACCTAAACCCCAAAGGTGTGATCCTCTCCGGCGGCCCAGCCAGCGTCTACGAAGAGGGAGCTCCCCAGATACCAGACTGGGTCTTTGAGCAGCATCTTCCTGTTTTGGGCATCTGCTACGGCATGCAGGCGATGGTCCACCAGCTTGGCGGCAAGGTTGCGCCGGGGGCAAAACAAGAGTTTGGCTACGCTGTCTTGCACCAGGACAGCTCCGAATCAGGCGACATGCTATTTAGCGACCTACCCCCGTCTTTCCAGGTGTGGATGAGCCACGGTGACCGGGTCGAGTCACTCCCACCTGGCTTCACAGGCATGGCCTATACCGAGAACTCTCCTCTGGCCGCAATAGGCAACGGCGACAAGATGTTTGGAATCCAGTTCCATCCAGAGGTCAATCACACGCCCCTTGGACAGGACATCCTGAACAATTTCCTGTTTGATGCCTGTGGTTGCAAAGCTGATTGGACGCCTGGGAACGTGGTCCACGATTCCATTAGAAACATCAGGGAACAGGTTGGTGACGGCAAGGTCATCTGTGCCCTCTCGGGCGGCGTGGACTCCGCGGTGACCGCCGGACTGTTGCATCAGGCTATCGGCGACCAACTCACCTGCATCTTTGTGAATAACGGCCTGCTCAGGATGGAAGAGGCCGAGCGCGTGCAGGCCACCTTCAAACGCGGCCTGGGCCTGAACCTGACCTACGTGGATGCCACCGACCGGTTCCTGGATAAACTGGAGGGCGTGACCGACCCAGAGGTCAAACGGAAGGTAATCGGTGAGGAATTCATCCGTGTCTTCGAAGATGCCGCCGCAGGGCTTGAGGACACCGACTTCCTAGCCCAGGGCACACTCTACCCCGACGTCATCGAGAGCGAGGCTCCAGAGAACCGGACTTCAGCCCGCATCAAGACCCACCACAATGTGGGTGGTCTGCCAGACAACATGAAGCTGGAACTGGTGGAGCCCCTTCGGTACCTATTTAAGGATGAAGTCAGAGAGGTCGGCCTGGCGTTGGGTCTGCCCAATGATATGGTCTATCGGCAGCCGTTCCCCGGCCCCGGACTGGCCATCAGGATCATCGGAGAGGTTACCCGGGAAAAGCTGGACATGCTGCAGAGATGCGACTGGATCGTCATTGACGAGATCAAGGCCGCAAACCTGTACGACCAGATATGGCAGAGCTTTGCTGTTCTCAGCGACAGTCGAACGGTGGGCGTGCAGGGTGACTACCGTACCTACGGCCACGTCTGCGCCATACGGGCCGTTTCCAGCGAGGACGCAATGACCGCCGACTGGGTGCGGCTGCCCTACGAGGTACTGGCCCGCATCTCCAACCGCATTGTGAATGAGGTTCCCGGTGTCAACCGGGTGGTCTACGACATCACCAGCAAACCTCCTGGCACGATCGAATGGGAATAGTGGCTCTTTTTCAGGCTGAAACCTGGTTGATCACAAGCATTCACCCCCATCCTAACCTTCCCTCTGGAGGGGGAAGGGATTGCTGTTCAATAAATCGTTTCATGAGAATCGAAACCTCCTATCTCCCAACAGCCGGGTTGCACTCGTGAGGGTTCTATTGGTTGGGTCTGGGGGGCGGGAGCATGCTTTGGCATGGCGCATCAGCCAGAGTCCCAATCTTTCCAAGCTGTGGGTTGCTGGCGGGAATGCCGGTACCGCTGAGTTGGCGGAGAATTTCAATATCCGCTCCAGTGATGTTGATGGTCTGGTGGCAAAAGCATCCGAGGCTAAAGCTGATCTGGTTGTCGTGGGGCCTGAAGCGCCATTGGCTCTGGGGTTGGCTGACCGGCTGGATGAGGTTGGTATTCCGGTCTTCGGGCCGAGCCAGGCCGCTGCCCAGATCGAAGCCAGCAAGGGCTTTGCTTTGGAGCTTATGAAAGACGCTGGAGTGCCCTGTCCGGATTTTGCCAGCGTCCAAGATCAAGTCGGAGCCCAAGCGTATATAAAAAAGCACCCAGGGCCTTTGGTGGTAAAAGCCGACGGTCTGGCCGCGGGCAAGGGTGTATTGCTATGCGAAGATTCGGAACAGGCAAGCGCGGCTGTGAAATTGTGCCTCTCTGAGCGGGCTTTCGGTGAGGCTGGCGAGACGGTGGTGCTTGAGGAGTATCTCAGCGGGCCTGAGGTCAGCGTATTTGCCTTCTGCGATGGCCAGAACCTCTCCCCGTTGGTTGCCGCCTGCGATTACAAACGACTCGGCGACGGCAACATCGGCCCCAATACCGGAGGCATGGGAAGCTTCTCCGGGCCGGAGTTCTGGACGCCCGAACTGGCAGCCCAGGTGGAGCAATCGATCATGCGTCCGGTGCTGCAGGCCATGGCCCAGCGCGGCATTCCATATAAAGGTGTGTTGTACGCCGGGTTGATGCTGACCGGCACACCGTCTGATTGGAAACCCAAGGTGTTGGAATTCAACTGCCGTTTGGGAGACCCTGAGACCCAGGTGGTCATGCCACTGCTGGCGTCTGATCCACTTGACCTGATGCTGGCCTGCGCCAAGGGCAACCTTAACAAGACTGAAGTGCGGTGGAACGACAAGAATTACGTTGGCGTGGTCATGGTCTCCGGTGGCTATCCCGAGGATTATCAAACGGGTTTTGAGATAACAGGGTTGGACGATGACGGGCCACAGGACACCATGGTCTTCCATGCGGGTACCCAACTGGGTGAAAGCGGGCCAGTCACGGCCGGAGGACGAGTCCTAACGGTAGTTGGTGGCGGCGACACTATGGAGCAGGCCAGGGACCGGGCTTATTCCAGACTGGAGAACATCAGCTTTGAGGGCGCGGTGTGGCGTCGGGATATCGGGTCAGCGGCCCACCTGGGCGCTGCTGGGTCGTCTAAATAACCTGATGCAAGACGTACGATCACTATTCACACTGGCCGAGGATGACCAGCGATTAACGAACTACCGACGGAAGAAATGGCTCCGTTCTGAAGAGTTTCAGCAGTGGTTGGACCAAGATGCGCTGTTGGAATTGACCATGGATCAAGCACTCGATTTATACCGGGCGTCGGGCGGCCGAGATGGTGCCGGATTCAAGTCCAATACCATCGAAGAAGTGCGTGATGGTCTGGATTTTCTGCTCTATGATAATATCAAGCTTGAAGGTAGATTTGACGAATGCGCCGCGCCTGAGGGAGCCTACCGATTGGCGGGCTGCGGAAGGGAATTTCCCTCCTATATCCTATGCCTGAGCAATCCAGGTCTCTTTGCTGTTTGGAACAACAACGCCGAGGTGCTGTTGAAGCAGGCGGGGCTGCTACCAGTCAGTGTCAAAACCGGTCCCATGGGTATTCGGTATCTGGACATGCTGGATGCTCTGAATCAGGTTCGGGGACGGTCCGGACGACGCGATTTCCGAGAGATCGACGAACTGGCGTACCAGGCGGCCCGGAAATAGCTCAGGCGCCTAGCCAATCAGGGAAAGCACATTTGAGGATGAGCCCATGACCTGGCGTGACACATTGGAAGACTTAAAACAGGACCTGGTTGAGGTCCGCGCCCAGCGGGAACGCCGGGTGGAAGAGGCCGAAGCCGGACTCAAGAAAGAGCGTGAAGACCTTTCTCTCATGGCCCAGAACCTGGGCGTCGTAGAGTTGCTGGGAGAGATGAATTCCATTTTGCTGGATGGCAAGGGGGAGATCGAGACCATCGTTGGCTGGGAATCCGACGATGACGAAGATGACGATTCTGACCTGCCCTCAGGCATCAGCATCATCGACGCGGGTCTAGACGATGATGACGAAGATAGTGATGTGATCACCACCATCCTGTCCTGGGATGAGGGTGGAGAACTGGAGATTGCCGTTGACCTGGGACTGTCTGATGAAGGTATCTATCTTCAGATCAATGAGATCGAGATCAGACCAGAGCGTGAGGCCTTGGAACAGGGTCTGATCGTCGCGTTCAAAGACGAGCTGGAGCTTTGAGACTTTGGTCCTTCAAATAAGTAACTTAAGGGAGCCAGACCGGTTGATTGCACCCATTTCGAGAGGGCTTCTGTCGGCCGATTTAAGCGTGGACAGAGTGTTGTTTTGCCTCTAGTAGGTGTTATTATGGAAAGCGCTTCGGATGACCCCGTAGTGCAAGATACTATCAAGGTCCTGGAACAGATGGGTATCGATTTCGAGACCCGTGTCATGTCGGCTCACCACACCCCGGAACGGGTCCATGAATATGCCCAAACCGCCCGGGATCGTGGCATCGAAGTTTTGATTGCAGCCGCAGGCGGTTCCGCCTCTCTGGCCGGCACTCTAGCGTCCATGACCACGCTGCCGGTCATCGGGATTCCACTAACATCCAGTGAACTCAAGGGAATCGACGCGCTTATGTCCACAGCCCAGATGCCCCCTGGCATCCCCGTTGCCTGCATGGCAGTTGGCGGACCGGGTGCCAGGAACGCTGCGTATTACGCCGCTCAGATATTGGGCTTAAAGTACGACAATATAAGGCAGGCTTATGAAGACTACCGACGCGAACTCCGCGAACGGTAGACTGCATCCCGTAGTCCTCACCGACTTCGACGACACCGCTGCGGCTCAGAACGTGGCGGAGATGCTGCTCAACCAGTTCGGCGACCCAAATTGGAAAGACGTGCGCCAACGCTTCCGCAACGGCCACATGAGCCTGAAAGAATATCAGGAGATTACCTTCCGTAACATAAACGCCGACCGGGCAACCATGCAGGCTTACGTGAAAGATCACGCCAACCTGCGGCCCTTCTTCAAAGAGCTGTGGGGGTTTTGCCAGTCCAATGGCATTCCCATGGCCGTAGTCAGCCAGGGCTTGGATTTCTACATCCAGGCGCTATTGGACAGGGAAGGCGTTGGCAACGTGCCCGTCTATGCTGTGGATACAAAATTTGAGGGTGGCGAGATTTCCTACCACTACAACCACACGGTTCCCGGCAAAGAGGACGTCGGAAACTCGAAAGGTTTTGTGGTGGAGTCTTTCCAACAAAAGGGCGCCTACGTCTTCTTTGCCGGCGACGGCCATTCTGATCTGGAAGCCGCCCGCGTTGCCAATGTGACGTTTGCCCACCGGGGCCTGGCAAACTTCTGTGACGACGAGAAGATCCCGTACCAGCCCTTTGAGGATTTCAAGGGGATGCTGGTAGCTATAAGAA
This sequence comes from Dehalococcoidia bacterium, assembly GCA_002730485.1. Next base: position 1,046 of record PCAH01000118.1, on the reverse strand, counting down.
ACTACTCATTGAACGGCCACAAATAGACCAATTGGCCATAAATAGAACGACTCGCCGCAGGGCGATGGGGCGTAACTGTGATTGACCGATATTCTAGGCCTACTATGAAGCAGGTTTGGTCCGACGAAAATAAATACCTCAAGTGGATGGAAGTGGAGCTGGCCGCTTGTGAAGCCTGGACCGTCGAAGGGGTCGTCCCCGAAGACGACATGGTCAAGCTACGCAAAGCCGAGTACAACCACTCCCGCATGATGGAGATATTTGAGACCACGCGGCACGACGTCACCGCGTTTCTCTCGTCCATCACAGAGTCCATGGGTCTGGAGGGCCGCTGGCTGCACCTTGGCTTGACCTCCAATGACATGCTGGACACTGGCTTGAACATGCAATTGGTCGAAGCTGGCGCTCTATTGCAGACAGAAATGGACCGGGCCATTGCTGCCCTGGCCGCCCAGGCTGTTGAACACAAAGACACACTGGCCATGGGCCGCACCCACGGAGTCCACGCCGAACCCATGACCATGGGACTCAGGCTTGCCCTGTGGTGGGATGAGATGGGTCGGCAGAAACAACGGTTGACCGATGCCATTGAGGGCCTCCGCGTTGGCATGGTCTCGGGCGCAGTCGGCACCCACGCCACCGTGCCGCCTTCCGTTGAGGAGACGGTCTGCCGTGAACTTGGCCTCAAGGTCGCCAAGATAACCAACCAGATAGTCCAGCGGGACCGGCATGCCCATTTTATGAGCACGCTAGCCCTGATTGCCGCATCTCTAGAGAAATTTGCCACTGAGATTCGCGCTCTACAGCGCACTGAGTTGCACGAGTTGGAAGAACCGTTCGGCCACGGCCAGACCGGTTCATCATCCATGCCCCACAAACGGAATCCTGAGTTGGCGGAGCGCATCTGCGGTCTGGCAAGGCTGATTAGGGGCAACTCTGTAACCGCCCTGGAGAATGTGGCGCTATGGGGAGAGAGAGACATCAGCCACTCTTCCGCCGAGCGCATCATCCTGCCGGACTCCTGCCTGGCGCTGGATTACATCCTG
>PCAH01000117.1 GCA_002730485.1 Dehalococcoidia bacterium | reverse complement strand
TCGGCCCAGGCGCCTCCCGTTGCCCCAGCCGCTGCCCCCGTTCTGGCAGTAGGTGGGGGCGGCAAGGTGTACCCCCGTGTCGACTTCTGTGTCGGCAAGGCGGCTGCTGAGAAGCAGGCAGCGTGGAACCTGCTGGCATTTCAACCCAACGAGTGGTCTGACGGACAGGGCGGTGCCACCGTCGTGTACGAAGTCAAAGAACATGCCGACGGCACCACCGACACGGCGAAGAGCGGGAAGAACTTCCCGAACTTCTCTGTTCGGAAGGAAGCGTTGCAGCACATCGGTGTGCAGGTCGGCGACAACGTTGGCTTGTGGGTCAACGACGGCGACTCGAACGTGCCGTTGAAGGTGTGGGATCAGGCCAACGGCAAGACCCAGGCCGACGCTGAGGACTTCCAGTGGGAGGCCCGCCGAGAGGCCCTCCAGGCTTACGCCTACGGGCGGTGACGGCTACCCCCGTCGCTCTTAGTGAGGCGGAGATTGATGCCCGTTTGGAAGGTGTCAATCTCCGCCCCACGGGTGCCGACTACAGGTTCTTCCGCCCCACCCACAAGGCCGTCGACAGGTGGATCGAGTACGCCGCAGGCAGCCACGACAGGTTCTTCTTGGGTCTCGCAGAGATCGACCAACGGATGCGAGGCGTGTGGCCCTCCGATGTTCTCGTCGTCACAGGACGGGCACACAGCGGCAAGTCCGCAGTGCTGCTCTCGTCCATCGCCAAGAACCTTCAACAGGACGAAGACTTTCGTGCCGTCATCTTCACACCAGATGAACCAGAGATCCTCGTCGTGTCGAAACTGTACGCTTTGCTGCATCTCCAAAACCTGGAGGATGTCGAGCGGGGCCTGCAGTCATCCGACCCCGCCTACCTGCAGCACATCGAGTCGGCAAAGCCGCTACTGGACAGAGTGAAGATATTCCCGTCGGCAATGCCGTTCGATGAAATGTCGATAGCCCTCGCCGAGTGCGAGGACTACTGGCAGATCCGCCCCAGGTTCGTGATGATCGACTTCCTTGAACAGTTGCCGATGGCATCAGGATACGAAGGCGTGTCGTCGGTACTGAAAGGTGTCAAGGAGTGGGCGGAAACGGAGAACCTGCCCGTTGGGCTGGTTCACCAATCGGGGAAAAGTTCCACCCGTGGATCGTCAAGGGGGATGGATGACGGCAAGTTCAACGCCGACGAGTACGCCATCCTCCAGTTGAATGTGTTTCGCAAACGAGACAACCCGAAGTTGGAGGAACACGAACGACGCATCCATTCCGTATCAGTTAGTCTCGACCTGTGCAAGAACAAACGCCCACCGTGTGAAATAACTAACCCACCCATCGACTACTTCATGGACCCGCGCTGCGGCATGGTTCGCGAGTACTACGACGCAGACGTACCAACAAATAACCTATGGGCGCCGTAACCGACAACACCGTCGAAACGTTTGCTGCCCTCCACGCGGGCGGGCGGATCGCCGTCAACTACGGCGGCATCCGCCCCTACGTCGGCGTCAACGGGGAACCACTCGACGCCGAGGGTGAACCCTACGAGGACACCATCAGAGACCACCTGGACGACGAGCCGCCCATCGGGGTGTACCCGTTGTTCCTCATGGACGACAGGCCAGGGGTATGGCATGTCAACTGGTGTGCCGTCGATCTCGACGAAGGCGAAGGGGACATTGTCCACGCCCGCAACCTCCGAACGTTGCTTCACAAGTTTGGAGTAACAGCATTCATTGAGCGTTCCCGCTCGAAAGGATTCCACATCTGGGTGTACCTACAGAAACCAATACCAGCGACACTAGCCAGGGAATCAGTGATTGGTGCATGTGAAATGGTTGACGTACCAACCGTCGAGGTGTACCCGAAACAAACAACACTGGAGGGGCAGGGGTATGGCAACTGCTTGCTGCTGCCGTACCCGAACATGCGAAACCCAGGTCGACAAGAGGTGCTTGACACGGACGACAACCCGTTGTCGTTGGAGAAGTTCACCGAGACAGCATGGGCGACCCGTGCGGCAACGTACTCGATACAAACTGTTCACTCGCTATACCGTGAACGCCACGTTAGGAAAGTAAACGAGTTCCTCAACGAGACGGGTGTCGGCGGGATCAAAGGCCGAGACGACAAAAACTTCAAGTTTATAGCCAGACAAATATGGGACGGCGACGTTCAGGAAGACAGATCGAACGCCCTGTACGCCTTCGCCTGCTCTCTGTTCCGACAAAACTATCGAGACGACTCCGTGTTCCGCTGGTCCGCTGCTCTCGATGAGAAGATCGGCAAGTTCGTTGGTCGCAACGACCGCGAGAAGCGGCTGCAGGAACTGGTTGCCCACGCCAAGTTTGATGTTGAACACCCCCGCCCCCAGGAGGGTCACTGATGTCTCCCAACCCGAAGACCCACAAGTTCACTGTCCGCACATCTCCCAGGGTCAAGGGGCGCCCCCGTTTCGCACGGGGGCGCACGTACACACCGAAGTCGACCACTGATGCGGAGCAGATCATTGCAGAGGCGTACAGAGGGCCAAAGTTTGAGGGTCCAGTGTCGTTGTCGTGCGTCTTCCAGAAAGACAAGATACTTATTTCGTTGACACCGCTGGAGGTGGAGAGGTCGCCGCTTCGAGGCGACGTATCCAACTATCTGAAACTGGTTGAGGACGCTTTGAACGGGTTGGCTTACGACGATGACCGTCAGGTTCATCGTCTGGTGGGGAGGAAGCAGTAATGAACCTAGAAGTCACCAACACAGAACGATGGCTCATACTGCGCTCACTACGCCGACTAGCCACCGACGACAACACCAAAATCGCATTAGAAGCACAACAACTACTAGACAGACTGAAGGAACCCGACGATGTCGACCCCGTTCAATGAACAATCGTTTACTCAACGACTGGGAGTAATGGGAGACGAAGCCGAAGGTGAATACGAACGGCACAACACCCACTGGGTCAGATACGGACTGAACCGACCAGACTTCCCCGTCCACCACCTCCCCGACGTTATCCGCTACACCCCCGACTACCTGCAGGGATCCCCCAACCAACGCCTCGTTGAAGTCCTGGGCACAGGACGCAATGGCGTCAAACTCAAACTAGAAAAGATCGCAGCCCTTGCTGTGTGGAACACAATGATGCCAGTGTGGCTGTGGATCTGGTCAACGCCGAAACAGGATTTCACCGAGATTCTGTACGCCGACCTGGTTCGTATCATCAATAAAGAAGATGTGCCCTTGGGAAAGTTCAGCGAAGGCAAAGCGTACTTCAACGTGCGGCCATCGCTTCTGCGATGGGCCGCTGATGGCGGCTAAAGGAAAGAAGGGGACATGGGCGGCGGACCCCCAGGTTCTCGACGGCACCATCGCCGCCACAGACAAAGGTTCACGCTCTCCCCGCCCGTGGCAAGAACACCGAGCGTTGACCACCTACGAGGCGTTGATGACATGCCCGCCAGGAGTCGTTCCGCTCGAAAGCCTGCTGGAACAAAACGAAATCAGAGAAGTTGTCGCCGACGCTTTCGACACGTTATCTGACGACGACATGTGGATCTACCACATGTTGTGCAACGTGAAGATGAGTTTGAGGTTCACGGGTAGGGTCATCGGGATTCCCAAAACGACGCTGGCGCGTCGCCGAGATAGCATCATCGACTCTCTCAACGTTGAACTGCGGCGGCATCCCGCCATCAAGAGACGCTTAGGACTCTAAGTCGAAATCTGTGGTGCCGTACATGGCGACACACTGCTCGATCATCCCAACCATGCTGTTGACCCAATCTAACACCTTGGCTAACGCTATCAGGTTGCCGTCGTCGGCATCGTGCCATGCGCCAATAAAGTCGCAGGCATCCTGACCGCCGAAAACGAGAAGAACCCCCAACTGGTTGGCATCCCACGATGCGTGAGTGCCGTCACGCATGTCGAGAAGATGCCGTGAACGGTTCAGGTTCTCAGCGACCTCTGTTTCGATGTCGCCGCCCTCGCACGCCAGGAAGTGATCCCACTTGGCGTCGAAGTCGACCTCGTCCATTACGACAACTGGTCCCGAGCAAACGTCTTCACGACACTCAGTGTAGCAGCCGCACCTGCTATGGCGGCGGACTCCCACGATCCCAGTTCAGAAACCACGAATACACTTAGGAACGCCTGGACAAAAGTCCACGCTGCCCGTTCAATCATGTTGCCCATATACCTAGTCCTCACTTGCCGAATGGACGGCCGTTGGAATGCTGATTAGCCAACATCATGCCCCGCAGCCGATCGGCCTGATCGGCACTGCGGGGCACTGTCCCTTCGGGCGCGGGTGCAGCATCAGGTGCTGCCACTGGTTCCTCATTGCCCACTTCGGGATCAGAGTTCATACCCATAGGTCACCCTGTCCCGCTACGCCCCGAACAAAGCAGACCAAGTCTGCCAATCAATAACCCCATTGGCCTTCAACCAGCCCTGATCCGACTGAAACTTCGACACCGCAGCCGCTGTACGCCTCCCATAGATGCCGTCAGCCACCCCAGGGGCATACCCACGGGCGCTCAGATGCCTCTGAGCGACCCTGACAGCCTCTCCACGGCTCCGCCGCAACCTCGACAAGGGTTTCCCCCTCACCTCCCCCTCCAAGGCCCTCAAATAGGCCACAATCGACTCATAGTCGATCTTCGACGGATCACCTACAGGTTCCTCCGCCCCAGAAGTCAACCAATCGTACAACCAATCACCAGGACAAGTCGACGCCGACAAATCCCGATGCCCCTTTACCCACAACTTGCCCCCATACCTACTCTGCGCATCATCAATCACAGCCTTGATCGAAACCAACGCTGCATCCGACACAGGCTCAAATCCCCAACCAATGAAACACACCGACTCAGACTTAGAGTTCCAATCTTTCGTCGCAGCCGCACGCACCTTCGCACCACGGCCCTCAAAAATAGTACCCGACGCATCCACCAACCAGTTGTAGGCAATACCATCCCACCCCTTGGTGTCCATGTGGTAACGTTCAAACGACCTAACCGCAGAGGCACCAGAAGGACCATTCCTGACACCACTATGATGAACAACAATCCCCTGAACCCGCTGAGAAACCAATGGCCTAAAACGGCTATGAGGAGGGCGCGCACGCCACTCCACCCTGTCAACAAACTTCATCGCAACCTCAGTTCAATGTCGATCAAATCACGCATCTTCTCATTGAAAGCCTTATCGTCTCTCAACAACTGGTTGCGTGTCTCACGCGGATCCACAACCCGCACCTGAGTACCAAACACAACCGATACCGTCGTCGACGCCACACGGCGAGAATACCTCGACTCGTTCGGCAACAACCGACGGAACCTAACCATAAACGGCATCCACCCATCCATCTGATAGATGTCATGGTCACGCATCTTCCACGTACCACTCTTGTTTTTCTTCGCCTTGCCGACAGAAGCCAACGCCTCCATTAGGAACGGCACCCTGGCGTACACAGGCGGCACCTGCTGATAGCGGCCACTGAACGGTAAATCCGCAAAGAACTGTTTCTTCGCCCAGATCTCCAAAGGCAAACGTACGGGAGGGGCAGCCGACTCGGCAAACACCCTCGTAATCGACGTTGGTTCCTTCACCAACCTGTTCAAATCGCGGAACGGCAAATCAGGAATCCAATACGTCTGATAGTTGTTGATCTTCCACGGCAACCTGATCCCCATGTTTTCCAAGAAATAGTCAGGAACAACACCTTTCTGCTCCGACGTTGACTCCATGTTGCCCTTCAACTGCTGCAACCTGCCCCATGCCCTGGGATGCTTCCCCAACGACTCCACCAACACAGGCACCACGTTCTTCTGCCAAGTCCAGAACGGAATAACCCGACGAGCCTTACGCTCCGTCGGCGTCAAATCCGCATAGTTGAACTGCAGTTTATAGACAGCCCCCGCAGCCTCATCCAACGAACCACCCTTCTGCAACACATCAAACGCCAACGACCCACGCAATACAGATTCCATCTGCTCATTAGCAGACCTGACAGCACGGAACGGAGCAAACTCCGTGGAGAACGGATTGAACACAATGTCAACAGGGTTGCCCGTGATAGGCATCTTTGTTTCCTTCACCAAACGAGTAGCCACAGCCCGCTCAACCTCAGTGATGACCTGACCGCCGCCAGTGATCCCTGAATCCAACACACGTTTGATCTGACGCAACTCGTTGATGTCGACCTTCGCCCCAAACCCAACCCTCAACGTCGACTTTGGTGAACGAGCCAAATCTTCGATCAGCAAATCCATGCCAGCCAAATACCCAGCCTCACCGCCACGCTTTATCGCCTTGAAATATGTTCCAGCAAACTTGTTTGTTGCCCCCAACTCCATGCCCCCAAACGCATACGACATCCACGACCCACCGAATCCGTTACGCAAAACAAAGCCAGGGGTCGCTACCGCCTGCGCTTTCCAGTAGTTGAGAAACTGGTCGTACCATTTGAAAAACCCAGCAAAGTCGCCGCTAGTGCGCTGAACATCGAACAAACTGTTCAACATGTGAAACATGGCAGCCTGCTGATCGGCATCACCAGGAGCGGACCACCCCGTCGACCACCGACGCAACTCACTGTTCGGCCCCCACTGGTCGGCGTATGCCTCAGTCATCGCCGACTGGTACCCATCCCGTGTTCGACGATTGTCGAACGCCCGCAACGCCTTCTGAAACTCTGTCGCCGCATCCTGCGGATACGACGTTTCCGTCATCCGATGCAACTCATGGCTGATCTGCCGTCGCCTCGCCAACATCCCAAAGATAATGGCATCGTCCTCCAACCCGTCAGACAACGCCCTACCCGCCAACATGTACAACGCATCGGCCTCAGCCAACTCGTACAAAGCAGCCGACTGATGCAACACATCGGCCTCGACCTGCGTCATCGGGGAATCCGTCTCCCACACCTGCCCCTTGAACCCACGGAACTCCGTCACCTCCGTAGCACCCGCTATCTGAGCAATAGCGTGGCGTACAGCAGGATCCTGCGCAGCGTTCTGCATGGCGCTCAACGGGGTGCGCCGCCGCAGATTGATCTCCGTTGCCCACCGCTCAATCTTCTCCAACGCCTCATCAACATTGCGGGCAGTAGCACCTTTACCGACGAGAAGATTCCTTGGACCCTTGATCACACCAGCAGGCGACGCAGTAACCGTCAACTTGCTGCGAGCCTTACCAACTGTTTCAAGTTTGAAATCACCAAACGGTGTGCGAATCACAACACTCTTAGTGCCACCGTATCCAGGCGACGGCTTCGGCGGTGTCGGTGTCGACGGAGGACGAATCTCAAACGGTTCAACCTTCGGCGGACTCCCCCCCACAGGGAACGACTCCTGCATCTGGTTCAACAACTTCTCAACCTTGAGCCGATCCTTCTTCTCCAGGGTCGGATAATCCAACATTCGCGTCAAGGTTGTTCTGATCTTCTGAACCTGCGACTCGGTTTTCGCCGTAATCTTTATAGACCCAGGCTGAATGGTGACACCATCCATGCCGCGTAACGTCACCACAACCGATTCGCGGATAGAACTCCTGGCGGGC
>PCAH01000116.1 GCA_002730485.1 Dehalococcoidia bacterium | reverse complement strand
TTCGTTGAAACTTTGCGCGCTGTTGGACAAACCGTCACGGCGCGAGACTGCGGTGGTTATCGATTACTTGGGCTTCATAGTGCCGGACCGTTTTGTGGTCGGCTACGGCACCGACCTGGACCAAGCGGGGCGCAATCTGTCTGGGATATACGCCCTTGGTGATAGTCCTCCAGACACGGACGGCCAAGATGCGTAGGCTGGTCAGGGCCAACAGGACCAGGGGGTCGAACCGGTCTTCTTCGTTCTTAAAGGGCTTGCCGCCGACCTCCAAAGCCCAACCCTCCCAGTCGGGCAACCATGGCAGATCGGGCCCCCTGTCTGGATCGAAACCCCAGGGTCGCATCAACCTGTCAGAACTGATCAAAGTCGCCAGAGGGGAAGCACAGGCAGACCTGGTTATTGCTAACGCTCGGGTGGTCAACACCTTCACCGGCGAGATCGAGTACGCAGACATAGCCATCCATCAGGGCAAGATCGCCGGAGTTGGCGACTACGCCAACGGTAAGCGGGTTAGGGACATCGCCGGTCGATATGTGGTGCCTGGCCTGATCGATGGTCACTTCCATTTGGAGAGCAGCTACCTGAACGTTGGCGAGTACGCGCGCGCCGTGGTGCCACGGGGAATCCTTGCTGGTGTGAGTGACCTCCATGAGATCGCCAACGTCTGCGGCATCCCAGGTTTGAAACAGGCCATGAGGGTGGCCAAGCAGATGCCCATGGACCTCTTCATGGTTGCCCCATCCTGTGTCCCCGCCACGGATATGGAGACCTCTGGCCGCAAACTGGAACGCCGAGAGCTGCTCCAATTGCGCCGCATGAAGAACGTGATCGGTCTGGGCGAGTTCATGGATTTCCCAGGCGTGATCAGGGGAGATGGAACGGCGCTGGACAAACTGGAAGCGTTTTCCGGCATGGCTAAGGACGGCCATGCTCCTGGCGTGACCGGCCGGGAATTGAACGCCTACCTGGCCCCGCTTATCGGCTCTGACCATGAGACCGTGGGATATGCGGAAGGGTTGGAAAAACTGCGCCGTGGCATGTATCTCATGATCCGAGAGGGTTCGACCGAGAAGAACCTGGAGGCTTTGCTGCCCCTTGTGACGGACGCCACCTGGCACCGCTGCATGCTGGTGGTGGACGACCGCAACGCATCTGACATCTTCCATGAGGGTGATCTCGACGCCGTGGTTCGCAAGGCCGTGGGTCTGGGGCTAGATCCGGTGCGGGCAATCCAGATGACGACCCTGGTTCCGGCCAATCACTTTAAGTTGGAAGGCTACGGTGCGGTGGCCCCTGGCTACTGGGCAAACCTGTTGGTGGTTGACGATTTGAACGATTTTAGAGCGGAGTCGGTCTTTTACCACGGGAAGCTGGTGGGCAAACGCGGCCGGGCACTATTCCACGCACCGCCCTCGGCCACCCAGCCTCTGGGGTCCAAGATGAATATCAAACCGTTCTCTGTGGGCGACCTCGCCTTCCACTGGGACAGCGCTATGGTGCCGGTGATGGAGATCGTGCCAGGACAGATAACCACCAAGTGGGTCACGGAACCGAACAAATCCCGCGACGGTGTGGTGCGATCTGACACAAGCCGTGACCTCGTCAAAGCGATTGTAGTGGAACGCCATAAGGGCACCGGCAATATCGGGAAAGGTCTGGTGCGTGGGCTGGGTCTGAAGCAAGGCGCCCTTGCTACTTCGGTGGCCCACGACTGCCACAACATCGTCGCTGTGGGAGTGGACGATAGCGAAATCTTTGTGGCGGTGAATGAGGTTGAGGCCAATGGCGGCGGGCTGGCCGTAGTCTCGGACGGCTGTGTGTTGGCCTCTCTGCCGCTGCCCATGGCCGGATTGCTCTCAGACATGACGTTAGAGGAAGTTGTCAGGGTTCTTGAAGAGCTGGATGCTGCGGCTGAAAAACTCGGCTGCCAGGTGGAATCTCCGTTTTCGATCTTGTCCTTCCTCGCCCTGCCCGTCGTACCCGAGCTCAAGTTGACCGACATGGGCTTGGTGGATGTGGAAATGGCCCTGCTTTTAGAGCCGGAAGCTTTTTAATATCGCCTTATAGCGCTGGCTAAATCCCATTAATCTGCGTTGTTCCACGCCTATTTATCTCCTCCGCAAACGACTCCCTGCTATTAGGCCAAATGGCCTTTAAAGTCCGGGCCGAACCGCACTTATCCCTACCTACAACCCTGGCGAAAATGGTCTGGTCAGAATCACGGAACCCGAAGCAGACCGGGTTAAGGAGACTGTGGTGCAAAAGGATTTCCTGCTAGCTGGCCTTTTGTGGCTTGTACTGACAGTTATTGGCGAGGTTGCGGCAGTCCAATGGGATTATCTGCCGTTCGCCGCTGCGGAACAGGCTGAGATTATCGACGAGGCTTTTGAAGTCCTCGTGTACATGAGCGTCCCGGTGGTGGCTTTTGTCTTTGCCGCCGTCATCTACAGCTTCATAAGGTTTAGGAGAAGCGGGGACGACTTTGAAGACGGCCCTCCTATCAGAGGCCATAAAGGAGTCATCGGTGGTTGGATCACCATCACCACCGCCCTGACCCTGCTGGTCATCGTCTTCCCCGGCGCTGTTGGATGGTTCGAGCTTCATGAAGGCGACCACACCCCCGACGATCTGGTGGTTCAGGTGGAAGGCAGCAGATGGGCCTGGAAGGTGACCTACCCGAACCAGGAGGTGGTGTCGTTTACCGAGCTAGTGCTCCCCGTGCACCAAAAGACCCTGTTTCAGGTCACGGCTACCGATGTACTCCACGCCTTCTGGGTTCCGGCTTTCAGGATGAAGATCGACGCGGTTCCAGGGCGCGTGACCGAGATCAGGATCACGCCTGACAAGGTCGGTAGCGAGGAAATAGACCATGGCTTTAGGTTGCAATGCGCCGAACTTTGCGGCCTGGGTCATTACATCATGAAGATTCCGGTCAGAGTGGTCGAGATGGAAGAATTTGAGGCTTGGGTGGCCCAAAACACAAGCAAAGCGAGCGGTCAGTAGTGATTATTGCAACGAAGCTTTTACCAATTGTTCGGGCACTGGTATTTGGAATAATCGGTTTCTTGGTCGGAATGTTTCTGGCCGCATTTTTCCGAGAGTTGATGGATTTGGACCCTTGGGTTGCAGAGCCCGTGGTGGTCGTCGGCTACGTGTTCGGGCTTATCGGCTGGCTCCTGGGCATCGGCGTCTGGGGTGCTTGGGCCAAAGAATGGCTTGGTCTCTCCCACGGCGTTTCCCATGAGGGAGGCTGGGGCAAGTATTTCCGGTTCAGCACTGACCATAAAGTGATTGGTATCCAGTACATCGTCACCATGGTCGTCCTGCTGTTGGTGGGTGGCCTGCTGGCGGTCTTGATTCGCATCGAGTTGATGGAATCGACTGAAATCATCCTGGATGTCAACAACTACAACACGGCCATGGGCCTTCACGGCATTATCATGGTGGCGGTTGCGGTGGCCATCATCATGGGCGGATTCGCCAACTTCTTGGTGCCGCTGATGATCGGCGCAGATGACGTGGCCTTTCCGCGGTTGAACGCCCTCAGTTTCTGGATAGTGCCGCCGGTGGCGGTGCTGCTGATTGCCACTCCGCTGATGGGCGGGTTCGACTCCGGATGGACAGCCTACCCACCTCTGAGTGTGTTGAACGCCTCCGGGCAGCTGTTGTTCCTATTGGCGTTCTTGACTTTTGGACTCTCGTCCATCCTGGGTGGACTGAATTTCATCGCCACGATCATAACGATGCGAGCGCCGGGTATGACCTGGGGGCGACTACCGATCTTCGTTTGGTCAATATTCGCCGCGGCCATGATCAGTCTGACCGCCACCCAATTCGTGGCAGTTGGTATGGTGATGGTCATCCTTGACCGGGTGGCCGGAACCGGCTTCTTCGACACTGGCGCGGGTGGAGACGCGATCCTGTACGAACACGTTTTCTGGTTCTACTCGCATCCGGCTGTCTACATCATGATCCTGCCGGCGTTTGGCGTGGCGTTGGAGGTGATCTCTCACCTGGCGCGTAAGCCGCTGTTCGCCTACAAATGGGTGGTTGCGTCCTTCTTCTTTGTAACTGTTGTCAGTTTCTTGGTCTGGGCCCACCACCTCTTCACCAGTGGTATGGCGGAGTACCTGCACCTACCGTTCATGGTGATGACCGAGCTGATCTCAATCCCGACGGGTATGGTCTTCCTGGCTGGGCTGGGAACCCTCTGGCGGGGTCGACTCTGGCTGACGACACCGATGTTGTTTGCCCTGGGGTTCTTGTTCAACTTCGTGGTTGCGGGGGTGACAGGGATATTCCTGGCCGACATACCAACTGATATCCAACTTCAGGACACTTATTTTGTTGTGGCCCACTTCCATTACACGATCATGGGCGCTGAGATATTCGCGGCCCTGGGAGCCATCTACTTCTGGTTCCCAAAGATCACGGGGCGGATGTTTAACGACACTCTGGGCAAGGTCCACTTCTGGTGGCTCTTGATTGCCTACAACGTTACCTTCGTTCCCATGTTCTGGGCTGGCATCCACGGGATGAACCGTAGGAACCCCGATTACACGCCGGGCCTTAATGATGTGAACACGTTCATCAGCATCGCAGCATTCGTACTGGCTGCTAGCTTTGCACTGTTTGCGGTTCACCTGGCGGTTGCATGGATTCGCGGACCGAAGGCCGAGGCCAACCCCTGGCAGGCGCGGACTCTAGAGTGGCAGACTACGTCGCCGCCCCCGGAGCACAACTTCCTGCGGGAGCCGGAAGTCCTTGGAGACCCGTATGGCTACGGAGAGCCCGGGTCCGTCCACGCGGTCGCAACGGTGGCTGGAGCTTCGCCCGAGGCAGATGCTGCGGACTAGCCGCTGAGCAAGTAACCCTGGCCGGTATCGGCCTTACCTGAGACCTTTGAAATGGAGGATTCCGTGGAGCAAGACAAGCTAAAGTCGGCCCAGAAGACCGGACTCATAATCGCTGTGATCCTGATGGTTCTGGCCGCAGCGGAGTATGGGTTGTTGCTGCTGATGGACAGTGGAAACCTTCCCTGGATGTTGATCATGAACGTGATTGATGCCGCTCTCATCCTCTATTTCTTTATGCATATCGCGCATCTTTGGCGCGCTGAGGAGCACTAGATGGCTACGGGACAGGCAGCAGCAACGGGGAATGTATCAGGGCATGGTGCTGAGCAGGCGGTTCAGAAGCGTCGCTCGTTAAACCGGATCGGCCTTTGGCTGTTCCTACTTTCAGAGACATTCTTATTCTCGGCCCTGCTCTCAAGCAGGTTCTTCCTCATGGGGCTGGATCGACCCGAGGAACTGGACCAGGAATTGGGTCTGGCAATAACCATGATCCTCATCCTGAGCAGTTTGACCGCCTTCAGAGCGGAGACGTTTGCCTTCCACGGGGATCAGAAAGGGTTTTCACGGTACATGATATGCACCCTGATTCTGGGTCTGCTGTTCATGCTCGGCGTGGGGTACGAATGGAGCCAGGCCTTCCACCATTTCCCGCCTGACACAGGCTATGGGACATTGTTCTTCACAATGACCGGAGTTCACGCATTCCACGTGGCCACCGGACTCATAGCGCTGGCAGTAGTGCTGTGGATCAGACGCGGCGGTAGGGGCGCTGGGAAAGACACCTGGCCAGTTGAGGGAGCGGTCAAATACTGGCACTTTGTCGACGTCGCCTGGGTGTTCATCTACCCGGCGCTGTATCTGGTGAACTAGGCAGGCGTCTGTCCCCAAAGGGGGCGATATGCCAAATAAGACGGTCGTGGTATTGGGCGGCGGTGTTGGCGGTTTATCCGTAGCCAATGACCTGCGCAAAAGGCTGGGACGGGATCACCAAATCCTGGTGGTGGATAAGACAGCCAACCACGTATTTTGGCCGTCGCTCCTCTGGCTCCAGGTTGGTCTGCGAGAACCGGACACCATCATCAAAGATCTAGAACGCCTTCTGAAGAGCGGCATCGAGGTCGTCCGCGGTGAGGTGGATTCCATCGACCCGGAGACCAGGCAAGTGAGTATCGGCGGGAGAACGATCGAGGCCGATTACCTGGTCGTTTCCCTTGGGGCGCGGTTGGCTCCTGAGAACATTCCTGGACTGGCAGCTGCGAGGCACGACCTGTATTCCATGGACGGCTCTGTTGCGGTGCGAGATTTCTGCCGGGGGCCGAGCAACGGATCCCCAGAGACCAAGATCGCAGTTCTAGTCTCCGGTATGCCCTTCAAATGCCCGGCAGCGCCCTACGAAGCGGCAATGCTCTTGCACCATCATGCCCAGAAGAAATGCCCGGAAGGGCAAGTCTCGGTTAGCATTTATTCACCTGAGGCTGGACCGATGGGCGTGGCTGGGGCAGATGTGTCGGCGAATGTTAAAGGAATGCTCGCCCAGCGGGGCATCGACTACTACCCCAAACACCAGATCCTGAAAGTCGATCCCGATTCCCGAACTCTATTCTTTGAAGATGGCGTTGAAGAGCACTTCGATTTTCTGGCCTATGTACCGCCCCATGTCGTGCCTGATGTTATCTGTGAGGCCGGATTGGCAGAGAAGGGTGGATGGATCGCCGTGGACCGAGGGTCGATGGAAACCCCGTTCCCTGGGGTGTTTGCCATTGGCGACAACACGTCCATTCCCCTGGAACTGGGACTGCCATTACCCAAAGCCGGTGTCTTTGCCCACGGCCAAGCCCAGGCTGTCGCCAGGACGATTGCAGCACGGATCAACGGCAAGGGTCGGGAAGGGACGTTTGATGGGCATGGGGTCTGCTTTGTGGAAACCGGCGGCGGCAAGGCAGGGTTTGGCGGGGGTAATTTCTACGCTCTGCCGTTACCACAGGTAAAGTTTCACCAACCAGGCCGCAGGTGGCATATGGCCAAAGTGCTATTTGAGAAGAAGTGGATGAAGCGCTGGTTTTAGCGCCCTAGATGATTCAACCGGTCAGTAGTGCCGGAATCTTGGTTACCGGGAAGTTGATTATGGAAACGATTCAGCTCTTGAAGAGCATCTCAAACACCACAGATGGAGTCTTTGCGGTGGATGAGGACCAGAGAATCGTCCACTGGAATGAGGGCGGCGAGAGAATACTGGGCTATACCTACCAGGATGCGGTCGGACGGTTTTGTTACGACATCATGAGGGGTATCGACCAGTCATCCAGGCAGGTCTGCTACCTGGGGTGCCCAGTGATCGATTGCGCCAGAAGTGGCTCCCCAACGCCGGGCCAGGATGTGAAGGTCAAGACCAAGGACGGCTCAAACCGGTGGTTGGGTGTGGTCCACACGTATCTTGAACGAGAGAATAAGGACCGGAATCGCGGCCATTTAGCCGCTGTGGTGCATATCTTCCGAGACGCTACAGAAGGGATGGAGGCCAAGCGCACACTGGAGCGTGTCTCCAAGGAAGTGTCCGGATACAGCAGCCCAGACGCGGTTAAGGAACCGGAGGTCCATCAACACGAAGAATTGACCGATCGGGAGCAACAGGTGGTCGGTCTGCTGGCCCAGGGCGAAGGCACGTATGGCATAGCGAAAAAGCTGATGATCAGTAACGCCACCGCGCGGAATCACATCCAAAATATCCTGGTCAAACTGAACGTCCATAACCGCCTTGAAGCGGTGGCTTACGTCCTACGAAATCGGGTGATCGACAGCGACTGATTCTTTGATGCGGTGGCATCACAGCAAATGATCAACCTGCATCTGTCGGTCTGAGTCTGGAGTTCATAGAATAGTCTTAGCACGGCGTTCACTCTCCGTGACATAAGGGGTTTTACCCCAAAGGGGGCCAGACGATGAAAATGATCTCTACACAGGGCCAAGATGGAAACCTCTGGGGCGGAAGGTTCCATTTCCCCCTGGCAGAATGCATCGCTTCCTCTGGTCTCCTGGTTGTCGCCGCTAGCATCGCCGTCGCGGTTATTGCCTCGGACCCGAGGGCTCTGGTGCCAGGCCTCACATTTGCCGCAACTTTAGGCATGGCCTACATGTTCTATCGGTATGTCCGGAGCGCCCGGTTCGATACCTCTGAAATGGCTGCAGCCGCTGGTACAGAGCGGGCTTTTCGGATGGATGTGCACCCTCTTTTCGAATCTGGCTGGGAGGATGACCTGGCTGAAGATTCTCCCGAATGGGTGGACATGACCGACGCAACTTTCTTTAGGGTAGTTGGGACTAGGGGCATCTGCCCTCGCGGTCTTACCGGGGGCGATTTCCTACGAGCCGGAGCTGATGGTTCGATTGCGCCAGCCCTTTGATCTGAGGCCGAAGCGGTTTTTCGGATGGCGGTGGGTGTGGATATAGATGTCAAAGAGTAGTGTTGCCCGGTTTACGATCACCTGTTGGTTTTCGAAAAGCAGGAAAAATATATAAAGCAGACCGGCTAATTCCCTGACTTACCTCCTCAGGTACTAACCTCTCGAAACACCGGAAGCCCCACCTGCGGGTTTCCGGTGATGCAGATGCACTACCAAAGATGATATTCGTGCATCTTCCTCATGTCTCCGCTGATTCCTATAGTTGCCTTATTGCAAAATCCCAATAAATCAGGCTCCGGAGGTACATTGTGAAGTTCGGATTGTTTTATCTATTCAGCGATTTTGGAGACATACCCCAGGATCAGATATTCAACGAAGTCTTGGAGGAGATTGAATACGGCGAAGAGCTGGGATTCGAGTCGGTGTGGCTTCCTGAGCACCATTTCGCCATCTACGGGATGCTCGGAAACCCCCTAACAATGGCAGCAGCCATTTCCCAGCGGACCCACCAGATGAAGATCGGCACCGCGATAATGGTGCTCCCGTTCCAGCATCCGTTGCGGGTGGCAGAGGACGCGGCGCTGGTGGACTCACTGAGCGGTGGTCGGTTGATGCTGGGCGTTGGCCGGGGTTACCAGCCGCCGGAATTCAAGGGCTTCGGCGTTGCGCAAGAAGACTCCAGGGAGATGTTTGAGGAATCTTTCGAGATCCTTCGCCGGGCCTTGGCTGGTGAGAAGTTTGCCTTTGACGGCAAGTACTGGCAGATACAAGAGCCCACCGAGATCTTCCCCAAGCCGATGCAGAAAAAGATGCCGTACTACATGGCGGCG
>PCAH01000115.1 GCA_002730485.1 Dehalococcoidia bacterium | reverse complement strand
TTGCCGGTGATGCCATGGCCCCCGATGGCTGGTCACCCCCCGTCGCGCCGCGAACGCGCCAACACGCCAGTCGGCGACGGCGAACTGCGCGTAGTGTCGTGCTGTGATGGGGACATGTCGAGACAAAAACAACTCTGTTCGGCTTCCTATCTAGAATGCCGTCCTGTGCCTAGTATTGATACCAACATAACATAAGGTAGCCCATGCGATGAGTGACGAGCAAGAGGATGATCTGGATCTGAGCACCCTTTCCGATGAGGAACTTGTCGAGCAGATGCACGATGACCTCTATGATGGGTTGAAAGAAGAGATCGTAGAAGGAACCAACATCCTGCTGGAGCGGGGTTGGTCGCCCGATAAGGTACTCGCGGATGCACTTGTGGAGGGGATGCGGATCGTCGGTATTGATTTTCGCGACGGCATCCTTTTTGTCCCAGAAGTTCTGATGTCTGCCAACGCCATGAAAGGGGGTATGGGTATCCTCAGGCCCCTGCTGGCGGAAACCGGGTCGGAAACGATTGGCCGTGTCGTTATCGGCACCGTGAAAGGGGATATCCATGACATTGGAAAGAATCTTGTTGGAATGATGCTTGAGGGGGCTGGTTTTGAGGTGTTTGATATCGGCATTAACAACCCGGTGGAAAAATACCTGGAAGCCATCGAAACCCACAAGCCGGATATTTTGGGAATGTCTGCACTGCTGACGACAACGATGCCGTACATGAAAGTCGTGATAGATACTCTGGTCGAGCAAGGTATCCGTGATGATTGCATCGTTTTGGTCGGCGGGGCGCCTTTGAATGAGGAGTTTGGGCAGGCAATCGGCGCGGATGCATACTGCCGTGACGCGGCAGTTGCTGTTGAAACTGCCAAACAACTCGTTGCGGAGAAAAGAGCGGCCGCCTGACTGGTCTCGACGCGGCTCGGTTTTACGAGGGCGTCTTTTTGGGCAGAATCCGGGGCAGACTTGCCTCTTCTAATTTCGATCCGTTAGGGCTCGGTGGTGGGGTATTTTCGTAACGATGTCTACACCTTCGCATCCTTCAGTGAGTCTCGTTATCGCGTGCGGGGCCCTGGCGCATGAAATCACGACATTGACCAAGGCCAACCGTTGGGATCATCTTAAAGTTGAATGCCTTCCGGCGAGCTTGCACAACCACCCGGAGCAGATCGCCCCTGCCGTGCAAGAGAAAATCCGGCAATCCCGTAATCATTACAGCTCTATCTTTGTTGCCTATGCCGATTGCGGAACAGGAGGTCAATTGGACAGCGTGCTTACTGAAGAAGGAGTCGAGAGATTGCCCGGCGCACACTGCTATGAATTTTTTTGGGGCTCCGAGGCTTTTCTGCAAAGGCATGAAACTGAGCCCGGTGTTTTTTATCTTACGGATTTTCTTGCCCGGCATTTTGAGAGACTAGTGATGGAGGAACTTGGCATTCGGGCTCACCCAGAGTTAAGAGACACTTATTTCTCGCACTACACGACACTGATGTACCTGGCTCAATCCGATTCACCCGAATTGCTCTCGATGGCGCGCTCAGCCGCCCAAACGCTTGGTCTGGAATTCGACTATCTGCCGACAGGATTCGGTGAACTGGAAACAAGTCTGGCGAAATTTGCAAAGACACATTCGCCCCGCGACTGATGGTTATCGGATTCATCCGATTCACTTTTTATCTGGCAAGCAGCGGAGTAAATCATGGCAAAGCTGATTACTGTATTCTGGCGGGATATTCCTTCCCAGGTCATGGCGCGCAAAGGACGTGACACCCGAAAGGTCCTTCTGAGTTCACGTTTTCAGGACGCCATCGACCGGGCGGCGATGCGTGCGGGTAAAGGCTCTTCAGATGCCTACATGAGCGAGTGGCGTCGCGAGACAGTCAGTTGTGATGACGCCGACCTCGAGCAAGCCGTACAGGCCCGTGCCCAGGCGCTCGAGTCGGGATTTTCCGATGATGACCTGCTTGCCCTGATTCGTGCCAAGGGCGTTACTGACACCGGCCAGGCTTCAGACTAAGATTCGTCGATGTACGCACTAAGGCAGTGGTCGGTGCGCAACTCGCGCAAACTCGAATGGCTGTACCAGTGCTTTGAGGGAATTTTATTAGCGCTACACCCATTCTGGCTGTGGATAGGTTACGCGCGGATTGAAAAACCCGTCCGAGCGGTCGAAAGAACTGTCAAGAGCGTGATGTTTGACTGCAGGATGTGCGGGAGTTGTGTGCTCAGCGAGACCGGGATGTCGTGCCCAATGAACTGTCCGAAGGAGCTTCGTAATGGACCCTGCGGCGGTGTCAGGTCTGATGGCTTTTGCGAAGTAGAACCCCAGATGCGTTGTGTATGGGTCGATGCGTGGGAGGGTAGTCAGCGGATGCGTGATCAAACCCGTATCGCACAGGTGCAGCCTCCCCTGGCCCAGGGCCAGCGCGGCTGTTCCTCGTGGCTTCGCGAAGTTCGAAAAAAGCGGGACCTTCGATTTTTTCAGCAGGATGCATGACATGCACTCAGTCACGAGCGATCCCGGACAGCCTCTGTCGATTCTTCAAGGACACGTGTCGCCGGGCCGTCTGGAGCGAGTACTGCGAAGTGGTAAATTTGCGGTGACCGCAGAGATTGCGCCCCCGGATTCCGCAGACGCCGAGGCGGTGTACGAGAGGGCGAGCGCATTTGACGGCTGTGTCGATGCCATCAACGCGACCGATGGCTCTGGAGCTAACTGCCATATGTCCAGCGTTGGGGTGTGTTCGCTGTTAACCCGGAAAGGGTATGCAATGGTTATGCAGGTATCCTGCCGCGACCGTAATCGAATTGCCATTCAAGGTGACGTACTCGGCGCGGCGGCTATGGGAGTGACCAATATCCTATGTCTTACGGGGGATGGGGTTCAAGCAGGAGACCAGCCTGATGCCAAACCAGTCTTTGACCTTGACTGCATCAGTTTGTTGCAGACGGTAACCGTAATGCGTGATCAGGGGGAGTTTCTGAGCGGCCGCGAGTTGACAACGCCACCGAGGGTATTTCTCGGTGCCGCGGCGAATCCCTTTGGTCCACCGCTGGACTACCGCCCGGTACGACTGGAAAAAAAGATCAATGCTGGCGCACAGTTTGTCCAGACGCAGTACTGTTTCGATCTTGAACGGTTGAGAAATTACATGACCCGGGTCCGAGACATGGGGCTCACCGATCGTTGCTATATTCTGGTGGGTGTTGGGCCCATGCCGTCTGCGCGTACGGCTTCCTGGATTCGGGATAACGTTCCCGGGGTGCATATTCCCGACCCGGTAATTAAGCGCCTACTGAGCGCTCGGGACCAACGCGAGGAGGGCGTTCGCATTTGCGTAGAGATGATCCAGGCAGTCCGTGAGATTGAAGGGGTACATGGCGTTCATATCATGGCCTACAAACAGGAAGAGCGGGTGCGGGAGATCGTGGGGGAGTCGGGTGTGCTTGAGGGGAGAATGCCCTGGTACCCCGGCGTTGGTAACGACCATCAAGGTCAGCAAACTTGAGGACACGTAAGTGACGGTAACAGTTGTCAGTTCAGCGACAAAGGAAGTACGGATCGGATTTGATCAGCCCTTTTGCGTCATTGGAGAGCGGATAAATCCCACAGGAAGAAAGATCCTCGCCGCAGAGATGAAGGAGGGTGACTACAGTCGCGTTGAAGCTGACGCGTTGGCACAGGTCGCGGCGGGCGCCCAATACGAAGCGACCCGTCACAATGCCGGGTTCTGGTTCCTGGATGCTCTGGCGCGTAGCCGCCCGTTGCCCTGGCGTCCTGAAACACGTTTCTTTGGCGATCTTGCCGATACGCGTATGGGCCAACAGCGAGTCCGCTTCTTAAAACCCGCCACCTTCATGAACGAGTGCGGGGGTTCGGTCGCAGCGGTCTGTGACTATTTTGATATTGCGCCAGAAGCGGTTCTGGTGGTGCACGATGATCTCGATTTGTCGCCCGGCACGGTCAAGGTCAAGCAGGGCGGCGGCCATGGTGGACATAACGGCCTGCGCGATATCTTCTCGAAACTCGGCTCCCGTGATTTCATCCGTCTGCGCATCGGTATCGGTCATCCGGGAAACAGTGATGACGTAAGTGACTGGGTGCTGCGCAAGCCTTCACCCGAGCACAAGGCGGCTATGCTCGATGCTGTCGACCGTGCGCTAGGACAGATTGATTCGTTGATAAATGGTGAGCTCGAGCCTGTGATGAAGACGCTGCACACGCAACAAAAAGGACAACCCTGAGTGGGCTTTCGCTGCGGTATTGTTGGTCTGCCCAACGTCGGTAAGTCAACGCTCTTTAATGCGTTAACCCACGCAGGGGCACAGGCCGAGAACTATCCGTTCTGCACCATCGATCCGAACGTTGGCATCGTTGAGGTCCCTGATATACGTCTTGAGACGATCGCACAGCTCGTTAATCCGGCAAAAGTCATCCCCACTGCCATTGAGTTTGTGGATATCGCGGGCCTCGTGGCCGGCGCTTCCAAGGGCGAGGGTCTTGGGAACCGTTTTCTTGCCCACATCCGGGAGGTAGACGCGATCATCCATGTGGTCCGCGCCTTTCGTGATGATGACATCACACATGTTTCGGGTCAGGTGGATCCGCTAGTGGACGTTGCCACCATCGAGACGGAACTCGCGCTGGCAGATCTTGAGACCGCTGAGCGCGCTGTCGATCGGACAGCCAAGGCCGCCAAAACCGGGGACAAGAAAGTCCTGCGAGAACTGGATTACCTGCGCCAGGCCTACGACGCGCTTTCCCAGGAGCAGGGACTGCAGGAGTTGCTCCAAGATCCGGACGCGTCGGCAGCGCTCAAACCGCTTTGCCTGTTATCGGCTAAACCCGCGCTCTATGTCGCCAATGTGTCTGAGCAGGATCTCAATGGCAACGATCAGGTGACCCAACTGATCGACCATGCCCGCAAGCGTCAGACCCAGGTCGTTGTAGTCAGTGCCGCGATCGAACAGGAGATCTCGGAAATCGATGCGGATGAGCGTGCCGGCTTTCTCGAGGATCTTGGGCTTGAAAGTTCGGGACTCGACCGTGTGATCCGCGCGGGTTACGCCCTGTTGGGTCTGCAGACCTTTTTCACGGCGGGGCCCAAGGAAGTCCGTGCATGGACGGCTCCCTGTGGCGCAACCGCCCCACAGGCCGCAGGCGAGATTCACACCGATTTTGAGCGCGGCTTTATCCGGGCCGAGACTATTGCGTATGATGATTTTGTTCAGTACCAAGGTGAACAGGGCGCCCGCGAGGCGGGCCGGCTGCGTCTCGAGGGAAAAGAGTATGTGCTGAGCGATGGCGATATCATGCACTTTCGGTTTAACGTCTGAGGAAAGGTTTGATGTCGGGTGCCCTAAGTGAGGGGTAATAAACCCTTGTTCCTCATTCAAGGTGTCTCATAGCGTGTGTCAGCGCTTTTCAGTTTCTTTCAATGGGAGCATCTCATGCAGTGTGGATTCATTGGTCTTGGCATGCTCGGCGCAAGAATGGCGCGCCAGGTTATGGATGCAGGTCACGCCTTAAAGGTATTCGATCTTGATGATGCGGCGGTAGAACAACTCGTTGCCCACGGCGCGACGAGCGCTGTTTCTGTCGCACAAGCGGCTAGAGAGGTCGACGTGCTCATTACCTGTTTGCCTTCACCCGAGGCATCAGCGAAGGTGATGACCAGTAATAATGGCGCGCTGGATGCCATGCATGAGGGTAGTTGCTGGATTGAGATGAGCACCACAGATGCCAATGAGATGATCCGCCTGGCAGAGTTGGCCGCAGATCGAGGTATCGGGGTTTTGGAATGCCCTGCTACCGGCGGTGTGCACCGGGCCGCACGAGGCGAAATGACACTGCTTGTCGGGGGTGATGAGGCATTATTCAAGCGTCATGCGTCTCTGTTGGAGACTCTGAGCGGCCAGATTGTCTATATGGGTAAGCTTGGCAATGCCTCTTTGATCAAGGTCATCACCAATCTTCTGTGCCTGGTCGATCTGGTGGCGATGGGTGAGGCGCTGATGCTGGCCAAGCGCGGCGGACTGGATCTGGCCAGGTGCTACGAGGCAATTACGGCCAGTTCCGGCAGCAGCCGGGAGTTTGAGGATTGGGCGCCCGTCATCCTGAACGGCAGTCTGAATACCGGATTCACCACCGATCTGGGTCTTAAGGATCTAGGTCTCGTGACGGAACTTGGACGAAACCTTGAGGTGCCACTGCAGTTGACTACGCTAGTGGAACAAATGTTTAAGGCCTCACGCGAGCGTTATGGCGGGAGCGCGTGGACCCCGCATGTCGTCAAGATGATGGAAGACGCTACCGGGGAATCATTGCGGGCCCCTGGATTCGCCGAGGTCATCTCCGACGACTAGGTGCCTCAAGAGAGTCAGTGGTCTTCTCGCAGACCACTCGCTTTTTGGACCACTGAATCGACGATCAGGTTGATCCCGATTGTCAGCAGCGCGATACAGGTAGCCGGTACCAGCGGGTGCATAAAGCCCCAGGCGATACCACCGCCATTGTCCCTCACCATGGCGCCCCAATCGGCAAGCGGCGGCTGCAATCCAAGGCCAAGAAAACTCAGACCGCTAATCAAGAGGAATACAAAACAAAACCGCAGACCAAATTCGGCGGCCAGCGGGGTCAAAGCGTTCGGCAAAATCTCTTTACGCATGATCCACCATAGCCCCTCTCCGCGGAGGCGCGCTGCTTCGACGTAGTCCATGACTTCGATGTCCATGGCCACGGCGCGGGCAATACGGTAGACCGGCATGGCATAGATAATGGCAATGACCGTGACCAGAGCGAATATCGACGTACCCGTTGAAGAGAGTACGATGAGGGCGAAAATGAGGGTCGGAATGGAGATCACCACATCGACGAAGCGGCTTAGTACCTGGTCGACCCATCCACCCATGGTAGCCGCGAGAAAGCCCAGCAGTGATCCCAACCCAAAGGCGCATCCGGTGGTCAGCAATGCAAGCGCAATCATGTTGCGGGCGCCATAGATCAGCATCGACAGCATATCCCGGCCAATCTGGTCAGTGCCAAAAAAGAATTCACCAAACAGCGGTTCCCAGACATCACCAACGACCTGGCTCTGGCCATAGGGTGCGAGCCAAGGTGCAAAGATCGCACAGAATCCGAATCCGCTGACAACCAGCAAACCTAGTCGGCTTGCCCAGTTCATCTTCATGATGAGTTGCCAGATTTTCATGATCACTTACTTGGGGTGCATCAGCCGTGGGTTGGAAACCAGCGACAGGATGTCTGCCAGCAGATTGAGGATGACGTACACCGTCGCGAAGATCATTGCTGTGGCGCGTACGATAGGCATGTCACGCAGAAACACCGCGTCGATCATCAGCGCCCCGAGTCCCGGATAGACAAACACGAACTCGACGATCACGACGCCCACCACGAGCCACGCCAGGTTCAGCATGATCACCTGGATTATCGGTGACCAGGCATTGGGCAGGGCGTGAAAAACAATAATCCGTCCCGGACGGATTCCTTTGAGTTTGGCCATCTCGATGTAGGGGCTTGCCATCAGACTGACAATGGATGCGCGGGTCATACGCATCATATGGGCGCTGACTGCGAGTGTCAGAGTCAATACCGGAAGCGCTGACGCGTTGATCCGCTGGGCGAGCGTCATGGTTTCGTCGATGTTAGAGATCGCTGGGAAAAGTCCGTAGGAAACAGCAAAGATCGCCATCAGGATGTAGGCGATAAAAAAGTCGGGTACCGATACGCCGCTCAGCGTGATCATCGATATAGAGCGATCAAACAACGAGTCACGGTACAGCGCGGCCAGCACCCCGAGGATCAGTGAGAGCGGGACAGCGATCAGCGCTGCCGACGCTGCAAGAAAGAAGGTGTTGCCGATGCGGTTACCGATGATGTCGGCAACCGCATAACGGTTGGTGAGCGCTTGACCCATGTCGCCCTGCGCAAAGTTGACCAGCCACTCGAGGTAGCGCACATGTACGGGCCGATCGAGATTCAGTTCCCGATGACAGGCAGCCACCTTATCATCAGAGGCCATCTGCCCCATCATGGCCGTACAGACATCGCCAGACAGCGCCTCGACGCCGACCGTAATCAGCAAAGAGATGGCCAATAATGTCACGAGCCCCAGCGCAAAACGTTTGAGGATTAGTTGGAGCAGTGAGATTTGCATACGAAAAGAGGAAAGGTAAATTATCTCTGGTAAGAAAAGGCCCGGAAAGTGTCCGGGCCTTTTCTATCTTACTTCAGCAGTAACTGCCTATCACAGCAGCAGTGGTTGACTTACTTGAACCACCAACGCTCCATGCTGCGGGAACCGTCCAGCTCCCAGTTGGCCGCAAGCTTAGCTGGCCGCCCCAGCGCATCGGATGCGGCATCGACGTTGTTAGCAAAGCAGGGCACCACTACACCGCCCTCATTAGCAACGATAGTCTGCATTTCGACGTAGATGTCGTTGCGTTTGGCTTCGTCAAGCTCGGCTCGCCCTGCCACCAGCAGTGCTTCGAACTTGGGATGGTTCCAGTAACTGTCGGTCCAGTTACCGCCAGCTTTGTAGCCGATGGTGAACATCCAGTCCGCGGTGGGTCGGCCCGACCAGTAACAGGCGCTCCATGGGACTTTCATCCACACATTGTTCCAGTAGCCGTCGGGTGAGACCCGGTTGACCTTGATGTTGATTCCTGCAACTTTGGCGGCTTCAGAATAGAGCTGGGTTGCGTCTACGGCGCCGTTGAAGGCCGCATCGGCGGCAGCGATCTCAACGTCGATGCTGCTGTGCCCGGCCTGTTTGAGATACCACTTGGCTTTGTCCGGATCATACTGACGCTGCGGTAGATCACCAGCATGGTAGTTCTGGTTCGCACTGATCGGGTGATCATTACCCAACGAACCGTAGCCACGCAGCACAGTGTTGACAAAGGCTTCTCTGTCAATTGCGTGTTTGAGCGCCATCCGTACGTTGTTGTCGTTGAACGGCGCCTGACGGACATCCATCGGATAGGTGAAGTGTTTGGTGCCTGAGACCTGAAGCACGCTGATGCCAGGCTTTTTCTCCAGCATCGGCGCGGTCTTAAGGTCGCAGCGAACGATCGAATCGAACTGACCAGTTGCTATCCCATTCATCCGGGCTGCTGGATCACCAACCGCAGTTATCTTGACCTCGTCGAAGTTGGCGCAACCTTCTTTGAAGTAATTGGGATTTCGAACCATGTGTGCACGTACGCCAGGTTCGAAATTCTTTACAACGTAAGATCCGGTGCCATCGCCAGCCTCCCAGTCGATATGTCCGTGTTTGTCAGTCGATCCCATCAGGATGTGATAGTCGCTGAGTAAGTATGGGAAGTCGGCGTTGCCGCTTTCAAGGTCGAAGATAAGCGTGTTGGGACCGTCTTTTCTGATACTGCCCAGGGACTCGGCAACACTTTTCGCCTTCGAGGTTGCTTCTTCGCCACGGTGATGTTCGATTGAAGCGATCGCATCATCGGCTTCGAAGGTTTTGCCACTGTGGAATTCGATACCCTTGCGCAGCTTGACTACCCAGGTTTTGGCATCGGCGGATGGTTCCAGGCTCTCCGCCAATTCTAGTTTTACCTGCCCATCGGCGGTTACCTCGACCAGTCCGTTGCGGCAACCTCCCATATTCATATTGATCATGAATGTGTCACCGTTGTCGCCTGGGTCGAGCATATCGCCGGTATTGGCACCGCCAAGACCCATGCGGTAGACCCCGCCTTTTTTCGGTGTGGCGTGTGCTGCGTGGCTGAAGAGGGCAGGCGCAGTTGCGGCAAAACCCATGGCCGTCGCAGCCTTGATAAATTCTCGGCGATCGATACCGCCGTTCGTCACCCGCTTTTGCAGTTTGCGGATCTCGTAATCAACTTTACTCATTTTCCTGTTTCCTCCTTTGAATAGGTTAGATCAACATCCGTATATCTATCATAATCGATCTTTTTAAATCAAATAATTGATTGATATTGATTGTTAAG
>PCAH01000114.1 GCA_002730485.1 Dehalococcoidia bacterium | reverse complement strand
TGGGATCCATTTGAGCGGCTCGCATGGCTGGGTAGAGGCCGAAGAAAACGCCGACAACCACGGAAATTCCAAAGGCAACCGGGATTGACCAGGGAACAACCTGAGGAGTCACGTTCTGCACGGCCTCGGGAAGGCTGTTCATCGCTTCCGGAATCGCTCTTTCCAATACACCGCGAAGCCACTGCATGGCCCAAGGACAGGTGAGCCCACCCGCGATTCCAACGGCACCGCCGACAACGGAGAGCACTACCGTCTCCGCCAGAAACTGCCAGGTGATGTCAATTTGCTTCGCTCCCAACGCGCGGCGAATGCCGATCTCTCGCGTGCGTTCAGTGACAGTCGCCAGCATGATGTTCATGATGCCAATCCCACCAACCAGCAATGATATTCCCGCGATGGCCCCGAGGAACACGATGAAGGTGTCGGTCGTGTCTTCCAGGGTCTCAATGGTTTCCTGTTGACTGGAGATGGTGAAATCGTCATCTCCCGTTATCCGGTGCCTGAAACGCAGCACCGTGGATACTTCGTCCACCGCCTATTCCATTGACCCTACGTCAACTGCCTGGACGTTGATGGTCTGGACCGAGACCCCACCCTGGGCCGTCCGGGACGAACTCAGGCGGTTATACACCGTGGTGATGGGCACTACTACCTGGTCGTCGAACGACCCAAAGAAGCCGCCTCCCTTGCTTTCCAGTACTCCTATAACCAGGAACTGGCGTCCGTTGATGCGCACCGGCTGGCCGACGGGGTCACGGAAGCCAAACAGGTCTTCTGCCACGCTGGAGCCCAAAACCACCACCTGCGAACTGCGGTCCAGGTGGGTCTGGGTGATGAATTGACCGGAAGCCAGGGTAAACTCCCGCACGAATTGGTATTCCGGTGTCACTACCGCTATCTGGGTGAAAGTATTCTCCCGTCCGGCCACCACCTGGCCGCTGGTGCCAAGCTCCGGCGCAACTGACTTTACCGACGGTGCCAGAACAGGGTCTTCCATGGCCTCGGCATCGTCCAAGGTTAACGATGCCGAGCTAACCTGGCCGCCAAACACCCCTCCCTGGGTGGTGCCTCCGGGTCGGACGAAGAGCAGATTGGTGCCCAGGGACTGGATGCGTTCGGTAATGGCATCCTGGGCGCCCCTCCCGATGGACAGCAAAGAGATAACCGCCGCCACGCCGATGACGATGCCCAGCAGTGTCAGCCCTGCTCGCAGTTTGTTGGCGCTTATTGAGGTAATGGCAGTTGCCAGTACAACCTGGGGACTCATATGGAATCTCCAAGGGCAACCGACCTGGAGCGGACATATTCTGCCGGGGTCTGGTCGCCCAGCCTCGGCTCCTTTGCTATACTTGTGCCCATTCTGACCGACCTGCAACAAAGCCATTTTGTATTCCAGTTATATCTGAGTCATTGGGTCAATGAAGAAGGAGTCCGACGATGGTCTTGGACATCAGCGCCGCCCAGGGAGCAATGACCGGCGCCCGGTACATTGAGAGCCTCAGAGACGGCCGTGAGGTCTGGATGGACGGCGTCCGCATCGACGATGTTCCGACACATCCGGCTTTCTCCGGGATAGTGAACGAACTGGCACGTATCTACGATCTCCAGCACACCGCCGGAACCCAAAACGAGATGACTTTTGTCTCGCCAGAATCCGGCAACCGCTGCAGCCTTTCCTGGATGCTCGCCAAGACGGAAGACGACCTCAAAAAGAAACGGCGAAATAGCGAGATATGGACCAGTGAGAGTTGGGGGCAGCTTGGCCGCGCCCCAGACGTTTTGGCCCCATATATCATCTCTCTATACAAGTCGCGGGAGAGGCTCAGCTCTGTGAGTCATCCCAAATGCGACTTCGGCGAAAATGTGGTCAATTACCACCGCCACTGCATGGAGAATGATCTCTTTCTGACCCACGCCCTGGGTGACCCGCAGGTGGACCGGAGCGAACAACCCCAAAATGAGCAACGGGCCAAGCGGGAAGAAGACTTGGCGTTGCACGTTGTCGAAGAGACTTCAGAAGGTGTGATCATCAGCGGCGGGAAACAGTTGGCGACGGCAGCGCCAATCAGCAATGAAACCTACGTCTCCCTTTCTGCGACCTTCACCCAACGGTCTGATCCAAAGTTCGTCTTGGCCTTCTCGATTCCAACCAACAGCCCCGGAATGAAGATCCTATGTAGAGAGCCGGTCTCGCTATGGAACGGCAGCTACGGCCATCCATTGGGAGTGCCCTATGACGAGCAGGACTGCATGCTGTTCTTCGAGAATGTTCTCGTCCCTTGGGACCGTGTCTTCATGCTTTACGAATCTGCCCCTTTGCTGCGTGATTTTGCCTCCGGGATAAATTTCACCGAGTGGGCCAATCTCTGCCGGATACACGAGCGCATGAAGGTCATGACGGCGGTGGCAACGATGATCGCGGAGGCCATAGGCGTGCTGGATTACCGGGAAGTTTCCGCCAAGATCGGCGAGATGGCTACCTACACCGAGATGTGGCGGCACGCCATGGACGGTGTCGAACACGGCGCTCACATGGGTGAGGGTGGTGTCATGTCTTTGGGGTCGATGAGCGGCATGAATATCTACTTTGCCCAGACCTCCGCAAGAATGGTGCAAATATTGCGAGAGGTATCCGGTTCCGGACTGATCATGCAGCCAAGTGAAAATGACCTGGCAAACCCGGAGCTGCGTCCCTATCTGGAGAGGTACATGCGGGGCAAAGGGGTGGACGCCGAGTATAAATCGCGGCTGTATCGCCTGGCCCACGACTTAGCTGTCTCATCCTCTGGAATGCGCCAGGAAGTATACGAGTACTGGCACGGAGGCGACCCCAACAGAAACCGCATCAACCTGCTCCGCGGTATTGACCAGAGCGAAACAAGGGCCCGAATCGAAGACCTAGTCTCTCGTCCTCTGCCCAACGGCGAATCAACCTCGTAGGCACGGGTTTGTAACCCGCCTTGTTGTTCCGCCACTGTGTTTTTGAACCAAGGATTTTGGACGCCAGTGGGGATTAACCCCGAATGAGGAGGTTCCGTAGGAGCGGGTTTTCCTAACAGTAGTTCTTCCAAAAACAGCCCTGGTTTTCCTGTGACAGGGCGGGTTGGAAACCCGCGCCTACAGGTGTTGATCTAACCCAAAAAGCGGCCTTGACGATGGAATTCGTCAGAGCCGCTTCTAGGCTTCCTATTGGTGTCTGGTCGTTGGGTTTGCTGGCTAGACTGTCGGCCTTTGCAGAATGCTTTGATCCACTTTGCGGAGGATCATCTGCCCGTCGTTGCCGTCGCCTAGCAGTTCGCCGTTTTCCACCATGATCTTGCCGCGCAGGATCACCGTGATTGGCCAACCTGCCACTTCCCAACCCTCCCAGGGGCTGTAGTCGCGGACATGCAGGTCAGACATCGACAAGGCCTTCTTGACTGATGGATCGATTATCGCGAAATCGGCGTCACTGCCCACTGCGATGGCGCCTTTTTGCGGGTACATTCCCAGTATCTTGGCGGCGTTTGCGGACGTCACGTCCACGTAACGCTCCAGGGACATGCCCCGTTTCACCACAGCCTCGCTGTAGTTGACGCCCATCCGAATCTCGATGCCGACGTTACCGCCGCGCATGTCCTCGATGTTCCTTCCGGCAATTTTGTCCATATAGGTCGTGAAACTACTATCGGTGGCAGTGAATGCCAGATCGCTCTTCAAGATCCCGTTCCACAGGCTGTCGTTGTCCTCTTCACCTTTGAGTGAAGGGTAAGTGTGGTATTTCATGCCATCGTCTTCATGGTAACGGGTGGCATCAAAGGACAGGGCCAAGGTGAGAACCTCGCCGTAGACCGGCTGGCCGTTGCTGCGACACTCGGCGATGACATCGACGCCGTCTTTGGCCGTCACGTGGACAAAGTACATGCCGGCTCCGGTGCGTTCCGCCATCCGGGTGACGTGCCTAAAGGCCAGGTCTTCCACTGCCTTGGAATGGATCAGGTTGGCGTTGTACCAGTCCCACTGGTCCCGCTGCTTGGCCATGAGGTAGTTGTACATCACCAGTTCATCGTCTTCCCCGTGGACCGCCAGCATACCGCCGTGGCGAGACACCTGCTCCATCAGGTCATAGAGCCGTCCGGTCTCGAGTCGTCCACCAGGAGTCAATGTCCGACCCTCATTGCCGGGCGGGCGTATATCCGTGGTGAATATCTTGGCGCTGGGGAAACCAGCCGATACCAACTCGCCGAACCTAGCGATGGAGTCGGGGGTATTGGAGTTGCGGTAAATTACGTGGGTCGTGTAGTCGGTGTACGCCTGACCTTTCCAGACGGACATGAAATCGTGGACACCCTGGGCGAGGTCGCCCTCGTTATTCACCGGGGTGAAGTCCACAACGGTGGTGGTGCCGCCCCAGATGGCACCAAGGGAGTGAACACCTGGTCCAGCGTTGGGTGTACCTGGCACCAATTCTCTGAGTCCTTCCTGCACGTTTGCGGCGGCGTGGGCGTGGGCTTCCACCCCGCCTGGCACTACTATCTTTCCGCTGGCGTCGATGACCCTGACACCCTCGGTTGAGAGGACCCCAGGCATGGCAACGGCCGAAATCTTCTCTCCCTCAAGACCGATGTCCCATTCGCCGACACCGGCAGGCGTAACCACTGTCCCGCCTTTAATCACTGTATCAATCATTTTCCAATCCTTCGTGAGTAAGTGAACGTTTGGCCGACATTCTAGCACTTGCGGCGAGTGTATTTAATGCCTATAAGTTCGCTTTTCAGCTACTGCCAGTTTTTGGCCTTGGGCAGGTTCTCCATGGAGGGCATGGGTTCCACGTGCTTGGCCACTATGTTCATGGTCCCGTCCCTCCGTGAGACCTCACCCCTAATGATCAGCATCGGCTCTCTGATGAGCTGACGATACTTGGCAAATTCGCTCGGCCACACCACCAGCGGGATGTGCCCGAATTCGTCCTCCAATGTAAGGAAAACCGCCCTGGCCAGTGGACGTTGCCGGCGTATCACCAGTCCGGCCACGGTAACGATGTCGCCGTCAGCCCTGGCCTCCACATCGCGGCTGGATAGTATCCCCCGTTTCAGGTGGGGTCTTGCCAGGGCCATCAAGTGCCCTTCTGGATAGAGCCCCATGATGCGGTACTCCTCACCCATGGTCTCCCACTCGCTCTGCTCCGGGAGTTGTGCCATATCCTGCTCCACCGGCAGCGCCAGGGGCGGCTGGGTATTGAAGGCACGGTAGCGCAGACCCACCTCCCACAGCGCCTGCCTACGGTCAGCTTTACCATTGGACATGGTCGAGTTCTCAGATCTTGTAGCAGTCAATGCGTCAAAAGCGCCCGCAGTTACAAGATTTTCGATGGCCTCCCGTTGTAGACCGGTGCGCTCCATGGCATCGGCCAGGCTCTTGAACGGGCCTCCCTTGTCCCTGGCTGCCACCGCCTGGGATGCCACCGCGTCTCCCATGCCACGCACGTAACGCAGCCCCAACAAAAGCGATTCATTCCAGATGATGCATTTCTCCCGGCTGTGGTTGATGTCCGGGTTCAAGACGGTGATGCCGTGGCGTTTGGCGTCTTCCTTCAGGGTCTCAGTGTTGTAGAAGCCCATGGGCTGCTGGTTGAAGATGGCCACATAGAATTCCAGCGAGTAGTAATGCTTGAGCCAGGCCATGTGATAGGCGGTTGCGCCAAAAGCAAAGGCGTGGGACTCAGGGAACATGTAATGGCCGTTGAACTTTCTGAAGATTCGCTCGGCGGCATCTTCGGGAACGCCCAGCACGGCCGCGCCGTCCCGGAACTTCTCCCAGTAGTGTCTAATCATGAGATCGTTGTTACGCCGCCCAAAGGCCCGACGCATCTGGTCGGCCTCCAATCCCGTAAACCCGGCCACGTCGATGGCCACCTGGTTCACCTGGTCCTGGAACAATATCACCCCCAGAGTCCGCTCCAGGGCACGCTGCTCCAACGGGTGGTCATAGTCCCAGGGGATGCCCTCAGAGCGGCGCTGAATGAACTGGGTTACGCCGTCATTCACACCTACGCCGGGCCGTACCGCGCCCACCTCGTAGGCCATGTCGGTCAGGTTCCAGGGCTTGATGCGGGGGACGGTCTGCATCTGAGCCGCCGACTCCACCTGAAAGATGCCGATGGTGTCGGCCCGATGCATGGTCTCGTAAACCGCACGGTCATTGAAGTCGATACGACTCAGGTCGATGTACTTGCCCTCGCGCTCTTCTATCAGAAGCAGGCACTCCTGCATTTGAGACAGCGCCCCCAGGGCCAGGAAGTCGATCTTCACAAACTTGGCCTGGTCGATGCTGTCCTTGTCCCAATGGCAGATGTAGCGGTCGGCGATGGCCGCCTGTTGCACCGGCACCGTGTCTATGAGGGGAGACGAGCTGATGATCATACCGCCTGGGTGCTGGGCCAGGTACTTGGGGAACCCGTCCAATTGGGTAGACATCTCAATCAGGTCACGCCAGCCTGGTGCGTCGACCTTGTCCTGATACTCAGGCAGTTGGAGCATCTCCAGTTCCAGTTCCTTGGCGTCGTGAGAATCGACCCGCTTGGCCAGCTTGTCCATACCCTGAGCGGGTAGTCCCAGGGCCTTACCCAGGTCTCTGATGGCGCCCTTCATCTGGTAGGTGCTGATCATGCCGGTCAGAGCAGCCCGATCCCAACCCCATTTCTGGTGCACCCTGACGATCAACTGCTCCCTGATATTGCGAGGGAAATCCAGGTCTATATCCGGCACCGAGCCTAGGTCATCAGACAGGAACCGGTCCAGGGACAGGTTGTACTCCAAAGGGTCGATGTGGGACAGGCCGATCAGGTAGCCCACCAGCATGGCAACGGAAGAACCCCGTCCTCTCCCAGGTGGGCGTTCTTCCAGGGGTATCTCAGCATCGCTCAACCCCATCTCAATCATGATCTGCCGGGCCATCTGGATGATCTCGTAGTAGATCAAGAAGAACCCGGCAAGGTTGTGTTTGCCGATCAGCCGCAGTTCTTCCTTCAACCGGTCTTCAACCTTCCGCCAGTCATGGGTCCTGTTGCCTGCGCCACCGTAGCGACGCTCAGCCGCCTGACGGCACAAGTCTTCCAGGTGACTCTGGGGAGTGGCCCCTTTGGGAACCGGGTAGTCCGGAAACCTGTAGGCCAGGTCATTGGTCAGGTCAAATGAACAGCGTTCGGCGATGTGGAGGGTGTTCTTGATGGCCTCAGGACAGCGAGAGAACAACGCTGCCATTTCCTCAGCTGATTTGAGATAGAACTGGTTGTTGGGTCGGCGTTCTTGGTGGGTCTCATCCAGACTGCGGTTGTGCTTGATGGAGACCAGGGCGTCCTGCAGCCGGTGGCGTTCCGGCACGTGGTAATGGACATTGTTGGTGGCCACGGTGGGGACACCAAGTCTTCCCGCCAGGTCAATGAGCCGTCGGTTGCGGCTGGTGTCTCCCTGCACCAGGTTCTGCTGGAGTTCCACAAACACATTGTCCGTTCCGAACCAGTCCAGGTACTGCCGCAGTTGGGTTTCGGCCTCGGCAAAACGACCCTCTGTCAAAAGACGGGGCAACCGTCCAGAGCGGCAGCCGGTCAACAGGATCAGGCCATCGACCCGGTCCGGCAGATACTTCATATCCAGGGCCGGGTTCTTGCGTTCACCGGCAACATAGGAGTAGGAGATGAGGTTTGAAAGCTGGCTGTAGCCTTCTTGGGTTTCGGCCAGAAAAGTCAGGTGGGAACCATCTCCGCCGCCCTCGGTGGCTTTGATGGTCAATTCCGCACCGGTGACAGACCGAATACCGACGGTCTTGGCCGCCTGCGCAAAGTGCATCGCCCCGCACAGGTTGTCGTGGTCGGTCAGGGCTAGAGCGCTGAGACCCAGGTCATGGGCGCGCACCAGCAGGTCCTCCACAGAGGAGGCCCCTTCCTGAAAAGAATAATTACTGTGGCAATGAAGTTCAGCGTACATGGTGGGTTATTAGCGGTCAGCCGTTAGCTGGCCTGGTGCGAGAGGGGAAATCCCCCCTGCCCCCTTTACGAAAGGGGGGTGATGTGTTGTTAGGAGTTTTGTTTTCTTCACTCTCTCAAAAATGGAGATATCTATTTATCGTCGACAGAATCTATCGGATAAATGACACAGGTCCCCCCCTTTCATAAAGGGGGCTAGGGGGATTTCAGCGCCTCAACCACAACACCGACCACTGAATCCAATTCTTGCCGCACCTGCTGGTTGGTGAACCGAAGCACTCTCAGTCCTTGGCTCTTTAGTGATTCATCTCTGTGAGCGTCATTCTGGGCATGAATCTGGCCTTGATGCTGTGTCCCGTCCACTTCCACCACCAACCTAACTGCCGGGGCGTAAAAATCTACGATGTAGCTCCCTATCGGCTTCTGACGGTAGAACTGCACGCCATTGAGTTGCTTTCTACGCAACCGAGACCAAAGTAGCCGTTCATATTCAGTCATTTCCACGCGCAACGTCCGGCTAATCGGCTTCAATACGCTTTTATATTCAATGAATCTCAAGCTCCTCTCCCTCCCTTCTGCCAGTACCATTGGGCGTTGAACTGGTCTTTGAAGATGGTCACTCGGCGGTCATTTTGAGTGGTTATTTGGTAGTAGCGGCGGGAGATGGGGCGCTCTCGCCACCATTCGTCGTCCACTTGCCATAGGTCATTGATCGCAACTACGGCCAGGCTGGTTGATGTCAGGGTCTGGCTTTCTTGCGACGGGCGGCGATGGCGGATTGGACGCTCTGAGCTGGCGGGCGGCAGGGTCACGGAGATCGGTCGCTCTGAATTGTTCTCGACGACGTCTATGGGCACCGGTAGGTTCAGCGAGCGGAACTGCACGCTCTGGGCACCCTGGTGTACAGCCCCAGGCGCAATCGGCTTAGGTTTCTTAGACTCTGGTTTTACGGCCCCAGGTTTTACGGATTGAAGGGAACCAGCGCCTGGCGTCTTTCTGGTATGCGCGACCACGGCTCCACCTCCTTCATCTGATAGATGGGAGGTTTCCCACCTAGGAGCGATTCCAACTGGCGCATCATTTCCTTCAACTGCTCTTGCTTGCGGACATCCGAAAACAAGTTGGCCTGGATTCCGGATTCGCCGGTGAACCCGGCCAGTGTCAGTTTCATGTCTTCCAGGGGACCTGGCAGAGTCACACTGTCCAACCGACTTTTGAGGGCGGACATGGTCCGGTCTCTGCTGCCCATCGCCTCTTTGAATCCAAACCGTTTCACCCAGGGCGGTAGCCGGTACACGTGACTTTCAATGGTGGCGGTCCGGATGTAACGACCGCCGATCTCCGGCCTGGCAAAGGCCCGACCCAGCAGGGTGCTGAGGGCCATCAGAATGGGACTCCAGGTGATGGTTGGGGATGGGAAAGTCAACGACTCTTCCACGACCTGCTGCGCCTGGTGAGGTGTCAATGGACTGTCATCCACTCCGCAAGCCAGCAGCCAGGCGCGCCGCCCCGCAGCGCCAAGCTGAGCCTGCACCGCACTCTCTGGCAGTGCAGAGAGTTGGTCCAACGTGTGGATGCCAAATCGGTGCAATCGAGAC
The DNA here is from genome assembly GCA_002730485.1 of Dehalococcoidia bacterium. Next base: position 12,086 of record PCAH01000114.1, on the reverse strand, counting down.
TTGTTGGCCCATGACATGGGCAAGAGACCAATGGACAGTCCTTTCAAAAAAGCTGCTATACCTGCCGCGTCTTTGGGCACTCTGGTGGCCCTGCCTCCCTTGGTGGTCACGGCAGCGACGTAGGCCGGAAATTTTCCGCCTGCCACACCAACCCTGGGATTGAACTCTGTGGGCGCAGTTTGCAACAGCGATGCGATAACCCGGGCTTCTCCTCCGTACATCAGGTCCAAGCCTTCCAGCCCCACATAGGCACAGCCAAGACCGTCTTTTTCCACCACTGGGCTGCGCAGTTCCAAAGCTCTGATCAGCTTGTCAAAGGTGTTGTTGTAGTAGGGAGCGTCGGCCTGGATCAATGAAGCTTCTTTGCACCGAGACATAGCCTCCGCAAGGGGCATCCCGGAACGAACACCATGTGCCTCCGCCGAGCTATCCAGCACCAGATCCTTGGAGCCGTAACTCTCGGTGATGATCACGGGTTTTCCCCGCAGTTGAGGATAGCGGCGTACCTCAGCTTTAACCGGAAGATGGGTGATTAACATGCAGGCTATTGAACGGTCGGTCATGGCTCTGATTTCCTGGTCATTAGGCCTTGTCGAGCCTCTTTTTAAGGCTAATTTTCGGGCTGTTTTCTTAGTGGGGACGGATTATATAGAACGTTTGTACGACATAACAACGACCGCAAGTCACTATCTTCATCTTTTGATTAATCTTTGTTCAAAGATGCTCCTAACGGGGCCTGATTCCAGCCAACAGAATGACCAATTCTCCTTGACCTAGTATCTGAGGCATCTATAATTCTTACTAGGCGGTTTGCATTATTTTTGCAGTGACTGCCATTGAGGAACGGCTATGAAAAGATTGATGTCACTGGTCATCCTAAGTGCAGGATTGCTGATTCTTGCGGCCTGCGGAGAGGACGACGGTGTTCAAGGACAGCCGACTCCTACCATCACTCCTGAGCCGACTCCCACTGCCACTGCAGCTCCGAGCCCCACTGCAGTACCACCTACTCTGGCGCCGACCCCAACTTCGGCGCCAACGGCAACCCTAGCGCCGACGCGTGTGCCAACGCCAACGGCCACTCCCAGGCTCACGCCTATTCCAACGCCCAGACCAACCCCAACGGCAGTACCGTCCGCGACGGCGACACCGGTGCCGACAGCCACTGCGGTCCCAACACCTACCGCCACTCCAATGCCGACCGCTACACCTGAACCAACCGCCACGCCGGAGCCGACACCGACGCCCACACCCACGCCCGTGTACGCGTTTGTTGCCGGGTCGGCGTCCACCAAGCTAACCTCTAGTGACTCGGGCCCAGGCAAGCTGTTTGGAACCGAAGTGGCCATAGATGCCGACACGGTCGTAGCCTCGGTACATGCCGACTTCGACAAGGGCACCAACTCTGGAGCCGCCGTGGTATTCACCCGGACCGGCAGCACCTGGAGCCAACAGGCCAAATTGATTGGCACCGACACTGGACCGGGAGACCTGCTCGGACGAGCGGTGGACATCAGTGGCAACACCGTGATCCTTGGCGCACCTGGAGATACACCATCAGGCACCGATTCAGGGTCGGCCTACGTATTCGTGCGCAGCGACGGAGTCTGGACCCAGCAGGCCAAGCTCACCGCCAGCGATGCCGGACTTGGAAACAAATTTGGGCGGTCAGTCGCCATCAATGGCGACACGATAATCGTCGGCGCTCCGTCAGACACGCCAAATGGCACAGATTCTGGTGCCGCCTACGTGTTCACCAGGACAGACCAGACCTGGACCCAGCAGGCCAAGCTAACCGGCAACTCCCTATCTGTGAACAGCATGTTTGGTTGGTCGGTAGACATTGAGGATGACACCGCTGCGGTAGGGGCCTTGAACGACGAGACCAAGGGCGTAAGCTCTGGCGCCGCCTACGTATTCATCCGCACGGGTGGGATTTGGACAGAACAGGCCAACCTAACCGGGAGCGATACCGCAACAGAGCATAATTTTGGGCGGTCTGTGGCACTATCCGGAGAGACACTGGCCGTTGGATCTCCTGGTCATAACTCCAAGGGAGCAAACACGGGAGCGGCCTACGTTTTCCTACGCAGTGAAACCGCCTGGACGGAGCAGGCGAAACTAAGCGCTAGCGACGCTGCCACAGCCAACAACTTTGGCTGGTCCATCACCGCGGACGGCGACACAGTGATCGCTGGGGCTTATGGCAATTTGGCCAAGGGAACCGACGCTGGAGCCGTTTATGCCTACAAGCGGAGTGGAACATCTTGGACCGAGCAGGCCAAACTCACCGCTACAAGAGCAGCTCTGGAGCAAAAACTGGGCACGTCTGTTGCCCTCAACAACAGTTACTTGGTATCAGGTGCACCCGGCGATTTCCAGAAGGGTACCGACACCGGTGCGGCCCACGTGTTCATAGCGCAGATTCAATAAGCCCTTAACAAATCCAGTCCAAACGCAAAAGAGGGTCGTTGAATCACGGCTCTCTTTTGTTTTTAGAGCTTCTAGATTTTGAAAGCAAGAACTGGATAGAACAGCTCTTGTCATTGAGGTATTCTGGCAGAGTAGAAGAAACTCCAGTCAGACTGCAGAGGCAACGAGAAGCTATGGTTGCTGAAACGACAAAAACCACTGACCTCCGAGTGAAAACTCGGGAACAAACCACGGAAGAGATGTGGCAAGCGGTCCTAACCCGAGATTCCAAATCAGACGGACGTTTCGTTTACGCAGTGACTTCTACTGGCATCTACTGTCGGCCCACCTGCCCTAGCCGTCGGTCATCACCCCAGCGGGTAGCCTTCTTTAGCGCGCCAGGTGAAGCAGAAAGCGCCGGCTTCAGGGCCTGCAAACGCTGTCTCCCAGACCAGGAATCCCCAAATGCTCGTTTGGTCCGCAAAGTCTGCCAATACATCCAAGACCGTCCAGACCAGTCAGACAGACCGGACTCGGTGCCAACTCTGACTGAGCTAGGAGAGGCGATTGGGAGCAGTCCTTCCCATCTGCAGCGGGTTTTCAAAGAAGTCACCGGAGTCTCCCCGAGGCAGTATGCTTCGGCCTGGCGTATGGATCGGTTCAAGGCCATGATCAAAGACGGCCAAAACATCGCAACCGCGCTCTACGAAGCGGGGTTCAGTTCGCCCAGCAGACTGTATGAAACCTCAGAGGCACAACTGGGCATTAGTCCTGGGACCTATCGCAAAGGAGGAAAGGGCGTGAACATCTACCACACCGTGGTTCAGTGCCCCATGGGGCAATTATTGGTGGCAGCCACTGACAAGGGGGTTTGTTCGGTAAAACTGGGCAACTCCGGTGCTGCGTTAAAAGAGAACCTCCAAACTGAATTCCCATCAGCCACACATCAGCAAGACGGAAGGAATCTGGCAGTCTGGACGGCTGAGATATTGTCCTATCTGGATGGGGAGAAGACCGGACTATACTTGCCGACAGACATCCAAGCGACCGCTTTTCAGCAGCAGGTGTGGCATGCCCTGAAGACGATCCCTTATGGCGAGACCCGAACCTATCAACAGGTTGCTGAGACAATGGGCAAAGGCAACGCCTCCAGAGCAGTGGGGACGGCCTGCGGAGCCAATCCGGTTGCATTGGTCATACCCTGCCACCGGGTTCTGCGCAAGGACGGCGGGCTGGGCGGTTACAGTTGGGGTTTAGACCGGAAGCAGTCATTGCTGGACATGGAGCAGGCAACCGACTAGACCTCATACCGACTAGATTTTCTACGAGAGCCATTAACAAAAATCAGACGTATAATTTAATAAGACCGTTCGAGATACGGTGGAATTACGTCTGTCACAAGTATTCCCAGTTAACAGGTAGATTTGCCAAGCTCCATATTCCAGACTCTCCACGCCCAAAAAGCAATCCGAAGAACCACATTGCTGGTCTTACTGCTGATTGTTGCGTTCTTTGTCACGCTTTCGACCACCTCTAGCCTGTCGGCCGCTGGGGGAGACATCGAAGTCGTCGAAACCGACGAGTCCGTTGAGTTCCCGGGATACGTGGACCTTTCTGTAACGGCCCAGGGGGACGACAACATCGTAGAGGTCCGCCTTTTCTACCGCACCGTCGGCAGTGATGTCTGGGCTTACGCCTACCCGAGTTTCGTGCCAGCCAATCGTGTCACCGCCAGCCTGAACCTCACAGGAGAGGTCTCAACCTACCTACCCCCCGGCTCCGAGGTCGAGTATTACTACGAGATCTACGATTCTCAGGGCAACGTGCTCCGCACCGACAACTCGATTGTCGTATACGAAGATACCCGGTTTGAATGGAATGAGGTGAAAGTTGGCCCACTGACTCTAAATTACTACGACCAATCCGAATTCAGGGTCAAGTCGGTGGTCAAAGAGTTGGAGACCGATCTAGAACGGCTCCAACTACTATTGCAGCTTGATCAAACCACCGAGATCAAGGGCGTGATCTACAGCAGGCGGTCACATACCCTGGAAGCTTTTCCGCAGCAGAGCCGCACCACCACTGAACAGCAGGTATTTCAGGGGTTTGCCTTCCCAAACCGAAGACTGTTCTTGGGATTGGGCATGGACCGCGGTCTCATAGTCCATGAAGCTACTCATCTGCTGTTGAACCAGGCGATGGGCAATAGAACACAGCCGATACCTTCCTGGCTGGACGAGGGATTCGCCAGCTACATGGACCCGTCGGTAAAGGTCTTCAGCGGAGGGAGACTCGACTCAAGCACCAACCCGCTCAGGGCCATGAATACAGTGACGGGCACTCCCCATAGCATCGGCTCGTTTTACCAAAAGTCGTTGAGCGTCGTGGCCTTTTTAATCAACGATTTTGGCGAGTCCAATTTCCAGCAATTTCTAGGTAAATTGAGCACTGGAAACACCATGGATGCAGCACTGATCGACGTTTACGGATTCGACGTGGACGGCCTTGACGCCCGTTGGGCCGGAGAGTCATCCGGAGAACGCGCTCCCGCAGCACCAGACGGATTTAGCCCAAAATCTAATAGCCCCTCACCGTTCTTATACTTCAACAGCTGGCTTCTGGGAGGGTTGGTCGTCCTGGTTTTTGCCGCAGTGTCCATCCAATACGTCGCCTCCAAACTCCATCCTGCCCAAGACCCAGAGGAAGGACTGCAGCCCTGGGAAGACCCCTATCTCTGGGACGAAGAAGATGACGAAGAACCCTACCAAAGCTGAGATGAATCTACATGACAACTAACCAAGATCCCATTTCCAATCTGCAGCAGTTACTCCGATCAGCACATCAGGCGGTTATCGAATCGATAGATGGAATACAGGAAGAGGAAATACGCCTGATTCCAGCGCCCGATGAGTGGACCGTGGCCCAACTGCTTGCCCACATCGCAGAGATTGAATATTTCTGGATGGAGAAGGCGGTGTTGATCACCCAGGAAGACGACCCAAACATCACCCGCAGCGACGTTGAGAATGACCATCGGACTGCCGCTGTTGTGGATCATGCAGGTGATTCCCTGGATGAGCTGATACGCGGACTGGTGGCGGCCAGCGATGCAGCCATGGCCACTGTGGGGAATATAGCTCCAGGTGATCTGGCCATCTTGGGGCACAGGGGAGAGAACAATCCCATCTCGGTCGAAGGTGTGATCCAATCCCTGGCAGGGCACGTGACAGAGCACGCCAACCAGATCACTGAATCCAGGCGGTTGATCGGCTAGAGCCCAGCAACTTAGTCATCGGCAGTGTTTCAGATGAATTTCTGGTCCGGTTTTGGGACTCAACGAACAGGCGAGGCTATGGTATCCTTTCCGGTATGAAACTGAAATTCCTTCTCTCTATTTTTGTCTTGACGATAGCCTTGGTCGCATGTGTCCTGGAGACACCGGAGCCAGAGAATACGGCAACCCCAGACCCGGCATCATTGACCGCCACCGCGTTAGCTTCCGACCCTGGTACCGCGTCGGGTAGCGGCCCGGTCAAACAATATGTGGTAATCGGTGGCGAACGGATTCCCCAGTATTCTGAGGTTTCGCCAGTAACGATAGACCCGACGGCCCGTTACGTGGCCCTTATAAAGACCAACCTGGGAAACATAGGAATCGAATTCTTCCCAGCCCAGGCTCCCGTCGCGGTGAACAACTTCATCTTCCTGGCCAATGACGGTTTCTATGACGGAATCATCTTCCACCGAGTCATCCCGTCTTTCATGATTCAGGGTGGAGACCCAACTGGGACCGGCACCGGAGGACCCGGCTACAGGTTCCAAGATGAATTTGTTCCCAACCTGACCTTTGACCAACCTGGCAGGCTGGCCATGGCCAATTCTGGGCCCGGTACCAACGGCAGCCAGTTTTTCATCACCACCATGCCAACGCCGCACTTGAACGGCGCACACACCATCTTTGGTCAGGTGACCCAAGGCCGGGAAGTGGCCGATGCCATCTCTCTGGCCAAGACCGGCGCACAGGACAGACCCACGACGCCAATAGTGATTCAGGGGATAGAAGTCACCAAGAACCCCTGATTCCAGTCCGGCAAAATCTCATAAGCCTGAGCGCGCCCCCGGAACACCCCATCCTAGGTGCGCGCCAACCCAAGGAGACCCTTTTGTCCTTCGAGTACATAATCTACGAGCGGAAAGGTCAGATAGCTTACTTGACCCTAAACCGCCCGAAGAAGCTCAACGCGTTGAACGTCGAGTTGATGGCAGAGTTTAGAGAAGCGATGGGGGCGGTGGAAGAGGACAAAGAGGTTAGAGCGCTGATCATAACCGGCGCCGGTAGAGCATTCTCCAGCGGCTTTGACATTCAATTAAGCGATCATTCAGCAGACACTGAATCCGAGACGGCAGACTCCCACCGCACCCCGATCCAGGGGTTGATCGATACATTCATGACCGTGTGGAATTGCAGCAAACCCGTGATTGCAGCGGTCAACGGCTACGCACTTGGCGGCGGTTGCGAGCTGGTCCAGGTCTGCGACATCAAGATTGCTTCTGAACAGGCGATCATGGGAGAGCCCTCCATACGCGCGGGAATTGGCGCACCCCTCCTCATCACGCCTTATAGCGTGAACTTGGCCAACGCCAAAGAGCTATTACTTACCGGTGATACCGTGGATGCAGAAGAGGCGGCCCGCATAGGTCTGGTTAGCCGTGTGGTGCCCCACGACAAGCTGATGGCCGAATGCGAAAAGGCGGCCAAGAAGATTTGCCTGTTGCCGCAGATTGGCGTAAAACTGACCAAGGATGCGGTCAACCACGCCATGGAAGAGATGGGCTTTTTGAAAGCGGTTAAGCACAACATGAAGCTGATGACCCAATTTGACACCAGCACCAGCCCTGAGCAGGAAGAATTCAACTCCATACGGAAGGCTGAAGGTCTCCGGGCGGCCCTGAATTGGCGGGACGCCCGGTTCAAAGCTCTGGACTGAATCCAGGGCTAACTATCTCGTTTGTCGGCAGACTAGCCGCCTGCCTTCACTTCGATCTTTGCCAGGTCTTCTATAAACTTCAAGATGGCAGAGTGGTCAGACTCAGACTCGCCTTCATTGACCAAAGCGCCCAATATCTGCTGTACCAGCGCCGTCACCGGCAACGGGATGTTCAATTCCTGGGCGGTCTGAAGCACGTTCCTGAGGTCCTTCTGGTGAAGCCGGATTCGGAAGCCTGCCTGGAAGTTTCTGCTCAGCATCATGGGAGCCTTCGCTTCCATGACGTTGCTACCGGCAAGCCCCCCGCGAATGGCATTGAACACCCTTTCAGGGTCGACGCCCGCCTTCTGAGACAGGACCATGGCTTCGCTCAGGGCCTCGATGTTGGCGGCCACGATTATCTGGTTGGCCAGCTTGGTGACCCCGCCGGCGCCGATGTCTCCGGTGAGGACCACATTCCCGCCGACCACGTTCATCAGGGCCAGGCTCTTGTCGAACACCTCCTGTTTACCACCGACCATGACAGCCAATGTTCCTGCAACCGCACCCGGCTCGCCGCCGCTGACCGGCGCGTCCAGCATCTCAACGCCCTTTTCCGCACAGGCGACGGCGATCTTCTGGGACACCAAAGGTGCTATGGAACTCATATCGATTATCACCGAACCCGGCTTGGCACCTTCCAAGACTCCATCAGGCCCCAAGATCACTTTCTCGGAGTCCGCAGAGTCAGGGAGCATGGTGATGATCGTGTCGCTGACGGCGGCAACCTCTTTGCTGTTGGATGCTCCGGTGGCGCCATCGGTGACCACCTCTTCCTGGTTGCTGCCGACTATGTCGTAGACAGTGAGGGAATATCCCGCCTTGAGCAGGTTGCGGGCCATCGGTTTCCCCATGATTCCCAGTCCAATGAATCCTATTTGTTCGGCCACTTGCCGACCTCCTCAAGTTGGTATCTTACAAATAATTTCAGGCGTGCCTGCGTATGGGCGAAAAAACTGTAACACAGATTGAGACACCGCTCCATCTAGTGCGCTAACTCACCTAGTAAGGCTTGGTTGGTAGTTTGTTTCAATCGCAGCTGAAGGTTGTCCACACACTTAAAATGCCGTTGAACTGCCAACCGCATGGGTTTATGATACTAACATGGCGGATTTCGTCCACGGCATTCTCTTCCATTTTTCGTTTTGATGTGACCGCCAAACCCCTTTGCGCAAATCCTAGAGGTGCCAATGGCAGACGGTAGAAAAGCTCTGGTAACCGGTGGAGCGGGATTCATCGGTTCCCACATGGTCGACCGATTACTGGAATTAGAGTATGACGTCGTCATCATGGACAACCTGAGCACCGGTAAGATCAAGAATCTAAATTCCGGTGCGGTCTTCCATCACACAGACATCACCCAAAAGCCAATGGGTGAGATCATCCAAAGGGAACAGCCCAATCTGGTCTTTCATATGGCAGCCCAGACCAGCGTTACAGAGTCCACCAAAAACCCGATCGACGATACAAACGCCAACGTCATCGGAACCCTACGGGTACTTGAAGCCTCCCGCAGGGTCGGTGTTGAAAAGGTTATCTATTCTTGCACCGGCGGGGCATTGTACGGTGACCCTGAGACCATCCCTTGCATGGATGACACCGTGCCTGCTCCGGTATCGCCCTACGGCATGTCCAAGTGGATCGCAGAGCAATACCTGGAGTTCTACCACCGCCAATATCGCTTGAATTTCACATCGTTGCGCTATGGTAATGTCTACGGCCCCCGACAGGACCCCAACGGAGAAGCTGGTGTCATAGCTATCTTCTGCCAGTCCATGTTGGAGGGCAAACAACCTCAGATCTATGGTGATGGCACCCAGGAGCGCGACTTTATCTCGGTGTTCGACGTTGTGGACGCCAACATCGCAGCCATCGAGCGTGGCAACGGCAAGACATTCAACATCGCAACCTCTGATGCGACTAACGTAAATCGAATCTTCGAGATGATTCGAAGCATCACAGGTTATAAGTGGGATCCGCTTCACGCGCCCCAACGGGCCGGTGAGGTTTACAAGATAGCACTGGATTGGTCGCGAGCGGCCAAAGAACTAGACTGGTCTCCCAAGGTCAGCCTGGAAGAAGGCTTGCAGTTGACCGTGGGTCATTTCAAAACGGGCACTGAATCCTACCGGTAAGCTGGATGAGTCCAGGCTGACTTCCGGAGGAAATCTACTGAGGCGTCCTGGTCATAGATTGGCCAACATTTAGGAGATAAAACGGCACACATGGAAGCAGATTACGATGTAGTTATCCTAGGGGCTGGAGCGGGAGGATTGGCCGCCGGTCTGTACACCACCAGGGCAATGCTAAAGACAGTGATCCTTGAGCAGTTGGGCCCTGGCGGCCAGCTGCTGGTCACCGATGAAATAGAAAACTATCCTGGCTTTCCCGATGGCATCAAAGGCCAGGAATTAGCCATGAAGATGGAAGCTCAGACCACCAAATTCGGTGCTGAGATCGAGTACACGGAAGTGGTGGGTATCGAGAACATCGAAGCTCCCGTCAAGACGATCAAGACTGACGACCGAGACTTCACCACCAAGGCTATAATCATCGCCACTGGTGGTTCCCACAACAAGCTGGGCGTGGCAGGTGAAGACGCTCTGGCGGGACGCGGCGTTTCATACTGCGCGGTCTGCGACGGAAACTTCTTCCGTGGCCAGGACGTTGTGGTTGTCGGAGGCGGCGATGCTGCCTTGGATGAAGGCCACTACCTCACCGGTATCGTAAACTCGGTCACTTTCATCCACCGGCGGGACGAGCTCCGGGCGGCCAAGGTAGTCCAGGAGCGCGCCTTTGCCAATGACAAAGTGAAGTTCCTCTGGAGCCACGTGGTTGAAGAATTCAGGGGCGATGATGCCCTGGACCGCGCCCTGGTCAAGAACCTCAAAACGGACGAAGTCTACGAGTACCCCATGGCTGCTGCGTTCATCTACGTGGGATTCCACCCCAACACCGAGTACATCAAGGGTGTCTTGGAGTTGGATGCTGGCGGTCACGTTTGCACAGACATCCACATGAGGACGGCCGTCCCCGGTGTCTACGCCTGTGGCGATGCCAGGGCCGAGTCCACACGCCAACTAGGCGCTGCCGTTGGCGACGGAATCACCGCCGCCCTGGCCGCATTCCACGACCTAAGCACTTAAACCAAAGTCAGTTCAGTAATACAAAAGAGTGGCCCGCCGATGTTGATCGGCGGGCCACTCTTTTTTTGCTTTGACTTGGACTGCGGAACTGGTTTACTTACGTCCCACCGTCCTGATGTCGTCACATCCTTCAACCGGGGAGCCACCGTTTGTTTGACCAACCACACAGAGGCTGGTGTCACCCTTGGCAACGCCAGTATCCGGAGTTGGGAAGTGGGTCATCAGATCCAAGATACCGTCTGAGTTGTGGTCTGCTACGTGCCCATCATGTGCCAAGGCGGCACCATTGGGGCCGAAGGCCAGCGAACTCAGGTCGATGTCCTGGACATCCAGACTGAAGCTGCCGTAGATGACAACCGGTATGACTCCCTTGGCACCAGGGTTGATGCTACTGGGTACCACGTTGATCTGCGTATCCGCAGCGTCATCGTCGGGACAGCCGTCGTCATCATGCACGCCGTTGAAGTTCTAAGCGGCCAGAGGACAAGCGTCTACGCCATCCAGGAACGTATCAGAATCGGTGTCCGGGTTGAATGGGTCTGTGCCAACGGAGGTTATCTCCTGTCCGTCAGTTAGCCCATCACTGTCCGTATCACTGTTAAGAGGATCCGTTTCGTGAGTGTTTACCTCATCGCCGTCGTTCAGGCCATCGGCGTCGGTATCAGAGTCCAAGGGGTCCGTGCCGTGAAGGTTGACTTCATCCCCGTCGGAGAGGCCGTCACCATCACTGTCCGGAACCCGAGAATCGGTTTCCGAGCCATCCACTGAACCGTTCAGGTTGGCGTCTTCAGACCCGTCTTGAAGGCCATCCGCGTCCGTATCCACGTCCAATGGATTGGTGTTCGTGGATACTTCCAGACCGTCATTGAGTCCGTCACCGTCAGAGTCTGGATTCAGTGGATCGGTGCTGTGGGTCGAGACCTCTGATCCATCTGAAAGTCCGTCAGCATCCGTGTCCGCATTCAGCGGGTCGGTGCCGTGGACATTCGCTTCGTCGCCATCACCCAGGCCATCTGCGTCGGTGTCAGCGTTCAGCGGGTCAGTGCTGTGGATATTGACTTCATCTCCATCTGACAGGCCGTCCGCGTCAGTGTCCGCGTTCAGCGGGTCTGTACCGTGGCTGTTTACTCCTGCTCCGTCAGAGAGGCCATCCGCGTCAGTGTCCGCGTTCAGCGGATCGGTACCGTGGCTATTTACTTCGGTGCCGTCACTTAAGCCATCAGCGTCGGTGTCGGCGTCCAGTGGATCGGTGCCGTGTAGGTTAACCTCGTCCCCGTCTGACAGGCCGTCTCCGTCACTATCTGCGACGCGTGGGTCCGTCTCGCCGGTGTCCACCGCGCCGTTCTGGTTCACGTCTTCAACGCCGTCGTTGATCCCGTCTGCATCCGTGTCCACATCCAACGGGTTGGTGCTTGTGGATACTTCCAGGCCGTCGTTGAGTCCGTCACCGTCTGTGTCCGCATTAAGCGGGTCAGTCCCGTGGATCAGCACCTCGTCTCCG
>PCAH01000113.1 GCA_002730485.1 Dehalococcoidia bacterium | reverse complement strand
GGGGTGTTCGTCGTCCATCAGCCCCCGTGCCTGTTCTACGGTGAACACCGGAATCCCAGTGGATTCAACAAGCTCCTGGAGCTGCTCCGATTCCACTGTGTAGCGGGCCGGGTTTCCTGCGATGATTACGGGCTTCTTTGCGCCTTTCAATAATGAAGCTGCCTGTTCTATCAATGCCGGATCGCCCTGAGGCCTCCCCATTGGGCGATATTCCTGGGGCATGTACTGAGGCAGGTCTTCTTCAGACAATTCCACTTCCTGAAGGTCTATCGGTAGCGTCAGATGCACTGGGCCAGGGCGTCCGGTCATCGCCGTTCGGAAGGCGGTTGCCACCATCTCTGGAATACGGGTCTTGTCGTGGATCATCCAGGAGCCCTTGGTCACCGGCGCCGTCATGCCTATCTGGTCGATCTCCTGGAAGGCGGTCATGCCGTGTTCCGGCATCGGTGCTGCGCCTGCGATGAAGACCACCGGACTCTCTGATGTGTAGATGGCTGGGAGAGCTGAGATGGCGTTGGAAAAGCCGGGACCTCCCGTGAACATGCCCACCGCTGGCTTGCCTGTGATTCGAGCGTAGCCGTCGGCCATGTGGAGGGCCGCTCCCTCATGCCGCGCATCGATGAACTGGATGCCCTCGTCCTCAGCGGCGTCCACTAATGGCAGGATGGTGTCGCCAACTATGGTGAACACCTTTTCGATGCCCTCCATCTTGAGACATCTTACGAAAAGATGGGCTCCGGTCAACTTAGGCATGGTCCCTCCTGGGCGCTTTGGTTCTTAGTTAGTCTCTTGTTGTTTTTATCTACGGTGAACCCAGCGGTTTCAAAATCGTCCATGGGTTCACTGATGATTGCCTAAAAGAGCTTACTTGGGGAGCTTGTATCAGGCAAGACCCGAAGGCAAGCGCCGTTACCTTATAATTGACGAGCTAAGTGCAACTTCTTTTAAACAGCGGGGTGGGAAAAGCCGGTGCCGACCTTATATATAGTGGGTACGCCAATAGGAAACCTGGAAGACCTGACTCCCCGGGCCGCCCGTATCCTATCTGCGGTCGTTCTGGTGGCGGCGGAGGATACCAGGGTCACGCGGCGCTTGCTGAACCATCTGGGCATCAAACCCCGCACCACCAGTTTTCACCAGCATAACTGGCGTGAAAAGCTAGATTCTGTATTGGCGGAGCTGGCAGAGGGTGATGTGGCCCTTGTGACTGACGCCGGTATGCCGGGCATCAGCGATCCGGGCAGCGAGTTGGTGGTCGCGGCTTCCAATGCCGGGTTCAAGGTAGAAGTCGTGCCTGGCCCTTCCGCTGTGACCGCGGCTCTGGCGTTGTCTGGTTTTGCCGGGGATGCGTTTTCGTTTCTGGGATTCTTGCCCAGACGGAAGAAAGACCGGCAGCTCAGTTTGCGCGCGGCCTTCGATTCCCCGGTCCCGCAGGTCATCTTTGAGGCTCCCCACCGTCTGCGAGCTACGTTGGCCGACTTGGGCGTCGTATTTGGGGATCGGCAGCTGGCTGTGTGTCGTGAGCTGACCAAGCTGCATGAAGAGGTCTTTCGTGGCACCGCTGCAGAGGGACTTGAGCACTTCGACTCGCCGCGGGGTGAGGTGGTGATAGTGGTTCAGGGCCGAACTGCCGACTCAACCCCACAATCTGAGGCAGAGTTGGCCGATGCGCAGGCGAATGTGGAAGACGACGTGCGGGAGAAGCTGTCCCAACTGAAGCAAGATGGTGTAAGGGCCAAGGACGCGGTTGCGTCCGTTGCAGAGTCGTCTGGGTTGCCCAAGAACCAGGTGTATCGAGTCTGGGTGGAACTGGGCAAGGAGCCTAAATAAGCCACCTGCACAAATAACAAGTTGAAATAGTTATCTAGTCTTGTGTTAACCTCACTTGGAATCTGGGAAGTGCGGCCAAGGGCATCGGCCAGCTCGGGAGACTGCCAATTTCATCGCAACGTCCTCAAATGAACCCCCTCTCTTTTAAGCCTCAGAACGTCTTTTACGGCTGGTGGCTGGTCTGGATAGGCGGGTTCGTAATGGTCATCTCTACCGTTCCGCTGTTCCATGCCATGAGTCTTTGGGCCGTAGCGCTGGACCGCCAATTCGGCTGGAACCGGACCCAATTGGGCTTGGCGTTGACCTTCACCCGGATTGAAGGCGGCCTGATGGGGCCGCTAGAAGGTTATCTGACCGATAAGGTCGGCACCCGTCGGATGGTGCTGATCGGGTTGATGATCCTGGGTGGGGCCTTCATCTTCTTTGGCCAGATACAGAACCTGTGGATGTTCTACACGGCCTATATCCTGATGGCCTTGGGGCAGGGACTCGGCAGTTGGATACCGATAATGACCCTGCTCACCCGCTGGTTCCACAAGGGCCGGTCCATGGCCTTGGGCTGGGCCAACATGAGCAGTCGGGGCGGCGCACTGCTGCTTATCCCAGTTATCGGTTGGGCGATTGAACCTGAAAACCTGGGTTGGCGGTTGACGGCTACCATCCTGGGCATTGTCATGGTCGCAGTGGCAGTGCCAATAAGCCTGGCCATACGAAACCAGCCTGAAGACTATGGATTACTACCCGACGGCGCCGAACCGGCCCCCGAACCTAAAGCTGCAGAGAGTGAAGCCACGGCTTCTGCACCTGTTGCTGAAGAGGATTTCACTGCATCCGAGGCCCTGAAAACTCCGGCCTTCTGGCTCATCGCCTTCGGCCACGGGTTCACGTCCATGGTGATTCTGGCGATCATGGCTCATCTGGGATTGCTTATGGTCGATAAGGGCTATGAACTGCAAGACGCGGCGTTCGTGGTCTCGGTGTACACCGGTGTGGCAATGGGCTTCCAGTTGGTGGGTGGATACGTCGGCGGGAAGATACCCATCAGGGTGGCCCTGGCGTTCTTCACCTCTCTGCAGGCCCTGGGCGTGGTGGTCCTGGTATTCGCCGATGCCAAGTCGACTTTCTATCTGTTCGCAGTGTTGTTTGGCGCGGGGTTTGGCGGACGTAACCCGTTGACGGTGGCCATCAGGGGCGATTATTTCGGGTCGGCATCATTTGGCAAGATTTTAGGGTTTTCCACCGTACCTATGAACCTGCTGCTCTTGATCGCAGCGCCGCTGGTGGGCTGGATGCGCGACGTTCAAGGTGATTACACCCAGGCATTCATGGTGATGGTGGCAACCAATATGCTTGGCGCGACGTGCTTCATCTTGGCCAAGCGGCCAATTAAAAAACCGGCGTCCATGCCTACTGCTGCATATTAGACGCCGGTTTGGTTTCGCGTTTTTCAGTTTGCTAGGTCACCCGCGCACTGGTGTTTTGATTCAGCTTAGGCCTCTTGGATCTCCACGTCGTTTATCTCTAAGGCCGTGGTGGGGGTGGACGGTTCCCCGCTCCTGCCGGTGGTCACCGGAGATGTGGCGATGGTATCAAGCACATCGATCCCACCTGTCACGTTGCCGAAGATGGTGTAGTTGGGGGGCAGTCCGACGTCTGCGCCATGGACGATGAAGAACTGGCTACCGTTGGTGTTGGGACCAGCGTTGGCCATGGCGAGAGTGCCCTTAACGTAGCTGCGTGTTACAGGCTCGTCTTGGAAGCGGTAGCCCGGCCCGCCCGTGCCGTCTCCCGTGGGGCAGCCACCCTGGATCATGAAATCCTTGATAACACGGTGGAACTGGCCGTCCTTGTAAAAGCCTTCCCGGGCCAGGAACACAAAGTTGTTTACCGTAACCGGCACTTCTGACGAGAAGAGTTCTACGTTGATGTCGCCATGGTTGGTTTTGATCGTGGCCGAATACGCCTTGGAGTCATCAAGGGACATCGCAGGCGGAGTCGAATAAGACTGGGGCATCTGTTTCCTCCGGTAGCTTCAGGGGTTTTTAAGTTTTAATTACGTCAGGAATTGTAGCACTGGTACCGGAGGGGCGACAGTATCGTGCCTGCAAAACAAAAAAGGCCCATTCTCCTTTCGAAGAGCGGGCCTTTTTAACTCACGTTCCAGTCCAAACAAAGACCGGCTGCGCCGGTTAGGCTCGGTTGTGGGTTTTTGTCTCTGCCCAGGCTACGATCTTGGGCAGCGCGGCGTCGATGTCCCGCTGGTCGATCTGCCTGGCCACATCCTCGGCTTCACACTTGATCAGCATGATCGGCAATCGGTTCTTGATCTTGTCCAGAGTCCAGGCCAGGGGATCGCCCTCGGCCGTGAAATCCAGCATCAAGCGTTCGTTCTTCTTCACAGTGGCGTTCCGGTAGTGGTAGTGGGGCGCAACGCGGAAGCAGTCGAATCTCAACAACTCCTTGTCCTGACCCTCTAGAGCGTCGCTGTAGACGTGGATACAAACGCCTTCTTCGGCGCCAGCGTTGAGCATTCGGTATTCCAGCCCAAAGGTGACCGCTCCCGCCTGAATAAGTTCTTCCGGTCCGCCCGTCTCACCACCCATCTGCGCATGCATCGTTTGTTGTGCCATGTCGCTTCTCCTTCTGATAGCAATGTCGGCTGATTCTGGCCAAGGGTGTAGAAGCCTCCTCCATTGTCGGGAATTATACGCCCAAAAAATTCCAGATTGCCAACTGGACTGATTACAGTGAAATAACAGCATGGTGGGATATAATTGATAAGCAGGGATAAGCGACTCTGAACTCCCACTTGGAGCTTGTATCAGGGAACCGCTCAGAGACTACTCTGCATCTTAGATTTCAGATAAACGGTCACGCCTTGGCGTGTCAGGAAAGACTGGATAGACAGGATCGATAAGGGGGCGACGTTGGAAATACTTGAACAGATGGGGTCGGAAGGTCACGAGCAGTTGGTAGTGGTATCCGACGCTGGATCAGGGCTAAAGGCCATCATCGCGATCCATGACACAACCCTGGGGCCTGCCTGTGGCGGTACCAGGATCTGGCCCTACAATTCTGAGCAAGAAGCAATCTGGGACGCCCTCCGGCTATCCAGGGCGATGACGTATAAATCAGCCGCGGCCGACCTGCCCCTGGGCGGGGGCAAAGGCGTGATCATCGCTGACTCCCACACCCAGAAGACAGAGGCCCTGATCCGTGCCTACGGTCGGTTCGTCGACACTCTGGGTGGACGTTATCTGACCACCACCGACGTGGGCAGCAGCGGTCGGGACATGGAATACATCAAGCAGGAAACCGATTATGTGGTAGGCCTGCCCACCACGACCGGTGGCAGTGGCGATACCTCGATCATGACCGGACTCGGTATCTACATGGGAATGAAGGCCTGCGCCAAAGAGGCCTGGGGCAACGATTCCCTCCAGGGCAAGACCGTCGCCATTCAAGGTTTTGGCAAGGTTGCCACTCACATGACCCACCACCTGATGAAAGAAGACGCCAGGCTGGTGGTGACCGACGTTTTTGACGGAGCCCTGGACCGGGCCCGTGATCTAGGTTTGAAAATCGTGAAACCCGACGAGATCTATGGTGTGGACTGCGATATCTTCTCCCCGTGTGCCCTGGGCGGAGTGATCAGCCCCGAGACCATTCCCCAGTTGAAGTGCAAAGTGGTTGCCGGAGGCGCCAATAACCAGTTGCTTTCGGACAGTGACGGCGAGGCTCTGCACCGCTTGGGTATCGTGTATGGACCCGACTATATCTTGAACAGCGGCGGCATCATCAATGTCGAATCTGAGATCTATGGCGGGTACAATGCAGACCGAGCCCGGGAGAAGACGGAACGGGTCTACGAGACCATGCAACAGGTGATCTCAATATCAAAGAGTCAAGAAATCCCCACGGCCAAGGCTGCGGATCACCTGGCCGAAGCACGGCTCGCGTCCGTTAGAGGCATACGACGGGTTTATCGCAAGGATTAACCGGTTATCGGTGACATAGTCACGAAAAAAGGCGTCCCGACTTGTCGGGATGCCTTTTTGTTAGCTCAATTTTTTTATGTTCTTCGTGAGATTGAGTCGGGCTAGAAAGCCACAGAATCAGCTTGGAAACCTTTTTCTCGGTGGACGGTGTCACAGAACGGCTTGTTTGCAGAGAGGCCGCAGCGGCATAGGCTCACCCACTGGCCCTCAGGAATGTTGTATCCTTTGCCGTCTTTGTCTGTGATCGTGATGGGGCCGGTCACGCGCAGGGGACCGTTCTCGCGAATCTCGATGTTTACATCTGCCATTTGAAACTCCTCCGACACTGGTGTGATATCGGATAGATGGGCGAGGCGCGTCAGGCGTAACGCCAGCTATCACGAATGAAAAGTAAGTTTGCCACCCAAAGTTAGGGGTGTCAAGCAGGATTGGAACGCCCTGTTTGGTCTTGGGATTAGTCGGATTTGGACTCGGAATTGGCCGCCACCGGCTCCTGCGGCCCGGGCGTTGGAGTTGGTTTGGCACGCTCGCCTCTGAGCAGGGCAAATGTAATCCCTATCAGGAGCAACCCGCCCAGCATCAAGAAGGCGTATTTGAGACCCGTGACAAAGGCGTCAGCCACGTCTGGATTCACGGCGTCCAGGCTCGGTTCCACTCCCTTGGCCCCCATCACGGCCACCACCACGGTGGTAGAAATGGCGATGCTGGTCACATTAGCTGAGTTGCGGACCAACTGAGTCAGGGCCGAGACCACTCCATACTGGGAACGATCGACTGCGCTTAGGATGGAGCTGTTGTTGGGCGAGTTGAACAATGCGGTGCCGGTGCTCTGGGCCATCAGCATGATTACGATTAGGAGTTCGGGAGATGCTTCTGTGAGCGCGAACGCCATGATGAACCAAGCTGTGGCAGAGATGGACAACCCACCGACGGTCAAGACTCGCCATCCGAATTGGTCTGATAGTCGGCCAGTTATGGGCCCAAGCATCACCATACACATAGCTGGTGGTATGAGCAGGAACCCCACCTCCCTCGGCGACAGTTCCAAGACCCGCTGTAGGTAGAACGGCATCATGAACCTGGCTGCTGAACTACCCAGGAAGGAAAACCAGCCTGCGGCCACACCAAAGCCAAATACCTTGCGTTTGAACAGCCGCATGTCCAGCATCGGTGCTGAGGAACGGAGTTCCCACCGGACAAATACGACGCCTGCAACGACCGTGGCTATCGATCCGGATACGATCAACGCTGAGGTCCAGCCCAACCGGTCTCCATTTCCAACCACCAGCAAGAAACCCGACAGGGCTAGGCCCGATAAAACGGCCCCACCCCAATCGAACCGCCGGGTTTCGGCGGACGCATCTGGCTTTGAAAGTGGCAGGATCATCATGGAGATGATGATGGTGATCACGCCGATGGGTACGTTGGCAAAGAAAACTGCGCGCCAATCAAAGGCGCTGACCAATAGACCGCCAATGGCTGGCCCGGCAATGGCGCCGATTCCGACCACGCTCAGGTGAGTGCCCAGAGCCTTGCCTCGTTCTGTGCCTGGGAACGATGAGACAACCATGGCGATCCCGGAACTCTGAACCATGGCTGAGCCAACGCCCTGTACAACCTTGGAGAAGATCAAGAAACCAAGGTTGGGAGAGGCTCCGGCGAAGAAGGCGGCTACGACAAAGATGACCATCCCGGCGATGTAGACCGGTTTTCGGCCAATAATATCGCCAAACCGGCCCATGGGCAGGATCAAGACACTGATCGCCAGGGCGTAGCCGACCACTATCCATTGGACTGTAGGGAGGTCGGTATCGAAATGCGACTCCACGTTGGGGAGCGCAACCAGTACGCTGCCGTGGTCGACAACGGATAGAAATGTTCCAACAGCAATGGTGGCAAATACCCACCATTTGTAACTGGGGCTGTTCTTGATTCGGGAAATCACTTGACTAGGGTACCCCCGGAACCCGAAAAACGCCCGAAAACCTCTTGGCAATCAATCATATTGTTGGCATCAAATCAGCATCATCAACGTGCTTGCCTGACCAACGGGAAGACCATGTAGGCCATTGTGCCCAAGACCATGCCTGTGACTCCGATTACCGTCAGAGCCACAACCACCGTGGTCTGGTCGACCAACAAGCCCACTGCCAGGCTGGACATGAACACAAACCCCTGACTGTACATATGCAGGCTCGTTATCCGACTCCGCAGGTGGTCGGGAGACAACGTCTGTATCAAAGTGCTGGACGAGGTTCGGAACGTCGCCTGTCCGGCAGACATCAGGCCAATCAACAACAATGCCGGGGCCAACCAGTGGGAATGGGCGAACAGTACGATGGTGGCCGAGCCGAACAAGACTGACCAGAGGCAAATGAGCCCGCGATTCCGACCGAAACCCAATGAGGCGATTGTGATTGCAGAGACGAATCCACCCACTCCAGTCACGGCCAGCATGTAACCACCCACGTCGGCGCTTCGGTGCAAGACCTCCACGGTGAAGATGGGCAGCATGAACCACACAGGATGGAGCAGCACGTTTGGTATCAAACCCAGGATTATCAGGTGGAAGATCACCTTCTCCTGCTTCCTGATGTAGCGGAACCCTTCCAAAAGGTCGGCCAGTGGTGAACTACCGGTACTCGGGGGCCTTGCTTGGGTGTAGGGGGTCTTCATGGGCCAGAATGCCAGCACTGTGGCCGCATACAAACCGGCTTCTATGGCGAAATTCCAGGTGAAGCCAAGGGTGGTGATCAGGATGCCGCCGATGAATGGGCCGATCATCCTGGTGCCGGTGATGGTCAGTGTGTTGGCAGCGTAGGCGTTGACCAGCGATTCTTTGGGAACGGTGTTGGCCACCAATGTCTGACGGACGGTCAGTGTGGTTGACCAGCAGACCCCAGACACCAACACGTAGATATAGGCGTGCCACCATTCCACGTGACCGGAACTCACGACTAAAGCAAACGTCACTGCGGCCACGGCCATGAAACTCTGGACACACATGACCAGCTTTCTACGGTTGACCCGGTCTCCAAGCACGCCTGCCCAGGGTCCAACCACGATTGTCGGGAGGGTGGTCATGCCGCCCACTGTGACCACGAGGAGCGCTGAAGATGCGAACGACTCCGTCAGATCGCGTACCAACCAGCCTACGGATAGCAGTTGTAGCCACTGGGCGGTGTTGGCAAAGAAATTGCCGACCCAGAGGAACCTGAAATCACGGTAGGCTCGCCACGAATCCAGCGTCTGTAAACGCCGTCGTGGCCTCACCTGCGGTTGTCCGCCGGTGGCCTCTTCCGAGCCTGAGTCTTGATTCTGCCTAACGATGATATCGCCCTTGACGCTTGATATTTGATTCGGTTAAATTCAGTTCAGTGCCTGCCGAGCGCATGAATTCGGTTGGGATCTACTCGTTGGGATCTACTCTAGGAATAACTTAGGGAGGACTCGAGCATGCCTTTATACGAATATCTCTGTCCCACCTGTGACCACAAGTTTGAAAAACTCCAGTCAATGAGCGCAACCGGAGCTGATTGCCCAAATTGCGAGCAGCCCGCCAGGCGTGCAATCTCGGTATTTGCTTCGGTGACCAAGGGTGGCGCCAGCGAGATGCCGACCTCTATGGGTCCATTACCTCCATTGAGCGGCGGCGGGTGCTGCGGCTGTGGTCCGTAGGCTGGATCAATAATAGATCGAATCAGTAGATTGAGATTCACGTAAGACAGGGGCAAGTAACACTTGCCCCTGTTTTTATTCGTAAACCTTTGCGGTTGGGCCAACGGTGTCAATTCAGCTACGTATTCTAGACCACTTAGGCCTTGATATGCATCTTTCAGCCGGTTCTCCTCAGGCTGTGCATCATTTCTTGCCAGCTGCTGTACCGGCGGTAAACCAGATAAGAACTGGAAGCTACGGTTATGACCAGCGCGCCTACTACGGCCTTTACCGCCACCCACACGGTGGCGTCGAACCAGAAATTGTCCGGAAATATCCTGACCAGATAGTCCGTCCGAGGGTCCAGTTGCCAAAAATCGTTGGCAAAGCTGATCTCGTGGAACTTTATGAACAGACTATCGAACCCAAAGGCAGCCACAGCGCCGAATAGCGCCAGCATGGCCAGGGTCAATCCGCCGCCGAGGGCCAGGCGTTTGGCCAGTAGTGGGGTGAAGAGCCGCCCCTGCCTGATAAAGCCGACCAATATCATAACTAGCAGGTATGCGGCTGAGCCTAGAGCCAGCACGTAGACTCCACGCACCAACGTTTTAACATCTTTCATGTGTGCGATCTCTTTGGCGTTGAACAGGTCTTGCTCCGCTCCAAAGATGCTGGTCTGGATGTCCATCGGCTCGTCGCTGGAGTTGATATAACTCCGGATGTCTGCGCCTACCTGTCTAAGATCAGAGTTGGTGATTCCGGTGATCCTGGAGATGGAGTACTTCTCAAAACCGTCGTTGTAGAGACCGGGGCTGTTGAATGCCCAGGTAACACTGGCAGTGATCAAAAAAAGCGGTACTGCAACTATGAAAAGCGCCCAGGGGATGAAGCCAACACGGCTCATTTGAACTCCGGTTTTACGCGTGAACCAGGCCATGAGATAGGGTGAATTTGTGCCTGGAAGTCCCGTTTAACTTAGCACCGGCCAGCTTGTGAAGCAACCAGCCCTCAATCTATAATTCGCCCATGTCGCCAAAAGAGGATTCATCCCAAAGCCAAACACCATTCTCCGATCAGGAACTGGGCACGTTTCAGACCCTGGTGGACATTGTCGCCAAACTCCGTGCGCCAGGTGGCTGTCCCTGGGACCGAGAGCAGACCCACGATTCGCTAAAGCGCAACCTGCTTGAGGAGTCGTATGAGGTGATTGAGGCTATCGACCAGGGGAATCCGGCGATCTTGTCGGAGGAACTGGGTGATTTGCTGGTTCAGATCGCATTCCACGCTGATATCGCCCAGGAAGCGGGCGATTTCCAGCTTGAGGATGTGTTGCGCAATATCAACGCCAAATTGGTCCGCCGGCACCCTCACGTATTTGCCGATGGACACGCCGAGGACGCACGAGAGGTGGAGAAGAACTGGGAGCAGATCAAAGCTGAAGAACGGAAGGCCAAGGGCGAGAAGAAATCTCCGGTGGAAGGTATCCCCGTTGACCTGCCAGCCTTGGCCTACGCCCAGTTGATGCAGGACCGGGTCGGCAAGGCCGGATTCGAGTGGGACGACATCTCAGGCGTGCTGGACAAGCTCGTGGAAGAGGTCGCCGAGTTCAAGGCAGCCAGCACGACCGAGGAAAAAGAGCACGAATTAGGCGATCTGCTGTTCACCATGGTCAATCTGACCCGCTGGACCGGTGCCCACGCCGAAGACGTCTTACGTCAGGCGAACCAGCGCTTCAGCAGGCGGTATCTGAGCATGGAATCCTTGGCTGCAGATCGAGGTCAGGATTTCAACGGCCTGCCTCTGGAGCAGAAAGAGGAACTCTGGCAGGAAGCCAAGCGAATCGTCGGCTAGCTATTCGCCGAGACCGTAGTCTCCTCCGGAGATGTGTCCAGGCTCAAGATAATAGATCCCGCCAGCCATGATCCTCTGCAATCCGTCCAATACCCCTTGTCCGCCGATCTGGCCGCCGATGCCGGTTCGACCCAACAGACGTTGGGGGAAACTGCGGCTGGGGCGTATCCACTTGGGCGAGGGCTTACAGTCACCAAGTAGGGCAACAGCCTCGAGCGTGTCTTTGAAATCTCCGATCCCATCGACCAGGCCAACGCCAATCCCACTCTGGGCAGTCATGACCTCGCCGGTGGCCACCTCCCGCACCTTGGATTCCTCCAGAGAACGTCCGCTGGCCACCACCGTCACAAAGTTGTTGAATATTTCGTCGATCAGTTCCTGAAATTTCTCTGATTCACGGTCGGTTGGAGTCCGCCAGAAGCCAGTCATGTCTTTGAATTCCCCGCTCTTGTACACAGAGAATTCCACGCCCACTTTGGCGAGCAGCTGCTCCAGTACCGGCCGCAGGTAGATCACGCCTATGGAACCGACCAACGCGGTTGGCAGGGCGTAGACCTTGCTGGCAGCGCAGGCCAGGTAGTAATCGCCGGAGGCCGCCATGCCCCGCACGTAGGCATAAACCGGCTTCACCTCAGCCACCCGCCGGATGGCCCGGTACAACACCTCAGAGCCTGTGGCCGAACCGCCCGGCGAGTCTATGTCCAGCAACACGGCCTTCAGGCGTGAATCGGTGGCTACAGAGTCGATCAGTCGCGATTATTCAGGGATCTTGATGTGGTTACCAATCACGCCGTGAACTTCCAACACGGCTACGCTTGAACTCCGTCTGATTTTGAGAGGCATGGTGAATATCTCCAGAGCCGAGTCTGATTGGAACCATCCTAATTGTACTTGATAGCCTGAGACCCCACGGGCGCGGCAAATAGAAAGACCGGCACCGATATCTCAGTGCCGGTCTTTGTTTGCCGCTGAGTTTGTTCCTGAGTTTAGTCGTCGGCTGCCACGGCCTCGACGTCCCTGTTGTCCACGAAGTCGGCGGCGCATACTGACGCGTTCAGCAGCCCCCAACGGACCATCCAGTTGTAAGTGTCCTCAATCTGCTCATCGGTGTACGGCGTCGGGTGTGTGAACCGTAGGCGTGTTAACAAGAAATCTTCAGCGGTTAACGGCCCCCATTTCTCCAGTGTCTTGGCGAATTTTTGATCGTCCAGCAAGTAGTGGATGAAGCGGTGCTTGTCAGAGTTGATTAGGTCCACTGCCTTCACCACCGCCCGGTTAATGGAGGCAAAGGTCTCCTCGTCCATGTTGTCGCTGGCGTTCTCTGCGCCTAGGTAATGCCCTTCGCAGACTGAACGGCATCCATTTTTCTCTGCCAATGAAATGTACGGCTCCATGAGCATGGCGGCGGAAACTTCCCCACTAAGGAGCGCGTCCAGTCTATTTTCCGGACTGCCGTAGTGCAGCATCTTGATTTTTTCTGCGGGTAGATAGCCCTCAAGCAGACGTAATGCGGTGTAATGTGACCCAGCGTGAAACTGGACGGCGATAGGCTCGTTCCCCAATGAATCAGGGTAGTAATGGCGAGAGTCTCCCCGCACCAACAACGCTTGATTAGCTACCGATGAGCGCAATCCAATCACCTTGGCGCCTTGTTTGCTCTCGTAGGCCCGACGGACCTGACCCTCTTCTCAAGCGCGGTAAATAGTTACCTGCTTTTCTTCAAAGGGTATGTGACCAAGAATCGGATTAACATCTTCTGGATTGTCAGTTTTATGCTCTGGGTTAATCGCGTGAGCCTGGACGAATTCCATCTCAATGCCCTCTGCCGCGAAGAAGCCTTCGTCATTTGCTACGTACCACGGCAGACTGAATACCGCTCCATTTGTTTCGCTAATAACTTTTCATATCTAATTTTCCTATATTGTCCAGCTAACACGTCGAATACTGATTATTTGATCATCTCGAAAAGTTTACCACAGGCCCGATCAAGCCGTTCAGGAGAGGTTAAGGCGATACTGAGACACGCCTGGTCTTCTTGACAGCGATGAGGGCCTGGAATAGTATCAGCCATCGAATAACCCTGGCACCGAAGCCCATCACTGAGGGCCGCAAGCCGCCAACCAAAGGAGCACCCATGGAATTTGGACTGTTTATGATGCCGTTGCATCCACCGCATCGTACCTACGCTGATTCGTATGATCGTGATCTGGAATTGATCGTAAATGCCGATAAACTTGGCTACACCGAAGCCTGGATCGGCGAGCATGTGACCGAACGGTGGGAGAACGCCCCTGCCCCTGATTTGCTGATTGCCAAAGCGTCCGGCATGACTGAGAACATAATTTTCGGCACCGGCGTGACTCTGCTGGCCATTCACAATCCGGTGGACCTGGCCCACCGCCTGGCGATGCTGGATCACCTGTGTCGTGGCCGCTTCTATTGGGGCATCGGCACCCGTGCCATCCCCACAGACTTAGAGCTGTACGGCCTGGACTCCAACGACCGGGTAGGCGTCGGCGAGCGTTCCCAGGAAGTGTTAGACGTTGTGCTTAAGATGTGGCAGAACGAAGGTAAATTCGAGTACCACGGCAGGCACTTCGATATCTCGGCCCCTGAATTGGACTCGGTGAAGGAACGGGGACTGCACATGAAGCCGTTCCAGAATCCCCACCCACCGATCAGCGCCGCTGCGACGACGATTCGTTCCGACTCCATCAGAAATGCAGGCGTGAACGGCTGGATTCCCATGAGCAGCCCAACCCTCTCGGTGCCCAACTTGATCGGTCACTGGGAGGAGTACGAGGCTGGAGCAGCCAGCGCAGGCCGCTCGGTTGACCGCAGCCAGTGGCATATCGCCCGTGACGTGCTGGTGGCACCCACGGCTCAAGAAGCCAGAGAGAGGGCCGAGGCGGTCTTGGTGCGTAACTACCAGGTCCACCAGGAGCCCAACCGCCAGGCAAGCCTGCTGGCCGGCTCCAAGATCTCCCCGGATATGCCCGACGATGAGGTGAACGTAGAATATCTGATGGACAATGTGTGGATCGTGGGCGACCCGCAGGAGTGCGCCGACAAGATTCGCAAGATCTACGGCGAGGTTGGCGGGTTTGGAACCCTTCTCACAGTCACACAAGACCCGGACAATCATCAATGGCAGCAAGAATGTCTAAAGCTGTTAAAAAATGAAGTAGGCCCCAAAATAGCCGACCTAGGTTAAGCTCTAAAACCCAAATTAGGCGCAAAAAAGCCCTTCTATTCGACAAATGGAAGGGCTTTTACTGTCTTCTGTAACCGTCAGAAACCAGAAGAACCAGCAGTGATGCCCCCGGCCGTCCAGGCTCCACCCACGCCTACACAACGGACACCGGCAGGTATTTGCCCAGCGGCTCAGCTGAGGGGGCAGTTGGGTTCGGTTGGGCCTTGGTTGTTTTTGCGGAACTCGGGGATCACGTACTTGCCGAACATCTCGATGGACTTCATCACAGCCTCGTGGCCCACAGTCTCGGTAGCCATCAAGAACTGTAGTTCGTCCACGCCTGTGGCCTCGTGGAGCTTGGCGCCCTTGATGCAGGCATCCGGATCACCAGCCACGATCACGCCACGCTCGGCCATCGTCTCCGAGTCGAACTCCTCCCAGATCTTCTGGGCCAGCGCTCCACCCGACAGGTCGAACGAGAGTGATGAGTTGCCGTTCGTGCCTGCGGTGGGCTTTTCAACGTCGATGTAACGGGCAAAATTCGAAATCAGATGCTCTGGGATACCGCCCCACTGTTCCAGTAGCTTCTCATAGACATCCTTCTGGTCTTGGACATAAGGTCTGCCTGGACCGAAGAAAGTCTTCAACGACTGAGCAGATAACTTCCGGGTTACCTTGGTGTCGTCGCCGCAGAGACCGAAGATCGAGCTCAACCACTGGTCATTGGCGGTGATTCCAACCGGAGTGGCGTTCTTAACCGCGGCCTTGTATTTCTTGATCTCAGGTTCCAGCACCGCAGGCGCGTTTACGCCTAGCGCCATCACGCCGATCCCTTTCTGGGCCGCGATCTCATAAGTCGCCGGTTGGAGGGCCGCCACCCAGATGGGTGGGTGGGGCTGCTGGTAGGGCTTGGGCAGCACTTGGCGAGGCGGCACGTTCCAGAACTTGCCCTCGTGTTCGAAGTAGTCCGAGTTCCAGATTTTGGGAATCATGCTAAGCGACTCGTCCCACATCTCCCTGGTCTCCCGAGGATCGATGCCCATCCCAATCTGCTCGTAGGGAGCGGATCGACCGGTGCCAAATTCAACACGCCCGTGGGAGAGCTGATCAACCATAGCCACACGCTCAGCCAGGCGCACCGGATGGTGGTACGGGAGCACCGAGACACCGAATCCTAGGCGAATCCGCTTGGTCAGACGGCTGAGAGCGCCGAAAATCACCTCTGGGCACGGCGAGCCTGAGAAGGTGGTCAGAAAATGGTGTTCCACGAACCAGACGGCGTCGAAACCCATCTCGTCGGCCAGGACGCATTGTTCGATGGTTTCTTCGATGACTGCATGGTCGTCCAGCATTGGCCGCTGCATTTCATAGGCCAGAGAGAATTTCATAGCTACGCCTCAGTAACAAAATGTGCCTGGGAAAGAGATGCATCAGGAGTTTGGCGGCAATTCTACTGGCAACGGCAGGTGAGGGCAACCGTACTTAAAGGACTTAGGAGACGTGGTAAAGGAAAACCGTGCCTGGTTAGCCCTTAATTAGCACTACTTCGTGCTGAACCGGGGTACTGGCATAGGGGCCATCTTCAGACATGAAAACGTCGATCTCAGAACGGACACCGAATTCGGGGAGGTAGATACCAGGCTCGATTGAGAAGCAGATGCCGGGGATTATGTTGCGGGTATCGTGGGTCTCGAACCCGTCCAGGTTCACGGCCTCGCTGTGGACTTCAAATCCGATGCTGTGTCCCAGACGGTGGGTGAAGTACTCGCCGTAGCCTCGACTGGAGATGTATTCACGGGCCACCTGGTCGGCCTGCCAGCCCAGAACCGAAGTTCCCTGGCTGTGGGCTTCCTTGAGATAGTCCAGAGCGGCGTCACGAGCGCCAATAACGATGTCAAAGACCTCTTGCTGTCGTTGGGGTACTGTTTCGCCGATATAGGCCACCCAGGTGATGTCAGCGAAAACACCGCCATCTGGGATTCCCTTGGCCCACAGGTCTATCAACAGCCAGTCGCCCTTCTGAATCTGGGTGCTTTGATCTGCCGACGGCTCATAGTGGGGGTCTGAAGCATTGGAATTGACAGCCACTATGGGCCCGTCTGGAGACTCGATATTCTCTTCGGCGAACCGTTTTCTGATGAATTCAGCAACGTGGAATTCATCGATACCGGATTCCAGGTATTTGCCGGTGTAGGCAAACGCCTCATTCACGATCATGCCCAGCTTATCGGCGGTGGTTCGGTGGTCAGCTAGCTGTTCAGGCGTCCATTGGTGGGTGGCGTATTGCATCAGGTCGGCAGATGACACCACATCTGGGCCAAGCGTGCGCACCAGTTCCACCGTGCCAGCGTCCACCCTCGAAACGCGAGGCAGGGTGTTCTCGGGGGAGTATTCCATGGCCACGTGGCTCACGCCTGACAGCAGCTCGCCGAGCGCTGCCAGCATTGAGTCACGGCTGCTGTAGACGAGTACATTCACTCCCGAATCGGCGAATTTACCGGCGTCCACGTGATGCACCAGCAAACTTGGATAGCCCTGGGCGGGAAGGTAGAAATAACAGGGCCTGGTTACGTGGCCCGAGGATGAGATGACCAGCCAGAACACCGGATTGGCGTGCCTATAGTCGTAAACCAGCCAGCCGGGGATACCCTCCTGTGTGAGGTATTCCTGGGCTGTTCGGTAGATCTCTTGTTGTTCCATATGTTGTGTCGCTCGTGCCTAAACGCCTAAAGAACAGTCTGGCGCATGCCGCCGTCCAGCACGACGCTGGTGCCGGTCAAGAATGACGCGCGATCCGAGGCTAAGAATGCGACCAGGTCACCCACTTCTTCTGGTTTGCCCAGCCTGCCCATTGGCACGGACGTGACTGTGTCCCGCATCAAGGCGTCAAAGTCCTTTCCGGACTCCTGGGCCTCATTCTCCACCGACGATGTCAGGAAATCAGTCTCGACCGGCCCTGAGATTAGGTTGTTGACCGTGATATTGAATGGGGCCAGCTCGTTGGCCAGACTCTTGGAGTAGCCCATCAAGGCCAGTTGCGAGGTGGCGGAAAGTGCTCTCCCCCTGCCTGACATCCGTCCAATGGCCGGCAGCAGGTGGACGATCCGGCCCCAGCGCTGTTGTTTCATGTATGGGATTACTTCCCTGGCGAACCTGATGGAGCTGAGGAAATTCTCTTCCAGGGCGGTCATTATGGTCTCGTCGTTAAACTCAGATGGGCGGCCTGGGGGGCCAAATCCCATGTGCGTGACCAAGATACCGATCTGGCCGAACCTGTTGAAGGTGTCCCGAACTACTCGGCGGATGTCACGGGCAACGGAAAGGTCAGCTGGGATGGCCAAAACGTGTTGTTGGGAGCCCACGCGCGCCAGTTCGATCTCGGTGCGCCTGAGATCTGCTTCGGTGCGGGCGCTGATTGCAACGTTGGCGCCTTCCTGGGCGAATGCCAGGGCTATTGCCCGGCCCATGCCTCGGCTGGAGCCTCCAACGATGGCAACCCTATCTTTTAATCCTAGATCCACGGCTGAGTACCCCCTGGGTCTGGTTCTTGGAGATCCACCGACTCCGATAATCGGGGGTAATCCACTTATAGACCCTGGAACAAGGGCCACACTACCACGCGGTTTTCTCTGGCACAATTCCCCAAACGAGCCTATTTAAGTTTAATAAAAATAGGCTCGTTTGGGCGTGTGATTCGGATTTGAGCCCGAAGATCAGTCAAGGATGCACTCTTGGCTAGGCAGCTAAGAGGGCTTAGATCACCTCTGCGGCCTTGAGTTCTTCTATCTCTGCGGGTGAGAAACCGATTTCCTGGAGCAACTCGCTGTTGTGCTCACCCAGGAGTGGCGGTGGCAGGTCAAGCGCCCCCGGGGTGCGGGAGAACTTGATGGGCAGACCAAGTTGTTTGACTGTGCCCAGCGTGGGATGGGGAATCTCCTGGAACATATCCCTGGAGAGTAACTGGGGATCAGAAAACACATCGGCCAGGTCGTTTATCGGGCCGCAGGGCACGCTCACCGCCTGCAGCTTCTCCACCCAATATGCCACTGGCTGCTTGATGAATATCTCTTGCAGTTGTGGCACGATCTTCGACCGGTTCTGAGCACGTTCCACGTTGGTCGTGTAATCCGGGTTTTCGCGCAGTTCGGGCATCTCCATGCCCCCACAGAAACGTTCCCAGATTCGCTCCGAACCCACAGCCAGGTTCAGATACTTGTTGTCCTGACACATGAACGCTTGATACGGCACCAAGTTAGGGTGGGCGGCCCCCAGGCGTTTGGGAGCTTCCCCCGTGGCAAAGAAGTTGGCTGCCTGGTAGGTCAACCAGGCCACCTGGGCGTCCATCATCGAGATGTCGATGTACTGGCCTTGGCCGTCGCCCTTGCTGCTGCGCTCGTGGATCGCGGCCATGACTGCGAAGGCAGCCCACATACCGGCTCCGATATCAGCCACGGCGATACCAACCTTCTGCGGGTCTCCGTCTGGCTCGCCAGTGATGCTCATAAGCCCGCTGATTCCCTGCATGATCTGGTCGTAGGCAGGGCGGGTTCGATAGGGTCCAGTCTGCCCGAACCCAGATATGGAACAGACCACGATGCCTGGATTGATAGCTTTTAGGTCATCGTAGCCGAGACCAAATCGGTCCATCACGCCTGGGGTGAAGTTCTCCACCACCACATCCGCGTCCTCGACCAGCTTCAAAAATATCTCTCTGGCCTTTGCCTCTTTGAAATTGAGGGTTAGGCTCCGCTTGTTGCGGTTTATGGACAAGAAGTAGGCACTTTCATCCCCAACGAAAGGAGGCCCCCATTTGCGAGTGTCGTCTCCGGAGCCTGGAATCTCAATCTTGATTATATCGGCGCCGTAGTCTCCTAACATCAGGGTGCAGAACGGGCCTGCAAGGGCTCTGGTCAGATCCAGAACCTTGATCCCTTCAAGTGCTTTCATATCTTCTTAGATCTCCTTACGCTCAGGCATGAGTTAATTATGGTATGTGTGGCGTTACGACTGTTATTCGGCCGGCCAAATGTTAACATAGGCTCAGAAGGCTGTATTGTTGGGAAGCGATATTTGAACCCGACTTAGAATGATATTAGCCGTATTCGAACTAGATTAGGGTTTAGCGTAACAATAACGGCCGCCAGAGGCGGGCTCGTTTAATTTTGGGTTCCTGTAAATTAGTCAAAGTGGTCTACAGGATGAAATATATACCAAAAGTCTGTAATTGTTGGCCGTCTTGTATGTCGTAATTCAGTCCTCGGCATAAGTATTTGCAACGTGCTCTGGTTGATCCAACGAACTTCCAGATTTGTAATTGCAGGCAAGATATTCTGAAACGGACATGCACCCTGGCATTGGGGCTTTTTGGTTCTTATTCAAAGGTATTTCACTGTGAAGTATGCGGTACAATCACCGATGGATGAAATTATATAAGTTGTATTATATAAGTTGTAATATGAAATATTAGCAATGCATATTGGCCACGGAGATCTAACCGGGATTATGAGTTTTTCTAAAAAAATGAGAGCGATGGTAGCGCTTGCGACCGTCACAGGACTGTTAGGGTTGACAGCATGCGGAGGCGGAAACGATGTCTCTTCCGAATCTGCATCTACGGCCGTCCCAGAAACTATAACTGCTACGGCTGCACCGGTTCCACCTACGGAAATTTCTGTCATTCCAACAGTTGCTCCAACAGTTGCTCCAACAGTTGCTCCAACACTTGCTCCAACAGTTGCTCCAACAGCGACACCGACAGTTGTGCCGACCGCGACTCCGAAACCACCTCAGGAATTGAATGAATTTGGGTTTGTTTTAGGCCTTGACCGTGGGGCCTATGTTACCAACTTACCCGGGAATACAGATTCTCAAGGAATAGTGCAGCTTGAATACAGCGGAGTAAACGTTATTCTGAGCTGGGTGCCAATAAATGGCGTAACAGTGGAGGGATTGATTTCGGGGACCTTCGATATGTTGCAGGATAACCAGCCCGATCTGACATTCGAAACGGTAAGCGAGTCTGTGATTTCCGTGGGAATCGAGGCGGGTTCAGCAATCGGATTTAAGTCTGCAGATGGTTCAAGCGACGTTGCTGGAGGCGGATTGATTGGGGCATGGAACTGTCCAGATCAATCGACATCATTCACTCTAATGGTTACTGGGCATGATGCGTCAGTGGTTCAATTAAGATTTAATAGACTGACAAGTAACTTCTCTTGTAGCTAGTCGGTGTAATTGGTTTTTAAACTCAACCACCGCTAACACCATAAAACCATAAAAAGGATGCAGAATTAGAATCGTGTTTACAACTATTTATCAAAACAGTTTGTTGTTTCGCATATTGACCATAGCATTGATAGTTGTCGTAGTGTCGGCTACCTCTTTGCCACTCGGCTATGGCACGATATCAGTGAACTCTGTATCCGCTGGCGGCCATGAAGGTGGTGGAGAGCCGATGGACGAGCCGATGGACGAGCCGATGGACGAGCCGATGGACGAGCCGATGGAGGACATGGGCGGCGGAGACATGGGCGGCGGAGACATGGGCGG
>PCAH01000112.1 GCA_002730485.1 Dehalococcoidia bacterium | reverse complement strand
TCAGCGCTGACAGTGAGTTATGGGATCTAGAAAACTGCATCATCACACCGCACGCCGCCGGGGCATCACCCAAACGACATCACCGCACCGTCGGGTTCTTCTGCGAGAACCTGAAACGCTACCTGACCGGTGAGGCAATCCAGAATGAGATCGACAAGAATGTCGGTTTCCCGGACGTCGACAAACGCGCCGAAGATATCCGCAAGGTCGACACCGAAGCGTAACCGGCTCCGACCCGGCACGTCATCCTGAGCGAATGCGAAGAATCTCTTGCAGATCTCGACCATCGTGATTCATTACCTGGTCATCCTCACCACACATCGAAACGCCCCCAGCCACTGACCGGGGGCGTTCTCCTTTTCCCTACGTCCCGTCACGTCGGGACCCACGTGACGCGGTCCGAGCTCTCCGCGACACGGTTACTTCACATCACTCTCAACCTCGCCTCCACGTGGGCCACGATCACCTCCACCGCCCTGGCTGTGCCTCTCCCCCCGTTCACCACCAGATCCGCCTTCGCCCGACTCGGGGCCACGTACTTTTCGTGCATCGGCTTCACCGTCCCGAGATACTGTTCCATGACCGACGACACAGTGCGCCCTCGCTCATCCACATCTCTCCGTATCCGTCTCAGAATCCGCTCATCTGAATCCGCCTCCACAAACACCTTCAGGTCGAGACAGGGCAGGATCGATTGTACGGCCAGCAGCAGGATTCCCTCGACGATCACAACCGCAGACGGAGCGATATCGCGCCCCCTATCCGCAAGACGGCAGTGCGTCGTAAAATCATACACGGGTCCGGAAACGGATTCCCCCGCCTTCAGGGCATCCAGATGCGCAACCAGAAGCTCAGTTTCGAGTGATTCCGGTGAATCGAAGTTTACCTTCGCGCGATTCACTTCGTCGAGAGCGCTCAGATCAAGGTAGTACGCATCGTGTGCAATCAGCGTGGCCTTCGTCTCAAGCCTGTCGACAACGGCGGTCGCGAGCGTTGTCTTGCCTGCACCCGTGCCGCCGGCGATACCAATGACAAATGTGTTCATAGAGACACCAGAGTTCGGAAATCAGAAGACGCCCAAGTGAAACCTTGTTGAAACCGCGGCGGGCGGGTATGATAGGGCTCTGCGAACACAAGGTCTAGCACGGAGCTTCGATGAGAATTACGGAAACACAGCTGGAGATACAGCGAGAGCCCTTCGCACGACCCTTCGCGTTCAAGGGATCGGCATTCCACGAGAAATGGAACACTGTCGTCAGGATTTCTGATGATCAGGAAAACAGCTCGGTAGGCCTTGGGGGGCTCGCCGTCCTTTGGTCTGATCCGAACGTCTTCAGCGCACATACCGAAGTGGGTGGTAACCTGCTTCAGGCGTCGATCCTCGAACACGCTCTGCAACACGTGAAGGGGCGCGAGTATCCGGATCCCCCGTCGATGCTGGGTGACGTGCTGCCGCACAGTTACGCTTATGGATGCTCGATCACGGGAACCGATCGACTTCGACTGACCTTTGTACTGATCGCGCTCGTCGCGCTAGACAATGCGGCGTGGCTGCTCTTCGCGGCCAATAATGGTGTCCGTTTATTTGACGAACTCATCCCACCGTGGGCAGGGCCGGATCTTTCTGATCGCCAGGAAGCCGTCGCGAGTGTGCCCGCAGTCGGATACAACACGCCGGTGCAGGAACTCGAAGAGATGTTGGCCGCCGGCAGCTACGTCCTGAAGATCAAGATGGGACAACCCGGCGATCCGTCGGAAATGGTCGAGAAGGACAAAGCCTGGCTGACCCGGATACACGATCTTGCAAAGACGCACACATCTGCGATGACCGAGAGCGGAAACATCCTCTACTACCTGGATGTAAACGCACGCTACAAGGAAAAGGCGGGCATACGGGACCTGCTAGAACACGCCGACCGAATCGGTGCACTGGAGCGTATCATCCTGATTGAGGAGCCTTTTGACGAGTCGGTTGACGTCGACGTTCACGACCTCGATGGCTGCTTTGCGGCTGACGAGAGCATTCACACCACTGAAGACATACACCGTCGCGCCGAGCAGGGCTACCGTGGACTCGCGATCAAGCCTGCCGGAAAAACGATGTCACTCGCCTTCGAAATGATCAAGGCCGGGTCGGAATCGGGGATGGCGTGTTTTGTCGCGGACAATGCCTGCGTTCCAATCCTGATGGAATGGAACAAGAACATCGCGGCTCGGCTGCCCGCATTTCCGGGTCTGGTGGGCGGACTGATGGAGTCGAACGGCCCCGAAAACTACACGATGTGGGATCGTATGGTAGCGACCTATCCGATACCCGATGCGCCCTGGCTCAAGCCGGAAGACGGAGCCTTTCGGCTGACGGACCGGTACTACGCAGAGAGTGGTGGCATCTTCGACCACCCCGAGCAATATGCGCGTCTGTTCCATCACTGATGGCGTGCTAGGAATCCAACCCGTATCCGTAGACCTCGCGCTCGTAGGCGAGCTTGAATCCCATCCGCTTCATGTTATTGAACGACGTCTCGAGCTGGTATAGGGTCTCTCCCACAACCCACCGACAGCCCAGATCGCAGCGACGCCCGGGATCCCTGCGGCGCTCCCGGTCACAATCAACGGCAAGGAAGTGCTCGAGACCGGGAGCGCCGCAGGATTCGATGAAGAAAGGGTTGAATCGACTGTCGCTATATATCCGGAGCAAGTCCGACCCTTACTCGTTTGCCTCATCCGCATCGACACGTCGGACTTCGAGGTCCGGCTTGTGCGGAGGCATCAACTCCGCGTTCCGGAGCAGCGTCGGATAATCGGCCACAACGCTCGGCGTCAGAGGGCCGTGAACATCCCTGACCCCAATGTCGCACTATCCAAGGGAGCAGGCTTGAGAATCGGGATATCGGCCAGTGCTGTGCGTTCGCATACGAACCAGCTGGATAGGCTGTTCCGTAAAGATATCGAGCATATCGAGATCGGGCTGTTCGAGAGCCTTGAAGTTGCAGATCGTTTTGCCGCCCGAGCTCGAGCGCGCGACAAGACGGTTGGCATTCACTCCCCTCTGGTCCAGGGCGGTTCCAAATACGACCTCCTGAGAGATGTGCAGATGCCGACAGAAGCTGCCTGGATGCAGATCCAGCAGGAGATGGATTGGTGTATACGAGCGAAAATCGACTACCTGCTCGTTCACTACCCATATGCCTCGGTAAGCGGAGATCTCGATCTCCCCGCAGTAGACAACGGCATCCAGAAACTCTCCCGCCTACAGCGACTCACGGATATCCGGGTGATATGTGAACCCAAGCTCGGCGATGATCACGATCCAGCCGGCATTGGTTGGCTTCGGAATGCCCCCACCCGTATCTTCTCCGATGCGGGCTTGCACATTTGCTGGGACGTGGGTGACCATTTGCTGGCAAGCCGATTGGAAGAGGTCTACTTCGCACAGTTTACTCGATGGAAACACCTGATCTCCATCGTCCATCTCCATAATGTTCGGATGGAGGGCCGCAACTATCGCTGGACGCCCCCGCACCCGATGCGATCGGCGATGGATGCCGAGTATAACCTCTCCCGAATCGTCGACCAACTCCCCCGACACGCAGCTGCGGTGTTCGAATACACACCCCAACACGTCGCGACACCCGTAGCCATCAAAACATCATTCAACTTTGTGAAAGCACTAACGGAAAAGGATGGGAATGCCTGAATTCGAAGACCAGTCGGATCGGATCGAAACGTCGCAATACACGGGCAGGGGGATCGTAATTGGTGCAACACCCAATGGGAGTCGCCTCGTCCAGGTATATTGGCTGACGGGCCGCAGCGAGGGAAGCCGAAATCGGATCTTCATTCACGAAGGTGACACGGTGCGCACCTGGGTTTTCGATGAATCGAAAGTCGAAAATCTCGAACTGGTCTCGTATCACCCGATCCGTGTGAATGGACCGAACCATATCGTTACAAACGGCGATCAGACAGACACAATCGACGCTCATCTGGCAGATGGCGGCACGTTCGAGTCTGCGCTCGACACCCGCACGTGGGAGCCGGACCCCCCGATCAAGACACCTCGGATCTCAGGCCTTGTGAACACAAACGACGACACGGCCTACACCTACAAGCTCGGCATACTCAAAACGGTACAGGGCAACGCCA
Source organism: Dehalococcoidia bacterium (assembly GCA_002730485.1). The sequence goes on along the minus strand of PCAH01000112.1, from coordinate 6,025 downwards.
ACCACACCTCGCGACACTACGCCACGGATGAAGCCGCGATCCCGGGATATGGCCATTGCATCACCACCTACCTGGATGACGGCGACCCGGTCCCGTCGTTTGAGGGCGAACCTTATCCCGTATCGTTGCTCGATACGCTCGAAGAAACGGCCAACCGGTTCTGGAATCTGCTGGACGAAGACAACCGAGTCGCCCTCCTGACCAAGTTCATCGATCCGAGCACAAACGAATCAGAAGTTCATATCATAAATCGGTATGGGGATTAGGGACCTACCCTAATATATGCATGAACCTGGCGCAGGGGAGACATCACCGTGCAGAGCACGGCGAATGATCAACTTGCTCTTGTAGGACAGGATACACTCACAGAGTCAAAGAACATTGGATATTGTACATCGATCCTGACGAGGCGACACATAAACATCGTCACACCGAGCGTGAATCCTTTGAACCTGGCCCGAGCGAAGTCGAGGGGAGGCGTCGATCAACCGGAAGTGAACGGCTTTCGGCCCTGTCGCCGACTACACAGCGTCTGCTCCCCGCTTCGCCATAGCTACGCGGCGGCGAGCAGGCTGACAACACTGTAGCATACGAACGCGTTCAGTTTATGCATCAGTCAGGCTCGAGGCAGGGGGCGCGGAAAAGCGCAACCCAGACAGGCATCATTACCGGCGGCCTCCCTGTCTTCTGTCGTTTCTTGGTATCCCTGGTGATCTCTGCGGTCAACGACTTTAGGCTTATATGACGAAACACATTGGAATCGTAGCTTGCAGCGCCGAGGGTGCTGCCCTTTGCTACCGTACGATATGCGTCGAGGGGGCATCAGAGATGGGGCCCCATACCCATCCAGAGATCTCGATGCACACGATACCGCTTGCGGATTACATGGTCGGTATCGAGTCAGATGACTGGTCGGCTGTGGCGAAGCTCATGCTCATCTCTGCACGCAAGCTGGCAGAAGTCGGTGCCGACTTCCTGATCTGCCCGGACAACACGATACATCAGTCTTTCGACATCGTTGAGGCACAATCTCCGCTCCCCTGGCTGCACATCGCACGTGTCGTCTGTGAGAAGGCGCAGTCGCTGGGGTTTGGCCGGTTGGGCATCACGGGGACCCGGTTCTTGATGGAAGGCCCCGTCTACCGTGAAGCGGCTTCCCAGGCTGAAATCGAAACGGCCACACCCAATCTCGATGAGCGCATTCGCATCAACAACATCATTTTCAATGAACTCGTCTACGGCGATATCCGGGAGCCTTCCCGCAGCTATTTCGTCGAAACCATCGGCGCGCTTGCAGCCGAGGGCTGCGACGCAGTCGTACTTGGCTGCACCGAAATCCCACTCATCATCAATGATGACGTCTCCCCTCTTCCCACACTGGATTCCACCCGTCTTCTTGCTCGAGCAGCCCTCAAACACGCTCTCCAGACATAGACCGATGACACGTCACGGGCCACTCCCGCTCTCAGGTGACGGTCGCTTCGACCAGGTCGTGACGTATGCGGCGGCGATTCTACTGGTCGCTCTCCACCCGCTCCCAGGAGCTCTCCTCCGCCACGCCCACATCCAAAGATTTCTACCTCCTGATCGACTCCAACGTCGAGAACCCACCTGTTTATAACGGTCAGGGAGCCATCCCCCGTCCGACTGTCGGCGACTCGATTGAATTCCAGGGCTTCATGCCCGATGCCGCGGATCTGGAGGCCTATTCCTTCCAGCTCGCATTCCAGGACACGGGCACCATCTTCTCTGATCACTTCGACCTCTTGAGCGCACGAACGGAAGCGCGTCCCTTGTTCCCGGTAACGGAGGACCAGGATCTCCCTGATTTTCGAGCATTCCACCTCGACTCGCCTCGTGGCTCGGACGGTCCCCAGCGATCGACGCTCCTCCTGTCCCCTTGGCACGTCTCGTTCTCGGGCCTGATCTGGGTCATCAAGCTCCTCGCGAGGAAGGACATCCCGTCTGATCTTCCACTCGTGCTGGATGTGAACATAACGGTGGTATCAGAGACACCACCCCCCCGGCTCTTCATCATGAAGGCCCGCCAGGAGATCGGGTGGCGAGGAACGCCTTGAGTCTGGGGTGAGCGTATATGACCCCGGCAGAGAGGATCTTTCTTGACCTGGATGGTTACATCGTCCTCAAAGAATCCTGACACGGCAGGTCGGGAGATGGCAGTTTCTGCCGCATCCCGGGCAAGCACAATACGCATTCCGTGTTTCGACCCAGCCCGGTGATCTTTCATGAAAAACTCTGAATGCTTGATCTTGGACCTTACCTGCTCTTTTTCCAGATATCCCCGACCGTGCTCAGTTTCTCATCACTCAGATACCCATACCGGTTGATCCACACCCCATCCGCCTGACTCTCAGCAACCAGCCTGAACCGCCTCGCGAAGTCATCTGGAGGCCCGTATCCGTGCATCAGGAACGTGGTATCCGCCTTGCCCCTAACCTCGGCGATGGCCTGACGGATTCTGCGTTCCTGGGGACCATTCGGGATTGGATGTGGCTCGTCGGGAAGCGGGGAGCCGTAATCAGTGATCCGGCTCGCAGGAGCCTGATCATCGATGTCGAACAGATTGACGAGAGAACGCACAACTAGCGCCTCGTCCAGACCCTCGTTGTTGTCGATCAAGACCTGCCCCCAGAACTTGACCATCGCGGACCAGTGCATCGTGTAGAGTTTCGGTGAGACGGCATCACAGATGTCCGCGGCGCCGGCAAGATCGAGACCTGTCCACAACGTAAGGGGTGGCATGAAAGCATTGGCAGAAAGCTCCTTTTCTGCTCCGCCCGCTTCTGTGATCGTCTTCCGCCAGAAGCCCAACAAGTCCATCGACAGTGCCCGCTTCAGCCGGAGCCACGCGTAGACATTCGGGAATTGTCTGAGCAGACGTGTCTGTGCCCATTTGCCACGTTCGACATCGGCGAATTCCTCGAGATCCGTGTTTGTCAGGTTACCGTGCAGATAGCTGTAGAATCGACCTACATCCTGTTGGATCAGTCCGAAGTCGAATCCGTTGTCAGCTGCCCATCGCGCCACGTGGTCGTTGAAGTCCTGGAAGGCTTCCGGAAGCTTGTAACACGGATATTCCGGCCAGTCCGGCCGGAATCCGGTCACATTCGGATACATCTCGAGCAGATCCAGGATGAACGCACCGGCATAGGCACGGTTCGCCGGACTCGCCAGGCTGCCGGTATCTGCCATCCGGTCCGGGATCTCTCCATTCGGGAGTCGTGGACGATCATCATCCTGCAAGCCTGACGGTGTGATGCTGGGTATCTGCAGATACACCTTGATCCCTCGTTCCAGCGCCGCGTCGATAAACGCGCCGACCAGGCTGCCATGCGACTCGGTCAGGTCGTTTGGCTGCTTCGGCTTGTACCGCGACGCCGAATACAAGGCCTCGTTCGGCTGATAGCTCGGTCCCGAGCGTACCCAAAGCGACGTCTTCCCCCACAGCGGCCGGTCAAACACCCGCGGGCTGCTCCCGGCATCAGCGGGCGGTTGCCAGCTCCCCTCCCCCTCTGCCGCTTCCGCGGTCACGATGGGGTTCACGGCAATCGCGTTTGCCCCCGCTCGCTCGGTGATGTTGTCCAGGATCCCGTCGATCCCTTCGTTCAGCACGAAATCCGCCAGTACGGTGATCCCGAACAGCCTTTCGTCGCCGCTTCTCATTTGATCCCATCTCCAATCTTGCTGTTGTCCTGCATGATGTCTTCGTGCGCTCCCGACCGACACGTCCACAGATGAAGGAGTCACGTGGTTGTCGCTTTTGATGTTGATAAACCTCAGATCCCAAGATATGTTACCGCCCCTTGAAGGGCGAACATGACGAGCAGCCGACACATGCGTTGGCGAGAGCGCAGTATCTGGTAAGACAGCATCGCGGCTGCAGTGAATCCGCTGGTGCCGATCCTGCCTCTCCGCTTGTTTGGGACCTGCGGCCCTCTGCTGGGGGCTTGCCAGATCCACCACGAAAGCGACCGGATGAGACCTGCGAACTTCCTCTACATCATCTCCGATCAACACAACAAGCACGCCCTCGGATGTTACGGCCACCCGGTGGTACAAACACCGAACCTCGACCGACTGGCAGAGCGCGGAACACGATTCGACAACGCCTACACCAACTGCCCAATCTGCGTACCCGTCCGTGCCTCACTGGCGACCGGTCGATACGTTCACCAGGCTGGCTACTGGGACAACGGCCACCCATACGACGGAAGAGTCAACAGCTGGCATCATCGACTGCGGGAGCAGGGCTTCCACATAGACTCGATCGGCAAACTTCACTTCAGCGGACCACAGAACGATCACGGATTCACAAACGAAGTAGAGCCCTTGCACGTTGTTGACGGCGTTGGCGACGTACTCGGATGCATTCGTGATGAACGAGCCCCCGTCAGAAAGAAGCGCGTAGGCATCCTCGACGCAGGCCCAGGAGAGTCGACCTATCTCCAATATGACGTTCGGAACGGTGACAACGGGGTCGCTTGGCTCAACGAGCACAAAGACGACGAGAAGCCTTGGGCCCTGTTCCTCTCGTTCGTCTGTCCGCATCCGCCTTACATCTGCCCACAGAAGTTCTTTGACCAGTATATCGACCAGCATATCCCGTTTCAGCCTCAGTGGCGAGAATCCGACTGGCCGCAGCATCCCGCGCTCGACTATATGCGCAGGTTCTTCGACTTCGACCCCCAATTCACCGAGGCACAGATCAAGCAGATGATTGCCGCCTACCTTGGCGCCTGCTCGCATCTGGATGAACAGATCGGTCGTGTTCTCGATGAACTCGACAAACTCGGTTTGGTCGATTCAACGCGTGTGATCTACACCTCGGATCACGGTGAGCACCAGGGCGCACGCGGCGTGTGGGGCAAGTTCAGCATGTTCGAAGAGTCCGCCGGGATTCCGTTCATTGCAGCCGGCCCGGACATACCCGCGGCAGAAGTCCGCAAGACCCCCATTTCACTTGTCGACACCTTCCCGACAGCTGTCGAGTGCGTCGGTGCCTCGCTTTCCGACTCCGATGGCGACCTGCCGGGCGGGTCGATCTGGTCGATCGCAAACGAGCCGGACCAGGACCGAACGATCTTCAGCGAGTATCATGCAGTCGGTTCACGTCACGCGTCCTACATGGTCCGTGATCTGACACACAAGTATGTCCATTACGCACACGAGCCGGCCCAGCTTTATGACATGGTATCGGATCCGGACGAGCTCACCGATCTGGCGAGCACGGAATCCGATCGCGTCGACCATTTCGAACGACGACTCCGTGAGATCTGCGACCCCATCGAACAAGACCGCAGGGCAAAGGATGACCAGGCCACAAAGATCGACGAATTCGGAGGAGTCGAAACGGTTCTGAACCGCGGCGCCTTCGACAACTCCCCGGTCCCTGGCGAGAAACCGGCGTTCAGGAACCACCGGGCCTGATGTCCACAACCACCAAACTCTGGGTTCCCGTTCCGGGAGATCGGCAGCGTAGATGACACCAGAAGAGAGATTCATCTTTGACCTTGAAGGCTACATCCTCATCAAGAACGCCCTCTCACCCGAGGAGGTCGGCACCCTTAACACCATCGCCGACCGTGAGTTCGGACAGCCCTACGATGAGACGAACTTCAAGCGGACGAGTCGCGTATCCGGTTGGGACTCCGCCTGCGTGAACCTGTTTGACCATCCAAGTGTCGTACCGTATCTCCTCGAACTGCTGGGACCGAAGTTCAGAGCTGACCACGACTACTGCATTTTCATGAAGAACGGTGCCCGGCAAGGAGGCCTCCACGGGGGTGACGGTCACGCCACGGGGCGTGCCGCGGATCACTGGTACAGGTATCGCGACTGCGTGATGCGGAATGGACTCACGGTCTGCACGTTCTTTCTGACTCACGCCGATGTTGGTGATGGTGGATTTGGCTGCATCCCGGGCAGTCACAAGAGCAACTTTCCGAAAAACCTGCCCGCGGATGTCCGCAACAACGAACGGTCAGCCCACTATGTCCGTCAGCCC
>PCAH01000111.1 GCA_002730485.1 Dehalococcoidia bacterium | reverse complement strand
GCCGAGAACGTGGGGCCGGAGAAACGGTACTGGATATCCAGGAACAAACCCAGCACGGTGACTCCGTCTGAAGATAGCGACATAGCTGCAATCAAGAGTAATTGCATCTCAATCACGCCGCTACATTTGGCACTGAGCGACGATACGGCCATGCCAGGAGTTGAATCGCTGTTGGGAGACATTCCCCAACAGATGCTGGATCGACCCGGCTAAATCGGCTCACAGCGACAACGGCAGCAAAGCAAAAGACCCCTACGACATGGGCGTAGGGGTCTTTTATTTTTCGGAACGGTTTTGGCTAGCTGGTCTGGACCGACTCCGGTGAGACGGCCAGACCGACACCGATCATGCTCTCCTGGGTGATGAGCTTGGCCAGTTCTTCCTCGCTCATACCCTCAGTTCCTTCCGGTCGCTTGGGCAGGATCAGGTAGCGGTAGTCGGCGCTGCTGTCGATGACCCGCACCTGCACGGCTTCGTCCAGCTCGGTGCCGAACTCCTGCAGCACTCCCCTGGGGTCTACCACGACTCGAGAGCGGTAGGCCAACCCCTTGTACCAAGCAGGTGGGCGCCCAATAATCGCCCTGGGATAGCAGGAACACAGGGTGCAGACCGCCATGTTGTGGACGTCATTCGTGTTCTCTAAGACCGTCAGTTTGGGGGCAGTCTCGGGCAGGTCATAGCCCAGTTCCAAAAGGGCGGACTCAGCATCAGCCAGAAGACGGGCTTTGTATTCCGGGTCAACCCAGGCGTGGGCCAATACCTTGGCGCCGTCCTCGGGTGAGCGGGAGTCGATCTGGTCGGCCATGGTGAGGATGTCATCCATGGTGCAGACGCCCTTCTCGATCAATAATTCCTGGATGGCCTCGGCTCTCAGAGCGTAATATTCTGCGTTTTCGCCGTGGGAATGTCCGTTGTCAGCCATGGAGCGCTCTCCTGAATTAGCCGTCTTGTTTCTAGTTAGATGGATTCCAGCCAGTTTTCGTATATGTCTAGGAGCAGGGAGTCCTGTGCTGCGCCTTTGTAATTGCTCCAGAGGTCGGTCTGGGCAAATTTGACCAGGTATAGAGGCTGAGCTGGCAGTCCGTCACCGCCGTAGGCCAGTCCTTCCGGATTGGGGAACGCCCCCCAAGAAGTTTCTATATGGCCCTGCTTGCCCTGTACGTACTCAGGCGTTCTGAAATGGGTCGGTGGGACGCCAACTCGAATGCGGACCTGGTCGCCGGGTCGGTACTTAGCCATGGTTACTCTTGGCCCTGTTTCAGGGCTTCCATCTTGGCGTCGATCTCATCTGTGGTCATCACGCCCTGTTCCACCAGGAGCATCTCCATAGCGGCGGTCCACTTCTCGTAGTAGGCCAGGGACTCATAGGTCTCCAGGTCCATACTCTCGATGGCGCGACGCAGCTGGTCGGAGCTCTTGAGTCCCCTTTCACCGAGCACTCCGTTGAGAGCGTCGACCTTCCGTTCCCATTCCTCCATCGCGTGTTCGGAATGGTCGATGGGGTCTTCGTTGGGCCAGCCACCGCGGTCATGTACTTTAGGCATCCTGTGCTCCTGTAGGTACGAGGTAATCTGCCGTCATGTTAATTCTGATGCAGACCCTTGGCAATAGATTTATCGGGGAGTCAGCTCTAACGCCACATCTGCGCCACATCTATGGCCCGCATGAATTTGACGTTGGGGAAAGTCTTTATGTGTTCGATTAGGCGTTCCAGCATGAGCAGCCGGCCTGGCCGGCCGATGTACTGGGGGTGCATGGTCAGCGTGAACGCACGCCCGTAGCGGTACAGGCCCTCAAACTCCGAGGCCCAAGTCTGGTAAACCTCGTCGGGGCTGCGCATGGGGCCCAGGCGGTTGGCCACCGGCGCGTAGACAAAATTGGGTGCGTCGTCCAAGAGCCAGTGAATTGGAAGTTCCACCAGGGATTTGCCATTGGTCGGGGAATCGACGATGTATGGTGCATCATCGCCCATCAGACTGCTGTCGTAGATGAACCCGTAATCGGTCAACAACTCCAGCGAGTGTTCGGACAACTCCCAGCTTGGCGAGCGGTAGCCCAGCGGTTGTTCTCCGGTGATGCCACAGAGGATGCGGATGCCCGACTCGATGACTTCGATCTCTTGTTCTCTGGTGAGGCTGGAAGGCGGTTCGTGCATGTAGCCGTGGTGGGCGATCTCGTGCCCCCGGTTGGCAATCTCTTTAACCATGTCCTCGTGGGTTTCAGCCACATAGCCCGGCACGTAGAAGCTGGCTGGTATGGAATGGGCGTCCAGCAGGTCTAGAATACGCGGTGTGGCCACAGACGGGCCGTACTCGGCCATGGACATGAGACTTGGGTGGTCTTTGAACGACGGGTTACGGTTCAACCACGACGAAACTCCATCGATGTCGAACCCAAGAAGTACCACGCACTGAGTTTCACCGGGCCATATTCCTGACATGCCTTCCCTCCAGACTGGAATTAGTTGGAGGCATTCTAGCCTAAGCTGGGTTGGCTGTCGAAGGAAGGAACCCGGCTAAGGCCCGAGCAAGATGAGGGAATCATCAAACGCTCGCCGGGCTTCTTCTTGCACAAACGCTGTGGAAAAGCCATCACATGCATTTTCCGGAGGGGCGGAAGGCCCGTCCACCCGGACCGTCTCCAGCCTGAAGCCTTCGCAGTTCAGTCTGCAATGGCCATAACCAGCAGTAGAAGAGCACCTATTGCTACAATCCTGCTTTGCCCCGGAGTTTTATATAAAGTTCTGTTCTTAAACATGGAGTCCGAAACAGAGTGATCAATGTTAGCTGGTCTTGGTCGGGATAACGTCGAAACCGGTGTATGGACGAAGCACCTCGGGGATGACGATCGAGCCGTCCGGCTGCTGATTGTTCTCCATGATGGCGATCATGACGCGGGGCAGAGCCAGGCCCGAGCCGTTCAGGGTGTGAGGGATGCGGGGGCGGCCGCCGTCTTCCGCTCGGTAGCGGATGTTGGAGCGGCGGGCCTGGAAGTCGGTACAGTTGGAGCAGGAGCTGACCTCAAGCCACTCCTGGCAGCCAGCCGCCCAGACTTCTATGTCGTAGGTCTTGGAGGATGCGAAACCCATGTCTCCAGTGCAGAGGGCTAAGACCCGGTAGGTGAAGCCCAATTGTCGGCAGACATCTTCAGCGTCGTCCACCAACTTCTCCAAATCTGCATTGGAGGTCTCAGGCTCAACAAACTGGTACATCTCAACCTTGTTGAACTGGTGCACCCGCTTGATGCCACGGGTGTCCCGGCCAGCGGAGGCCTTTTCCCGGCGGAAGCAGGGAGTCTGGGCCACGTATTTCAGGGGCAGCGTGTTGGCCGGGATTATTTCGTCCCGGTACAGGTTGGTGATTGGGACTTCAGCGGTTGGTATCAGCCAGAGGTCATCTTCAACGTCGTGGTAAAGGTTGTCTTCAAATTTGGGCAGGTTGCCGGAGCCCTCCATGATGTCCCGTTTGACCACGGCAGGCAGAGAAATCTCCGTGTAGCCGTGATTCTTTGAATGCAGGTCCAGCATGAAGGCGATCACGGCCCGCTCCAGCTTGGGTCCGTAGTCCTGCATGGTGTAGAACCGACTTCCCGCCAGCTTGGTGCCGCGTTCAAAGTCGATGATTCCCAGTTCTTCGCCCAGGTCCCAGTGGGGTTTGGGCTCGAAGTCCATGACCGGGGGCTCGCCGCTCTGGCGAATGACAACGCTGCCGGATTCATCCTCGCCAACGGGAACGTCGGACTGGGGCAGGTTGGGGAGGGTCAACATGATCTCGCTCATGCGGTCTCCCAACTCTCGGGTCTTTTCGTTCAGCGCATCGGCCTGGTTGCCGGTCTCCCGCATCTGAGCCCGGGCCTCTTCTGAGACCTCTTGCCCCTGTGAACGGGCCTGCCCCAATTCCTTGCTCACCCGATTGCGCTCTGCGTTCAGGTTGTCGCGCTCGGTGATGGCAGCGCGAATCGCCGTATCCAGTTCCAGAACCTCGGTGATGGAGTCGTCTTCCCCCCTGGTTTTTAGGGCGGCACGCACCTCGTCCGGGTGTTCTCGTATGTGTTCGATAGAAAGCATTGTTAATCCGTCGTTTCTTCGCCGGAGTCGATTTCAGTCTCGTCTTCCGTTGAGATGTTTGCCAGTGTCCGCATCTGGGGGAACAGCAGCACGTCTCGGATGGATGGCTGGCCGGAGAGCAGCATTACCAGACGGTCGATTCCGATGCCCAAGCCGCCGGTGGGGGGCATGCCGTACTCCATGGCCGTCAGGAAATCGTCGTCCTGCCGGTCAACGTCTTCGTTCTCGAAGAGTTCTTGAATCTTGGCCTGGTCTTCGAACCGCTCCCGTTGTACCGCTGGATCGTTCAGCTCGCTGTAGGAATTGGCTATCTCCATGCCATAGGCAAAGGCTTCAAAGCGCTCCACATAGCCGGGTGCGCCTGGTTTGGCCTTGGCCAGTGGGGACATCTCCTCTGGGTAGTCCAGGACAAAGGTCGGCTGGACCAGGTTCGGCTCCACAAAGGTGGAGAGGAGCTTGTCTATGAGACGACCCCGGCTTTCCAAGACTGCAGTGTCGATGCCGATCTCTGATGCTTTCTTGCGTAGGGCTTCGTTATCGGTGGATTCAAGGTTGATGCCGCTGCGTTTTTCCAGTTCCTCGCGCAGACTGACCCTGGCCCACGGCGGCGCAAAGTCGATGACATCATCGCCGATGGATATCTTGGTCGTGCCGTTCACGGCTGTGCAGATCGTAGAGACCATCTGCTCGACCATCTCCATGACGTCGTTGTAATCCGCGTAGGCCTCGTAGCTCTCCAGCAGGGTGAACTCGGGGTTGTGGTCCTGGTCGATGCCCTCGTTGCGGAACACGCGACCAATCTCATAGACTTTGTCGAACCCGCCGATTATCAGCCGCTTCAGGTATAGCTCGGTGGCGATGCGCAGATAGAGTTGCTGGTCCAGGGCGTTGTGGTGGGTGATGAAGGGCTGGGCGTGGGCTCCTCCCGCGACCGGCACGAGGATTGGGGTGTCCACTTCCAGAAAGCCCCGTTCGTCCAGAAATCTGCGGATGCCGCTAATCACCTTGCTGCGCAGTACGAACACCGGCATGATCTCGTCCTGGTTGGCGATCAGGTCCAGGTACCGCTGTCGGTAGCGGGTCTCAACATCCCTCAGGCCATGCCATTTCTCTGGTAGGGGACGCATGCCCTTGGCAGTGACGGTCAGTTCCAGGGCATCAATGGTCACCTGGCCGGTGCGAGTGCGCATCAGGTTGCCCCGTACGCCCAGGTGGTCGCCCAAGTCCAGGTCCTTGATCAGGTCAAAGCCCTCGTTCAGGTTGTTCTGGCGGAGTAGAACCTGGATGACCCCGGAAGCGTCACGGATGTCCATGAAGGCAGCCTTGCCCATGGTGCGCATGGAGGAGATGCGGCCGGCCAGTGTGATGTTTTGGAGTTTCTCATCGACTGGCTCAACGCTCTCCAATTCTTCAAAGAGGTTGGTCGCCTCTGCAGTGTCGTAGGAGCGGTGAAAACGGGCCGGATAGGGGTCGATGCCGTTGCCGCGTATACGGTCGAGCTTGGTGGCCCGATTGGCCATGAGTATGTCTTCTGGGTCTGGCATCAAGTCCTGAGGGCCCCAACAGTTCCGAGGCGGCTTGGTTGGGATGAATGGTTGAGATAATCGGCTGAAAAAGCGCCGGAATACAGCGAAATGCGTCGCCATATCTGACTAGCGATTGTAATGCCGAGCCCAATTGTTGTAAAGGAATCTCCAGCCTCCGTAGAGGTGTTCTGAAGGCCCATAGACTCCGATATATTTGACATAGTTTATATAGGTCATTAATATTTTTGATGTGTTAGCCGTAGCATATACAAGCATGAAGACTTCCAACGCCGGTTTTACCTGAGTCAGCACCTGCGGGGCCTGGACAGATCGGCGGTCCCACTGGGTTTTCATGTAGCTTCAGGGAATTTTCCCCTGTTCCTCTCTTTTTCCCACGTCGCCGCCTTTCTTCCAAACCCCAGGTAAGCCGTTGGACTACCAATTTTTAATGGTTATTCATTCGGGCTGATAATCCTGTGTCTTTTGTCAGGCATAGTTTCTGGGTAATCGCTGGCATTTGGAAGTAAGTTGAAGAGTTTGATACGGGTCCCATTTCTCGGATTGGTGTTGGTCGTGGTCTTGCTGCTGGTCTCGGCCTGTGGCGGCAGTGATGCCCCCGTGCTCCGTGTGGGGGGCATCCCAGATCAGGACGCCTCCCGACTTGCCAGGCGGTATGACGGTTTCGCTGAATATCTCTCCCAGCGGTTGGGGGTTGAGGTCGAGTACGTGCCCAGCGCAGATTACGCGGCGGTGGTGACAGCATTTACCCAGGGTAATCTCGATCTAGCCTTCTTTGGCGGACTCACCGGTGTGCAGGCCCGGATACTTGATTCCGGCGCCCAGGCTTTGGCTCAACGTGAGAATGACGCTACATTCCACTCCAAATTCATCGTCCGAAATGATCTGCCAGCCAACTCTCTGGTTGATCTGGCCGATCTGGCGGAAGACCTGACCATCACATTTGGCAGCGAGAGCTCCACATCTGGTCATCTGATGCCCCGACATTTCTTGCAATCTGCCGGGTTGGATGCGGATGCCAGCTTCAAATCTCCGCCGAATTATTCCGGCTCCCATGACCTGACCTGGCGATTGGTTGAGAGCGGCGCTTTTGATGTTGGCGCCCTCAACGAAGACGTCTGGGAAAGGGCGGTGACAGAAGGGCTGGTGAACACTGAGAAGGTCCGCGTATTGGAAACGACACCAGCCTATTTTGACTACAACTGGACCGCCGCTTCCGGTATGAGTGAAAGATTTGGCGACGACTTCCCACAAAGGGTCCAACAAGCTCTTTTGGATTTGAGCCCTGAAGAGAATCAGGAGATTTTGAGTTTGTTCAGCACGGATCGATTCATCGCCACGGAAAATAGCAATTACAAAGCCATAGAGGATGTGGCGAGGGAACTGGGTATCATCAAGTGAGCCAGACTTCAGGCCCGCTGAACCAAACCACCGTTGATAGTGACCAGACCCAACTCCTTGTTGAAGGCTATGGGATTGGCAAGGCCTTTGGTGCCTTGACGGCTTTGGCCCCAATCGACGTTGCTATCAGCGCCGGGGAGCGGGTGGCGCTGGCTGGGCCCAGCGGCAGCGGCAAGTCGACCCTGTTATACGTTCTAGCCGGACTGATCCCACCAGACACTGGCGAGCTTTTCTTGAACTCCCAGCGAGCCAGCCGTCTTCAGTCCGGCCGCGGGCTTTCCGAGGCTGTGGGGTTGATACAGCAGCAACTTGATCTGGTGCCGCAACTACCGGCGGTGCAGAACGTCCTAGCCGGACGGTTGGGTCAATGGGGATTACTTCGGTCTTTGGTCTCACTTTTCTCTGCCAGAGAGCGAGATGCCGCATTTGCCGCGTTATCCCGCCTGGGCATCGCCGATAAAATCGATGATCCTACTTCCCAGTTATCCGGCGGAGAGCAGCAAAGAGTCGCCATTGCCAGATTAATGCTGCAAAAGCCCAAGATAATCCTGGCAGACGAGCCTGTCTCTTCTCTGGACCCGGCCAGGGCTGACGAGATATTGAGACTGCTGACTGGTTTGGCGGCCGACACTGGTGGTGCGATGATTGCCAGTTTGCACGCGCCTGAAATGATTAGAGAACACTTCACTAGGGTGATCGGGCTGCGTGAGGGTGTGCTCCAATTCGATATACCGAGCCAGGAGCTGACACCTTCAGTGCTCGATGCCCTTTATGATTTGGACCGCCAGCCCTAAATCCACCGGCATTGCCCGGTTCCTTGAGGCCAGGCGGCTGCTGACGCTGGTCTTATTTGGCGCGTTTGTGTGGAGCCTCTCTGGGGTGGACTGGAGGGGCGGTATCATCCACACCGGTGGAAGCGCCGCGCTCAAGGACTTCTGCCTGGCGCTGTTCCCGCCGGAGTTGTCTCCTGGTTTCTTGAGATTGGCTTTCATCGCCAGTTGGCAGACGGTGGTCCACGCCGTCGCTGGCATCACTCTGGCCATCTTGTTTGGGCTCCCCCTGGGAATAATCGCTTCCGGCCCACTTGGAACCCCAGGCCGCGTCCGGTTGGCAGTGGCCGTGGTTGTCCGGTTCATCCTGGCGTTCATGCGCTCCATTCACGAACTGATCTGGGCCGTATTGTTCGTTGCGGCGTTCGGCCTCTCCTCCCTGGCCGTGGTGCTGGCCATCGCCATGCCCTACGCCGGAATACTCGGCCGCATCTATTCCGAATTGCTCAATGACGTGCCTGAGGGACCACTGGACGGATTGCGCTCCGCAGGGGCATCGCCAGCCAGAGTCTTGATCTATGGTCGGATGCCCATGGTACTGACCGACCTGCTCAGCTATGGTTTCTACCGGTTTGAGTGTGCCATCCGCGCCGCAGCCATCATGAGTTTCGTCGGGATTCGCGGGTTGGGCTTTGAGATACAACTCTCGCTGAACGACCTGAAGTTCGGTGAGGTTTGGACCCTACTCTTGTTCCTGTTTGGGTTGGTGCTGCTGGTCGATTATTGGAGTACCAGGGTGCGTCGGAGCCTGAGCACATGAGAACCGACGATTCGGCTCTAATGGAGGCTGTGCGAGGCCGAAGAGGAATGACCGTCGCCAGGGCGTCTCTCTATGGGTTTATAGGACTGGCGGTGGTGTCTTGGGTCTATATCCTGGTTGGCGCTGACAGCGGGTTGGGGGACTTGTTCTCCGGACGCTCCTGGAGCAATGCCAGCAGTTTTCTGCGGCAGTTATTGGGACTGGAAGATGGCTTGGCTGGTGGTGGGACCCCAGCGTTCTTTGACCTGGGCCGTTGGGGCGAGACCGGAAAGCTCGCCTACAAGACCCTGATGATGAGTGTGCTGGCCATTGGCCTGGCTGGCCTGGGTGTGTTGCTGACCTTTTTGCCAGCGGCGAGAAACGTGAGCAACGGCGAGTTGGGAGGGAACGCGTCTCGGGCGATGGGAGCCTTGTACCATGTCTTCCGGCTATTTTTTGCCTTCACCAGATCGGTCCCGGAGTTGGTCTGGGCGATGGTGATAGTGTTCTTTCTCTCGCCGGGGATACTGCCGGGGGCCATCGCCCTGGGGCTGCATAACTACGGGATCGTGGGCAAGCTTTCTGCGGAAGTGGTGGAGAATATGGACCCGGGCCCGGCGCGGGCGCTCCGTTCTGCCGGGGCCGGAGATTTACAGATGTTGGCCTACGGGATCATCCCCCAGGCAATGCCCCAGTTTCTGACCTATCTGCTCTACCGGTGGGAGGTGGTGATTCGCACGACCGTGGTTGTCGGCTTTGTCAGCGCAGGAGGTTTGGGCCAGGAATTCAGGCTCAATCTGAGCTTTTTCCAATACACAGATGTGGCGTTGATAATCCTGTGGTATCTGATTCTGGTCCTGGCCGTAGACCTGCTGAGCGCCTTTTTGCGACGCACGGTGCGTGTTCGTTAG
>PCAH01000110.1 GCA_002730485.1 Dehalococcoidia bacterium | reverse complement strand
GATGTAGACGCCAATCATGCCGCAGAGCCCACCCACCAGCGTGGCCGCGATTAGCCCACGGACGAAGAACTGGTAATCGAAGGGCTCAAACATTGCTGGCCTCGTCATTGGTAGCCCCTTCATGTTCGTGGGCGTGGTCAGCTTCGTTTGGATGGTGGGCCATGTGCTCGTGGTCATGGTTGGCGTTAGAACCAGGTTCAGTCCGGTGGACCCGGACGTGACGCGCCTCAATCTCGGGATCGAAACCCTGTTGGCGCAGGTGTCCGATCTCTTCTTCCGGATTGCCGCCGGGTTCATGGACGTGCACCGGTGGTACGTCTGTGCTGCCGTTATCCCCGCCGTTCCTGCCGTAGGAGTGGGGACTCTCCGCCACGATGGTCATCCCGTCGTAGTGGATCACCGGCATCTCCGCGCCGTAGGTCAGTCGGAGCACCTCGGTGGTTATCACCTCTGACGGCGGTCCCTCGGCCAGTATCTTGCCAGCGAGGCACACGATCCAGGGCAGGTGGACAGCAACGGCATTGATCTCATGGGTGGTGATGATGATCGTCACACCGTCGTGGTTGAGATCATGGAGAAGATGCATGACATCATCTCTGGTCTTGATGTCCACGCCTGACGTCGGCTCATCCAACAGCAGCAATTCAGGGCTGCTAATGAGGGCGCGGGCGAGGAAGACCCGCTGCTGTTGGCCGCCGGACAGTTCGCGGATGTGCCGGTTTGCCAGGTTCAAGATACCCAGCCGACTCATCATCTCAGCCGCCAGTTCTTTTTCCTCTTTCTTGTACCAGGGGAACAGTCGGTTCTCCATGGTGCGCCCCATCATCACCACCTCTTGAACGGTCACCGGGAAGTTCCAGTCGATGGTCTCCAGTTGGGGCACGTAACCCACCCTGGGACGTTTTTTGGACGTTGCAACGCCTTTGATAAGCACTTCGCCGTCATAGAGGTCCACCGCGCCCAGAACGGTGCGCAAAAGGGTGGTCTTTCCGGAACCACTTGGACCCAGCAGGCCGACAAAGTCGCCTCGCATCACCTTCAGGCTGACGTCGGTCAGTACCCGTTGCTTCTCATAGCCACAGGTGACTGAGTTGATTTCCACAATGGGCTCTCCCTGCCCGTGGCGATGTGGCATTGGATGTAGCATGGTTTTCCTTATCTCTGGTCTTTAGGCGGACTCGCTGTCTGCCTAGGTCAGTTCTTTAGATAGTCTACTGCGGGTAGACAGAGTCGCTTTCGCCTTCAAACACATTCCCAACATCGAGTCCGGCAATCGCACTAGCTTCACCGCCCAGCGCTGGGATCATTGCCTCAAGGTTGTTCTTCATCAGGCCCAGGTAGGTGTGTTCGGGGTCGCCCGGTTTGCCCGGGAGGTCGTCATCAGCCAGGTCATCTATGAACTCGGCGTTGGCTTCCTTAGCGATGGATTCCAGCACGTCGCTGGAGAACACCTCCGAGCCAAACACGGCCGGCAGGCCCAGTTCTTTCACCTGGTCGATCAGAGCCGCGACTTCTTTGACTGAAGGTTGAGAGAAGTTTGACGGCTGCACGGCACCAATGACTTCCATGCCGTACTGCCCGGCGAAATAGGCCCAGGAGTCATGGTAGGTCAGGAGTTTTCGGTTCCCTTCTGGAATCGTGGCCACCGCAATTCGGATAGCCTGGTCCATCTGGCCAATCTTGACCCGAAACCGCTCCAAATTCTCTGAGTAATAACCTGCATTATCAGGGTCCATGGCAGCCAATTGATCATGGACGATCTGGGCGTAACTCAGACCCAAGTTGGGGTCCGGCCAAAGGTGAGGGTTCGGATGTCCGCCGGATTCTGGAAAGCTGAAATCGAATTTCCATTGTTCCGGAGTAACGGCTTTTTCTCCCAATGACAAGATCACCGCATCCGATCTCTTGTTTGCTTCAGCCAGGGCCAAAGTAGGCTCTTCCAGGAACAGGCCATTCAGGACAACCAAGTCTGCCTGTGCCATGAGTTTGGCCATGGATGGAGTGGGTTCAAAGGTATGGGAATTTACGCCCTCCGGAACCACGCCCTCGAGGCTTATGCGTGAGCCACCGATGTTCTCAACGATGCTCGTGATGGGTGAGACCGTGGTCACCACTTTCAAACGAGTGTCGCCTGGAACCGCAGGTTGGGAAGATTCTGAAGTTTCGCCGCCGCAGGCACCGATTGCCATAGCCAGTATTAATGCTGCCCAGAATCTTGTGCTGCTGAAAATGCGTTGCATCTATTGTTTAGTCTCGTTGGCTTTAGCTTCCTGGCACCCTGCGCAGACTCCGGTGACTGCGAAGTGTTCCAAGTCAGGCTCAAACCCAAATTCTTTGTTTAAAGTGTCGCGGAATTCCGCCAGGTAATGGGGGCTAAGGTTGAAGGCGCCGTTACAGGCTCGACAGACCATATGGGGATGGTGACCGTCGGGGTCGGTAAGCTCAAAATGAAGCCGATCACCAATGGCCACCTCGGTTACCACGCCCAGTTCCTTGAACAGGTGCAGAGTCCGGTAGACCGTGGCGATATCCATGTAGGGATAGGCCTTTTTGGCGGCCTGAAACACCTCATCGACACCCATATGTCCATCGCCTGAGGCAATGGTGGACAGCACTATCAGGCGTTGTGGGGTTAGCCGGTGTCCCTTCAGACGCAGCGTCTCGATGGCGCTTTCGTGACCAATCATGGCTTTCTTCGCTCTGGCCCTTGGGCCTGCTATTTGTGCGAATAAAAGTTATTGCAACCAATTGCGATTACTAATTCTAGCATCAAGACACGGGAAGTCAACCGGGCTTAAAGGAACAGGGAGAGATGGGATATGAGGCTAGACGTTGACCCGGGAGATCATGATTCCCGAGATAACCCTGGTGGCCGCCATGGCCAAAAACACGATGGGCCAGGGACTGCCGGCCATATCCAGCACAGCGGCGAATACCAGCGCCTGAGCTCCGGCGTAGGCATACCCGTGGGCGCTCATGATGCCGGTAGCCGTCCCAGACATACGACGTCCGGCTATGTCCACAGCCACGGAATTTATCGATGACATACCCATGGACAGACCACCAATAAGCATCAGCACGGCCCCAACGGTCACATTCACCGGCGGTGCGATAGCCACGCCCACCAGCACAATTGCGCTCACAGCACAGGAGAAGATGATCATCGGCTGCCTGCGACTGTCCAGATAACGGTCTGAGATTATCCCTGCGGTTGGCGGAGCGACCAAATATCCAGCGGGAAGCAGAATCGTAAGAAGTATGGTGGACTCAATGGACATTCCGCCCTCTTCGAAGTAATAGATGGGCACCCAGGTGGTCAGACCGTAGCGGACGATGTTCTCCAGTCCTTTGACCTGGCAGGCCATCAGGAACCTGGTGTTGGACAGTAAAAGCTTGTAGGGACCGAATCCTCGGAGCAAATCCGAATCAATGGCTTCTGGAGTCGCGGATACAGCGTCCTCTTCAACGTATTCTGGCAGGCCGACATCCGAGGGCTTGTCTCGGACGATGAAATAGAACGCGATTCCCAACACCGCGATGATTATCGGTGGGTATCTGAAGGAAGCGCGCCAGCCCCATTCTGCGCCCACATAGCCCGATATCCACCACATGAGCACCATGGCCCCACCCGCAGAGGTGCCGACTATCCCCAGTGCCATGCCGCGGCTCCGGCGAGGCCACCACTGGGAGATCATACTTATGGCAGGTGCCCAGCAAGCAGCGTTCACAAACCCGGCAATACCCCACGGTATGGCCATGGTGACGGCTGACGTGGCAAAGCTCGTGATTACGTTGAAAACGGTGGTGAGGATGGCCCCGAGCAACACCCATAACCTGAGGCCATAGAGCTCGCCCAGCCGACCGTGGAACAGGTCGCCGATCCCAAATCCCCAGAGAAGCAGGGCATTTATGAGACCTATCTCAAAGTTGTTGAGACCAAGGTCCTCTTTGACCAGCGGAGCCACCGGCCAGAAATTGAACCGCCCCAAGTACAAGAACAGGTAGAAGCCAGCAAATGCCAGCAGAACCCGCCACCTGAAGATATGGTAACTGGGAGGGAGTTCGTCGAAGGGTCTCGCTTCGATACGGCTCAAATCGAAGGAACCTGGCACAGCGGTACAGTGGTGTGTAGGGAAAGGTGTTTCATATCTCTACAGGCGTGGGCCAGAGTACCGCCCGCAATCAGACCTTAACGCAAGAGATCATGATTCCGGAGACTACTCTGGTTACAGCCATGGCCACGAAAACAATGGGCCAGGGACTGCCGGCCATGTCCAGGACTGCGGCAAATATCAGGGCCTGTGCTCCCGCGTAGGCATACCCGTGGGCATCCAACACGCCCGAGGCAGTGCCTGACATCCTCCGTCCAGCTATGTCCACGGCAACGGTCGACATGGGGGACATGCCCATGGATAAGCCGCCGACCAGCAGCAGAATAGCTCCCAGGGTAACGTTCACTGGAGGCGCGATGGCAATTCCGATCAACACCAGGGCGCTCACCGTACAGGAGAAGATCACCATTGGCTGACGGCGGCTCCCCAGACAACGGTCCGAGATTATTCCGGCCACTGGAGGCGCAACCAGATAACCCAAAGGCAACAGGATGGTGAGAAAAACCGTGGACTCTATGGACAACCCACCTTCTTCGAAGTAATAGATCGGCACCCAGGTGGTCAGGCCGTAGCGGACGATGTTCTCCAAACCTTTAACGTGGCAAGCCAGGAGAAATCTTGAGTTACCCAACAGGACTTTATAGGGGCCCAGTCCTCTTAGACGTTCCGGGTCTATAGCCTCCGGGGTGGCCGAGATTTCGTCGTCTTCCACGTACTCTGGTAGATCGACATCGGTGGGCCGGTCCTTGGCAATGAAGTAGAATGCGATTCCCAACACCGCAATGATCAGCGGCGGATAACGGAAAGACGCTCGCCAGCCCCATTCTGCGCCCACGTAGCCGGAGATCCACCACATGGTGACCATTGCCCCACCGGCAGCGGTGCCGACTATACCCAGGGCCATACCCCGGTTTCGGCGAGGCCACCATTGGGAGATCATGCTTATACCCGGGGCCCAGCAGGCGGCATTCACAAAGCCAGCAATGCCCCAGGGGATAGCCATGGTCAGGGCAGATGTGGCAAAGCTGGTGATGACGTTGAACACCGTGGTGAGGATTGCTCCAATCATCACCCACAGTCGTAGGCCATAGGTCTCAGCAAGTCTGCCGTGGACCAGGTCACCCAAACCGAACCCCCAGAGCAGCAGGGCGTTCACCAGACCCACTTCAAAGTTGCTGAGGCTCAGATCCTCTTTGACCAACGGCGCAACGGGCCAGAAGTTGAAGCGACCCAGATATAAGAACAGGTAGAAGCCGGCAAATGCCAGCAACACCCGCCACTTGAAGATGTGGTAACTGTGGGGGAGGTCTTCGTAGCGCGCTGCTTGGGGGCTACTCATGAAAGCAGGGCCTGCATTGACCAGAGAGACCGAAGTTGAAGAGTGAACATACTAAATGGCAAATAATGATCTTCCGCTTGGCGGAGATTTTGAAGCTGCATCCCTTAAAACAAAAAGGCCGAGAGGCGGGCTCACTGTTTTCTACGAAAGCGGCGCGCCTTTCGGCCTTTTGTTAGACCACTAATGTGTCTTATGGAGACTAGGCGCCAGCGGGGATGCGGGCCTTGGCGATAGCCTCTAGTTCCTCGTTGGATTGAGCCATGATGTCGATGGCATCTCCCAGGGGCTGAGGGACCTTGTAGGGGGTGCGAACATAGAGCTCGATTCGGTTGCCTTCTGGATCGAAGAAGTACATGCCAAAGGCGATGCCATGGCTGACGATCCGCTCGATCTCTACACCGGGTTCTGCTTCGAGTCGAGTATGGAATTCCCTCAGGTCATCCAGGGAAGGAACGATGAAGGAAATCTGCTGGATGACTTTGGCGTCGTCACAGGTCACCCGACCCTTCATCAACACGAACTCGTGGTGCTCGCGCTCTTTGTCTGCGGTGAAGAAGGTCATTCCCCGTTCTTCCAGGTCCTCATCGGAGATGGTGAGGCCCATGACGCGGCTGTAAAAGTCCCGCATCATCATCAAGTCTTCGGCGTAGATTCCAACGTGTCCCAGAGAGTCAATCTTTGGCATGTCTGCCTCCTGTGTGATTATCTGCTGTCCAGGGTTAGGGAGCCTTGGTGGTTAATTACGAGGGATTATACACCAATGGCTAGTTCTCAGAGCGATCTTGCATCGCCCGAAATAGTTTCTCTGAATTCACAGGTATCTCGGTGATACTCACTCCGGTGGCATCTAGGATTGCGTTGATGATTGCCGGAGCTACGGAACTGATTCCCTGCTCGCCAATGGCCTTGCCACCGTAGGGTGACGGGCCGCCACTCTCGCTGGCAACGTGAACCGTGCGCAGTTCGGGCATATCAGGCATGGACGGTATCTTATATTCGCCCATGGACAGGGTTGTCACGTGCCCCTCATCGTATTGCAGATCTTCGGTAAGCGCGTATCCGATACCCTGCATCACCGCGCCGTCGATCTGACCTTGATGACCCAAGGGGTTCAGGATCGTTCCGACGTCGTGGGCTGAGGTGAACTTGGTCAATTGCACCTGTCCGGTTTCTGTGTCCAACTCTACCTCGGCAATCTGGACGCAAAAGACCGTTATGTCTTCATCGCGCTCCGAATCGTAGGTGTGATCAGCCTCCATGAGTCCACCGGCAAGGGTTGCCAGGTCACTCAGGCTCATGGAAGTCTTGCCAGGGGAGGTAACCTTTCCCTGGGAGAAGCCAGTCTCCTCCTCTGGCCATCCGAACATATCCGCAGACATGGTGACCAACTGGCGGCGTAATTCCTGGGCAGCCCTGAAAACCGCCTGTCCGGCGACGTGGGTAACGCGGCTTCCGCCAACACCGGTCTCAAACGCAACGTCATCGGTGCTCCAGTTTTCCAGCTTGATCTGGTCGTAGGCCACACCTAGTTCTTGACCCAGTATCTGTCGCAGCACGGTGTAGAAACCGGAACCGGTGTCGGGAAGCGCGGTGTAGAGCATGACCACCCCTTCAGAGTCGATGGTTATCTTGACCGTGGAACTGCCCGCACCCACGTGCCGCTCGCAGAGTGCTACTCCTCGGCCAGTCAGTTTGCCCGGCGTTTGGGGCTTGGCCTGGTTGTATTCGGATTCCGCCACGGCGGCATCCAGGGTCTTGATGCCCATTATGTTCTTCCAGTAGTAACCCAACGGCGATGCGTCACCATCCTGGACCAGGTTCTTCTGTCGAAATGCCACCGGGTCCATGCCCAATTCGCGGGCAATCAGGTCCATCTGAGCCTCGGCAGCGAAGATCGATTGCGGATCACCGGGAGCGCGCATGCTGCCGCAGGGTACCTGGTTGGTGTAGACAACATCGGAGTCGATATGTCCGTGGGGAATCTTGTACGGGCCAAGGCAACGGGAGCCGTAGGTGACTCCTCGGGCGGGCTTAAACGCCGCGTAGCCACCGCTGTCGTAGACCAAGTGGGCTTGGCGAGCGGTGATCGACCCGTCTTTTTTGACTCCAGTCTTGAAGGTCATAACCGCTGGATGGCGGGGGTTGCCAGCCATCAGTTCTTCGATGTAGGTCATCGCCATACGCACGGGGCGACCGGTGGTCTTGGAGAGCCAGAAACCCAGGTGGGTGTCCATGAAGCCGCCCTTGCCGCCAAAGTCCCCGCCGATGGTGGTAGCGTTGACCCGAATCTGGTCGGTGGGCATGTCTATGCCTTCGGACAATTGCTGGCGCACCTGGAAGGGCATTTTGCTGTTCACCCAGGTCTGCACTCGGCCGCTGTTATCCAGAAAGACCACCGAGGCGTGGGGCTCGATATACGCCTGATGTTGGTGGTTTGTCTTGAAAGTATGCTCAAATACCAGATCGGCTTCGGCGAAACCCTTTTCGACATCGCCGTTGCTCCAACTTGCGTGACCGGCTGCGTTGGGATGGGCTTGGTTACCATCCGGGATGCCGGCGTAGTCCATAAAATTGGGGTGCAAGACCGGAGCGTCGGGCTTGAGAGCGTCGATGGGGTCCAGGATTGGGTCGAGTTCTTCGTACTCGATTTGAATCAGGTCCAGGGCCGCTTCAGCCATGTCATCGTCTTCAGCAGCGACAGCTACGACTTTCTGACCGGCGAACCTGACCACTTCGCGGGCCAGGATTGGCATGTCTCGCAGCATGCGGCCCACCAGATGAGGCGGGATATCATCTGCGGTTAACACAGCGTGTACGCCGGGGACTTCCCGCGCCGCAGCTACCGAGTCGGCATCAATGGATACGATCTTGGCGTAGGGGAAGGGACTGCGTAGGCACTTGCCAACCAGGATGCCCGGAAGGTTAACGTCCGCGGGGAATATCGCCTGGCCGGTGACTTTCGCCGGCCCTTCGGCGCGGCCTACTGGCCGACCAATGGTCTCGTATGAACTGGTCACGGAAGGCCTCCGTTATTTGGCTTTGGCTTTGCTTCGGGACTTCTTGGGTGCTCCGGCTTCGGCCAAGTCTGTGGCCAACTGGGCCAGGGTACGAACCGGAACGCCGGTTGCGCCTTTGACCAGATACCCGTTGGCGCGGTCTGAGGTCGAGGTACCGGCTATGTCCAGGTGGACCCAGGCAGCGCCGTCTACGAACTCGGCTAGGAGCAGGGCCGCGGTGATGGAACCGGCCTGTCTGCCACCGCTGTTCTTCATATCAGCGACGTCGCTCTTTATCAGGTCTTTGTACTCGTCGAACATGGGCAGTTCCCAGAACTTCTCGCCCGTCTTGTTTCCAGCGCCGATTATCTGCTGTGTCAGGGTATCGTCGTTACCCATGACTCCGGTACAGGCCTTGCCCAGGGTTGTCACCATGGCGCCGGTGAGTGTGGCAACGTCCACCAGTCGGGTTATGCCCTGCTCTCTCGCGTAGCAAAGAGCATCGGCCAGTACCAGACGCCCCTCAGCGTCCGTATTGATCACCTCGATGGTCTTGCCGTTCATGGCCCGTACCACGTCACCAGGGCGCTGGGCGGACGCTCCAGGCATATTCTCGGTTGCAGCGATCACCGCCAGCACGTTTATCTTGGGCTTGTTCTCCCCGATGATCTGCATTGCCGCAATGACGGATGCGCCACCGGCCATATCGCCCTTCATGGCTTCCATGCCGCCCGGAGGTTTGAGGGATATGCCGCCGGTATCAAAGGTGATTCCCTTGCCAATGAGGCCCAGGTTGTTCTCCGGGTTTTCCGGGTGGCCGTCATAACGGATGATGATAAGTTTGGCCGGTTCATCGGTGCCTTGGGCCACACCCATGAAAGCGCCCATGCCCATCTTCTTCATCTCGGCATTATCCAAGACTTCTATCTTCAGGCCTTTGTCAGACGCAACCTTCTTTGCTGTCTCAGCCATGCTGGACGGCGTCATATGGTTGGCTGGCTCGTTGACCATGTTGCGAGCGATGATGGAGGCCTGGGCGGCGGTAGAACCCAACTTAACCCCAGCCGCGATCGCCTTGGCCCGGGCTTTATCCAGTTCAACCACGGTCAGTTTTTCGAACTCGGTGGCGGAATCGCCGTTATTGGTCTGATGAATACCAAACTTGTAAAGGCCGAGGTAGGCTCCTTCTGCGATCGCCTGTCCGGACAGTTGAGGGTCAAGGCCGCCGATGCCAGCCCCGTGGGCGATGGTGGCAGCCTTAGAGATACCCTTGCGACGGAGAAAACGGACCACCTCTGCAGATAACCGCCGGACGACCTGTCCATCGAATTTATCCTGGGGCCCAAGTCCGACAACCAATACCCGGCTGGGCTTGATCTTGCCGAGGGTGTGAATCAGTGTGCACTCGCCAACGCCGCCCTTGATCTCCCTGTCTTTGATCAGCTGGGTGATGAGTCCGCCAAGGGCCTTGTCCACCGCGCCGGTAGCCCCACCAGGCTTCTTAACCCCTCTGAATAGGTTGACCACCAGCGCCGGGGTGTCGATGTCAGTGATATCAGCCGACTTAACATCGATCACCAATTCTTTAGACGTCTTAGCTGCTTTGGACTTCCGCGTCGCTGTGGTCATTGGAGGTATGCACCTATTTAGAATTTACGGGGCGTTTGGCACCGGATTCTGGCCGCCGGACCTGGCCCAGTCGATGACCTGGTCCAAAACCGGCTGGATGTTCTTGGAGGAATCTAGGGCGTAGTATTCCCGCTGTACCGGTTCCTCCACAGGGGTCATACGAGTGTAGATCAGCCAACCAGCATCGGAATAGGTATTGGCATGCCTATCGGCCTTGCGTTCCTTCAGACGACGCCGGACGGTATCCTTTGGCGCGGTGACATGGACTATGGCCAGGGGAGCGGCGGTGGTTTCCGATATGTCGTAGAGGTAAGACCGGAAATCCTCATTGAGGTTGGTTGCGTCGAATAAGACGCTGTACCCGTTGATGAGGTAGTACACGATCAGCTGATAGCAGGAGTTGAACACTCTGCGGTGTTCGTTGGTGGTGTATTTGGGATGCGGCACTATGACTTTCCGCAGCCGGTCGGTCTCCAGGATGAGCAGGGGAATCTCTTCGCTCAGCTTGGCTGCAAAATGGGACTTGCCGGTGCCTGGCAGACCGCACATGGCGACCAACAGCGGCTGTGACGGCATCCTTGGTTGGGCTGTGGCTAGATCTTCATCCAGCGCCTCGCGCATGGATGCTATGTCTTTCTGTAGTTGGTCTTCCAATTTCTAATCCAAGCGGGGAATCTATAGCGATTGTAGCTGACCGCTAGAGCGCCGAGTCGACGACCCGGCGCAGGAAGATCAGGAAAATCAGCACGGCCATCGGGCTGAAATCGAAGCCGCCAAAGCTCGGTAGGCTGCGCCGGACTGGGCCAAGGACAGGTTCGGTGATCTGGTTAACGAACGTGATAATGGTGACCAGGATCGGATGCGGCCTTCCCCCGGTCATGGGAATCACAAAAGATAGGATCACTCTGGCGAAGATTGCAAATGTGAAGAGGGTTATTACCGCATTGATCAGGGCTGTCAAATTATTTTCCTTGTCCCAGTTGAATCGATTTACGGAAGGCAGCATCCACAGCGCTTACGATGGCCGCGGGCACACCCTCGTCCTCGAGTACACGCAGGGCTTCAGCGGTGGTCCCACCGGGAGAGACTACCATGTCTTTCAGCACCGCGGGATGCATTTCCGTATCCATTACTAGTTTGGTACTGCCGAACACTGTCTGCAAGGCCAGAGTCCGGGCCATGTCCCGGGGCATTCCCACGTAGACACCGGCGTCGATCAACGCCTCTATGAATAAGAATACGTACGCTGGGCCACTTGCGCTCAAAGCCGTGGCCATGTCCATGTATTTCTCATCGGATACGTATATCTCTTGACCAATCGTTCCCAAAACAGCGCTGATCAGTTCTCGTTTGGAGGCGTCCACTCCGTCGGAGCAGGTCCAAAGCGTCATTCCCTCGCCTATCTGCGCGGGGGTATTAGGCATCACTCGCACCACGGACGGGTGTCCGAGGCCGTTGGAAAGCGTGTCCATCTTGGCCCCGGCGACTATAGATAGAGCAGCCTGCTGCGGGTCAAGGTGGCCTTTCAATTGTGCCATGACCGTAACCAGATCCTGGGGCTTGATGGCAAAGACCACCAGGTCTGCTTCCCGGGCCGACTTTAGGTTATCCGCATCGACTGAGATGCCAAACTGGCTGGAAAGATACTCCCGTCGCTCGGCTACCGGTTCGCCGACGCTGATGTCATTGGGCGCGGCCAGCTTGCCGGCCAGGACACCGCCGAGGATGGCTTCCGCCATTTTGCCGCCGCCAATGAAAGCAACTTTCATCTTGTTATTCCGTTCCTTACCTGTGATTGGGCCGTATCAAGGGGGTATTAGCCTGTATTCCATGCCTGAAAAGGCCGGGCATCATTATAGCACCGGGTTGGGGCATCAGGCTGAAGCTAGTAGGCTGAATTACGGTATCGGGTGGCTAGAATTCGGCCATTCCGTCGCCCTTGGCCAGCGCCACCGCCAGGCGTATGGACTCCAGCATGCTCTCGTGGAAGGCGATTCCCTGACCGGCAATGTCGAAAGCGGTGCCGTGGTCAACGGAGGTCCTGATGAACGGGAGACCCAGGTTGGCGGTGATGCTTTCTTCAAAGCCGTAGACCTTGACTGGGATGTGCCCCTGGTCGTGATACATGCAGAGCACCACGTCGTATTGGCCCTGTATCGCCTGGTGGAAGATGATGTCCGCCGGAATGGGGCCAATGGCGTTGATACCCTGGGCCTTTGCAGCCTCAACCGCGGGCGAGATCTCTGCCGCTTCTTCGTCGCCCATGAGTCCGCCGTCGCTGCCATGGGGGTTTAGAGCGGCGGTGCCGATCCTTGGGTTATTGAATCCGTATTTCACGAAACTTTCGTGGGTGAGTTGCAGGTATTCCAGGATTCGGTCTTTCTTGACCAGGTCACAGGCCCGGCTCAGGGACCGGTGGGTGCTCAGATGGACTACTCGAAGGTTCTTGGCCATGAGCATCGTGGCCACCAATTCGCTCTTGGATAATTCCTGCAAGAGTTCCATGTGTCCGATGGATTTGTATCCGGCCAGACTGGCCGCTTCTTTATTCAATGGTGCAGTTGCCAGGGCATCGACCACTCCGGCCAGGGCTAACTGACCGGCTTTGGTCACCCATTCCATGGCCGCTTTGCCGCAGGTGGGATTGATCTCACCCACTGTGATGTCTTCCGGGTTCAGGTTGTGGATGTCCACAACCTCGATCACACCGGGTTCCGTGCCGGACACAGTGGAATCATCTACTTCTTTGATCTTGATTGGCAGCCCGGTCAGTGCGACTGCCTGCTCCATGGCAAAGACGTTTCCCACCACCAACGGACGGCAGGTGGAATAGACCTGCGGGTCGGCCAAGGCTTTCACCACAACCTCTGGACCGATCCCACATGGATCTCCCATCGTTATTCCGATTGCGGGTTTCGCCGATTTTTCTGCTGAGGACATGACGGTTTCCTTTTACTCCTGGTAGGGGCCTTAGATAGCACACAGTGTTGCGATCTGACGAATATCGTTGGGATTTGTTTGGTTATGTAATCAAGGGGCCCAGATGCGCCGAAATTATAGCATGGGTAGGGTTTTATACCCCTTGATTTGTATGGTATGGTTGGTTCTCTTCGAAAGAGATGCCCTTAGATAAATGGGCAAAAAAAGAGCCCCCGGCATTGGCCGCCGGGGACTCTGGGAAGGCAGCCAGGCTGGTTCAGGAACCGCACCGCACATGAGACTCGATTAGCCGCAGCAGCAGTCGGCCTCCACACAACCCACCCTGCACCAGTCAGGCCTGCCTAAAATTTCTTTTTAAGGTCCTCTTACCCTTCTTTACCTTCTTCTCTACCTGTAACGCGTTCTATGTTTAACGGTTTTTGACCGTTAGTCGCACTTGTTCCAGCTGCACGCCACGCACTTCATACATCCCTCTTCAAAGATGACCGGAGTGTTACACTCAGGACACTTGCGGGCGTTTAGAATCTCTTTTGGATTGCTCTTTCCGTTGCCATCTCCATTTCCGGTTTCGGCGCCGACTACTTGTGGCGTGAACTTCAATTGCAGTTCGCTGGTGCCACTCGCGTCGCCGTGGTTGCTTGCTCCGGCGGTGTGCCGTTCTAGCGCCAAGGCCACTGCATCGGGACCGGAACGCACCAGGGTGCCTTCATCCCAAGCTGGGCAGCAGGTGATACCCCGAAGCTGATCGATGACCGTGCCAGGCTCTATACCGGAGCGGAGCGCCAGAGACACCAACCTAGAGATGGCTTCCAGTTGGGCCGAATCGCAACCGCCAGCTTTGCCCAGGTTGCCGAACAATTCGAAGGGCGTATCCGCTTCATCGAAGTTGATGGTCACGTACATGTTGCCGTGGCCGGTACGAACTCGCTCGGTCACACCCTTGATGGCCTGGGGGCGCTTGCGCGGGGTTAGTACCTCGTCTTCCTGAGCCTCGCTCGCTCCGGTCTGACCGGTGCTGAGCACTTGGCCGTCCTTGCTGCCATCGCGGTAGACGGTGATTCCCTTGCAGCCCAATTCATAGGCCAGCATGTAAGCGCCGGCTATCTCTTCTTCCGTGGCGTCGTGGGGGAAGTTGATGGTCTTTGAAACCGAGTTGTCCACATACTCTTGGACCGCGCCCTGCATCTTTACGTGCCATTCAGGCGCGATGTCATGCGAAACCCGGAAGACATCTTTGACCCAGTCGGGGATGTCCAGTGTCTCCAGGCTACCGGTCTGGGCCAACTCGGTCATAAGTTCTTCTGAGTAAAACCCCTCCTGACGGGCGACAGCCTCGAAGTAGGGGTTACCTTCCACCATCCTGGTGTTATCCATCACGGTGCGAACATAGCTCAGGGCGAACAATGGCTCGATACCGCTGGATGCGCCAGCGATGATGCTGATGGTCCCAGTTGGCGCAATGGTCGTCGGCGCTGAATTCCGCATGGGACGGACAGTGCCGTCTGCGCCGGGCCGACTGTAGATGCTGCCATCCCAGGCGGGGAATGATCCCCGGATGTGCGCCAGTTCAGAGGACGCTTGATGGGTACGCTCTTGGATCCGGCGCATCACATCACCAGCGGTCTGCAGGCCCTCTTCGGAGTCATACCTGATCCCCAGTTCGATCAGTAGGTCGGAGAAGCCCATGACGCCAAGGCCGATGCGCCTGGTCTTCTTGCTCATTTCCTCGATCTCAGGGATGGGATAGTTGTTCATGTCAATCACGTTATCCAACAGGTGGACGGCGATATCGACGGTCTCATCCAAACATTCCCAGTCGATCATGGTGTCGCCGTTAGCGATATGGACCATGCGGGCAACGTTGATGGATGCCAGGTTGCAAGACTCATGGGGCAGCAACGGCTGCTCTCCGCACGGGTTGGTGCTTTCAATCTGACCCAATTGCGGGTTGGGGTTATCCCGGTTGATCACATCCAGGAATATCAATCCCGGGTCGCCAGTCTTCCAGGCCATGTGGGTTAGCTTGTCAAATAGTTCTTTAGCGTTGCGCTGTCCAGTGATCTGGCCGGTGCGTGGGTTAACCAGGTCAAACTCCTGACCAGCCTTCACCCGCTCCATGAAGTCTTTATTCACGGCAATGGATATATTGAAGTTGCTAAGGTTCTTACCGTCTTCCTTGGCGGAGATGAACTTCTCAACATCCGGATGGTTGACGTTCAGGATGCCCATGTTGGCGCCACGACGAGTCCCACCCTGTTTCACCACATCGGTTGCGGCGTCGAAGGCACGAATGAAGCTGACCGGACCGCTGGCGATCCCTCCGGTGGAACCAACCACGTCACCCTCAGGCCGTAGACGGTTGAAGGAGAAACCGGTTCCGCCGCCGCTCTTGTGAATCAGAGCGGTCTGCTTGACCTTGTCGAAGATGGAGCCC
Organism: Dehalococcoidia bacterium; assembly: GCA_002730485.1. Next base: position 4,198 of record PCAH01000110.1, on the reverse strand, counting down.
AGGTTGTCTTCAATAGGCAATACGAAACACGCCGAAAGCTGCTGAAGCTCCCGACCTGCATTCATCAATGTGGGAGAGTTGGGGAGAAGTTCCAAGCGTTGCATGGCCAGGAAGAACTTGTCCTCTGTGGCCTGTCGCTGTTCTTCGGTTGCGCCGTAGTTCTTGTCGGCCTGAGAGAGGTTCTCAGCGACCCGGCGGAACATCCCCACCGAATCTTCAAGGATATTTCCTTCACGGTCTTTGGAAAGATAGCGGCGTTCCAGCACCACTTTGGCGTTGGTGCTCAATTCTGTTGAACGGTCGTTGGTCTGTTGGGCAATTCCAGCGGCCTCAAGTGCTGTAGATATGCGTCGTCGCCTTTCCCGGATATCTGAACTCGTACCGGTTTGAGTTGTTGGGCCTTCGTGAGTTGCAGTCATGTCGATGTTCCTCATTAATGATCACGGCGGTGGACAATGCCCCAAAATGTCCTTTATTTTGTAGCACTGACTGCCCGGATTTTCGCTGCCTATTTGTCAGCCCCTGCCTGGGGATGTGCATGCTTTAAGGTGCTATGAAGCAGAGAATATCCGGTCCGAAACACTGTCTATACCATACCACATATGGGGGTCTCCGTTATGTCGCCTACTACAACATGATGTGGTCAGTGTTTCGCGAACTACAAAAAGTAGTAGGCGAATTCTAGCCCTTGGATTTTGCCGAAGTCAATAGAATTTAAGGGAATATTGTGAGGCGAAAACATCTGTTTAACAGGGGGTAATGGGGAACTCCCATGAGGGAGTTGAGCGGGGGAAAAATCCCGGTAGCGGAACTTCGTTTTTCCCGTAGTAAGTGGGAAGGCGGGGGGTGAAAGACGGGGTTGAACTACCACATATGGACAATATGGACCGACTCAACTGGATTGGGTCGGTGATCCACTGGTCTGCTACTTCTTGTGAGAAGCAGTCCGTTTGCTGACGCCGTCCATGTGAGATGTGACGGTCCATATGACCGAACCAACCAAACTTCATTTACACCATATAGAAGATCGATTGATGTAATAGATAAGGGCGGACCAAAGATCCGCCCCACACATTCACAATCACACACATCTCAGGAAAACCCAGAAAACCGCCTGGGGGTTTATCGAACTATCCGGGTTCACCGGATGTTCTAATTTGAGGCGATTAACTCAGAAGCTTAGAGTTCGTACTCTTCTTCGTCGTCCGAGTTGCCCAACCAGCAGGTGGCCAAACTGGCCCTGGTGGCTTGGTCGATCTCGTCTTGGATCTCCGCGATGCGGCTACCGGACACCATTTGATCTGAGATCGTCATCCCGATAACGCCGGTGGGCACCGATTCCGTCAGCATCTGGTTCTCAAGATCATGCACCTGGTTGTTAAGGGTCAATAGTCGGGTTAGGGCGGAATACTGTAGGCTGCCGTTCATTTTGGGGCTCCTTGGAAAAGTGATTGAATAATGCTTCCGATTGATAATTGCCCTATATCTATTATTCCTGACCATCCATTACGGGTTGATTACTCTTGATTGATCAGGCCTGGTTGGGGGTTCTCGCCTTGTCGATCACCCTGATTCTTGCCGTTGCTACCTTTTTTCTGAGTCGGATGAAATTCTGCTTCCCGTTCCGCTGCCCGCCTGCGACCCTTCTTGGGTAGAGCTGGCGGCATGTCCAGAAGCGGCAATTGGGCTTCATCTCTCAAGTCTCTAACCGCTTCCTCGAAACTCTCTATGTCCTGGAAGGCTCGGTAGACGCTGGCGTAACGGATGTAAGCCACCCGATCCAGTTCCCTGAGCCTTTCCATCACCATCGTGCCAAGGGCGGTTGTTGAAACCTCCATGTGACCCAGGTGTTGTAGTTCGGCCTCAATGTCCTCGACCATCTTGTCGATGGTCCTCGAAGGGACGGGCCTTTTGGTGCAGGCTTTTCTGATGCCCGAGACAAGTTTTTCACGGTTGAATTCCTCTCTTCGGTTGTCCTGTTTGGACACCATCAAAGAGGCGGCCTGGACTCGTTCGTAGGTTGTGAACCGGAGTTCACAGCTCTGGCATTCACGCCTTCGCCGGATTCCGCTGTCCACAACCCGTGAATCGGTTACCTTAGAATGTGGGTTTCCGCAGAATGGACAGTGCATTTCTTGGTTGCTTTTTTATACTTTTCTAAAATTCGTATTAAATACTGTATATAGTGTTATTGTTAACTAAATCTACTATCTATAGTGCCTAAAGTGTATATACCGATTATTACCTTGTCAAACCTCTACGTATTACGTAATAGGCGTGGAATTCATCTCTTCTCCATTTCAAGGCACAAAAAAAGACCGCCCTCCGATTATGGAGAGCGGTCAAAAGTTGATTCTCGGCACCTGATTTGAATGCAAATATAAGGGGGGATTAGTGCGCTTAGGCCTCCGAGAATATTACTCAGTTTTTAAAGGACTCTCGGCCCGGTCCGGTGTCGCTACCATGTAGCTTTTCCGTCTATTTACTCTAGCATGACCGGTGATTCCGAGAGCCTTTTCGTCATTGACGAATTTTACCGGAAAAAGCCTCGGTTCTTGTTGGCGGTGCGGCCCCGCAAGAACGTCGGTACGTCCATATCTTCTTCCGATTGTGGGATCACATCCTGAAGCAATCGCTCCAGTTCGTCTTCCCGTAGTTGCTGGTTCTCGGCCATGACCGGGAACGATGCCGCAACCATGGTGATCTTAACTTCGTCATCCAACTTGGCGTCCCGACAGGTACCAAAGATGATATTGGCATCGGGATCAGACAGGTCTTGAATCACCCGTGCTGAATCCTGTACTTCTTGTAGTGTCAGGGTAGGTCCACCGGATATGACGAACAGTATCCTCTTGGCACCGTCCATGGAGATATCCAGCAGCGGACTCTTGGTTGCCTGACGGGCTGCGTCCACTGCCCGGTTCTCGCCCTTGCCGCGGCCGATGGCCAACCAGGCCGGACCAGCGTTGTTCAAGATAGTGCGGACGTCGGCGAAGTCTACGTTGATCTCGCCTGGGACAGTTACCACCTCGGCGATTGCCTGTATTCCCTGTTGCAGGACCGAGTCTGCCATCTTTAATGCATCTTCCCAGGTGTAGGTCTGCTCGCCCTGGGAATTGAGCTGCAACAGTCGGTCGTTATCAATGACAATCAAAGTATCGACATTGTCCTTTAATCTGGCGATACCCTCATCGGCGTTCTTCTTCCGCATGCTTGCTTCAAAGGAGAAGGGCTTGCTCACCACTGCTACGGTCAAAGCTCCGGATTCTTTGGCTATCTGAGCGATGACTGGTGAAGCGCCGGTTCCGGTTCCGCCACCCATACCGACGGCCAGGAAGACCATGTCTGCTCCTTCAAGGGCTTTCTCGATATCATGGCGGCTTTCTTCCGCTGCTTGCCGACCTAGGTCAGGGTTGGCGCCTGAACCCAAACCGCGGGTCAGGTTCTGGCCGATCGCCAGTCTATGGGAAACGTCACAGCGGAACAGGTGCTGAGCATCCGTGTTGACGCTGAAATATTCAACCACGGGCAGTTTGTCTTTAAACATGCGGCTCACAGCATTGCTGCCGCCTCCGCCAACGCCCATCACTTTAATATTGGGTGAGCCTGCGTTGATTTCCTGCACCATTTCAAAGGTGTTATCTGTGTCCTTGCTTGGCTCCCAGGCTGCCGAATTGTCTTGTACCATCTTAGGTCCTCCACATCATCATCATCGATTTATGTTTGGAGCCCTCACTGGACTCCCGATTTTTGCTCTGCTGGCTTTTGCCGATCTTGCTGGGTCCTTTATCCGGGCAGTCCCCGGAGCGCCGGCGCGTTCTATCGGCGTCGACGGCTTAGCGACTGTTACCTAACTGCGGCTGCTTTCTTCCTGCCCAACCCCCATCGCCAAGATTTACTTCCCATTATCGATCGGCCGCCATTCATGGAAGACCGTGTTTCGCCCTGGTGTTTTATGCCCCAGAGAAGCAGCCCGACTGCGGCGGAGAACGCCGGTTTTCTGAGCTGTGCCGGCAGACCGGCGATACCCTCCGGGTAAGCGATACGTACTTGTCCTCCCAGGGTTTTCTGAACAAGTTCCGCAAGTCCGGTCATCTCTGATCCGCCACCGGTCAGTACCAGGCCGCCGGCAGGGAATTCTCTGAGTCCGGACTGTCTCACTTTCAATACGATCAATTTGATGATCTCCATCATCCTG
>PCAH01000109.1 GCA_002730485.1 Dehalococcoidia bacterium | reverse complement strand
TCTGGAGACAGACGATTTATTTTGTGTCTGGGTTTGCGAGGCAAGTCTAAAAGCTGGGATGTGCGTAGTCAATCGGGCCGATGCCAGTTGGGAGCAACCCGAAACGGCAGAAAAGCCGTGGTATTCTTTCACTCGGTGGTACGAGACTGAAAATTGAGTGAATGACATGCCGGATTACGAGATATTTGAGGCGGGGGACCTGCCTTTGCAGTCGGGTGAAACCCTGGTTGGATCCAAACTGGCCTACAAAACCTACGGACAGTTGAACGGGAACAAAGACAACATGGTTGTATTCCCCACGTTCTTTGGCGGCCAGCACACCCACAACGAGGGAATGATCGGCGAGGGGAAAGCGCTGGACCCAAGCAAGTACTTCATCATCGTCCCGAATATGTTTGGCAACGGCGTCTCGAGTTCACCCAGCAACGCTGCTTCACCCCAGGACCGGGCGGGGTTTCCCAAAACCAGCCTGTACGACAATGTTTCCACCCAGCACCGGCTGGTAAATGAAGTATTTGGCATCGAAAAGATCGCCCTGGTCGTCGGTTGGTCCATGGGCGCTCAGCAGACCTTCCAATGGGGAAGTCTTTACCCGGAGATGGTGGAACGGATAGTGCCCATCTGCGGTTCGGCCAAGACGGCTAGGCATAATTTTGTCTTCCTGGAAGGGGTCAAAGCGGCTATCACCGCGGATGCAGCCTGGGCTGGCGGTAACTACGGGAAACCACCGCTTACGGGACTTAAAGCCATGGGCCGGGTATATGCCGGTTGGGCGGTGTCGCAGGCCTTCTACCGTGAAGAGGTGTACCTTAACCTGGGCTATGAGTCTTTGGAGGATTACTTGGTCCGGTTCTGGGAAGCCCGCAGGACCAGCGCCGATGCCAACGACCTGCTGGCCATGGTCTGGACCTGGCAGAACGCTGACATCAGCAACAATGAAAAATACTCAGGTGATTTTGGCCAGGCCCTGGCTGGAATCAAAGCCAAGGCGATAGTGATGCCGGGACGGACCGACCTGTATTTCCCACCAGAAGATAACGAGTTGGAGGTGGCGCAGATGCCCAACGCCGAACTGCGACCCATCGAATCCATCTGGGGACATCTGGCCGGCGGGCCTGGCTTCAACCCGCCGGATGCTAAGTTCGTTGACGACGCCATCAATGAGATTCTGGCCAGCTGATTTCTGCCTAAACGAACCCCTTTAATCAGAGACCCCTTTAATTCTTGGAGGACTGATATGCCCGACCTGCGGTACGAGAGATTTCCCGAAGGAAATTACGCCATCTTCACCATGGACCGGCCGGACCGGCTGAACGCCCAGGGACTGACCATGCGCCAGGAATTGCGGGATGCGTTAGATGAATTTGCCGCCGACCCAGAGATGCGGGTGGGCATACTCACCGGCGCCGGGCGGGCATTTTCTGCCGGAGCAGATTTGAAAGAGATGTCTGCCAATACCAGCAAAACGGCGGCTTTGTCTGATGAGCAAAGAATAGATGGTTACCGGGGCAACCAACCCTTTGGCAGGCATCCAAAGCCGTTCATTGCCGCCGTGAACGGTCTGGCCATTGGCGCTGGCATGGAACGCGCCTGTGACTGTGATATCCGCATCGCCTTCAACCAGGCCTACTTTGGGCTGTTTGAAGTGAAGCGGGGCATCATGGCGAATTACGCCATCAATAACCTGTCACGGCTGATGCCCTACGGCGAGGCCAAGTATCTGATGCTCTCCGGGGATACCCTGGCCGTTGAGGAAGCCCATCGGCTGGGGTTTGTCCATCAGGTCTTGGAGCCGGACGACCTAATGCCCCGGGCGGTTCAGATCGCGGAGATGATCGGCGCTAACGCACCCTTGGCCGTGCAGGGAACCAAGGCGGCCGCCCAGTTCTGGCGTCGGTATGGCTTGGAAGAATCAATGGAATATACCGCCAGGGTGGGCAACCAGGTGCTGGGTTCTGAGGACGCGGCGGAGGGCCCCAAGGCCTTTTCAGAAAAGAGGCCGCCGGTCTGGCAGGGCAGGTAACCGGCGGATGGGTTATTATCATGGTTGGGAATATTAATCGTGGATTTCCATCGGAATAACCACTTCAAGATATATCTATGCTAAATCGTGCGCCTCTGCCGCGTAAGGTCAAGAATGCCTACTACGGATGGTGGGTTCTGGCTTCGACTTTCCTGTTGGGAACGTTGTCGGGCGGTATCTTCTCCAATAGCAGCGGCATCTTCTTTGGCCCCATAAAAAGGGACCTAGGCCTGAATAGCGCCCAAACCGCTTTGATCTTCAGCCTGGTTCGCGCCGAAGGCAGTATCGCCGGCCCGATCGTTGGCCGACTGGTAGACAAGTTCGGTTCACGCCCCATGATCATCTTTGGGGGGCTGCTGGCCAGTTCCGGATTCATCGCCCTCCACTGGGTCCACAACTACATCCTGTTCATCGTAATATTCGTCGGCGTGGTCGGAGTCGGCAAGAGTTCCGGTCTGGGGCAGGTGCTGATAAGTGCAGTCAACCGCTGGTTCATCCGCCGTCGGTCTTTGGCCATGTCCATCTGCATCACCGGGTTCTCCTCCGGCGGGGCGGCGATCCTGCCGCTGATCACCCTGGGCGTCAGCACCATCGGTTGGCGCGACGTGATGCTCTACTCCGGGATATTCATGGGGTTGATCGTCATCCCGTTGGCCTCGCTGGTGAAACACTCACCGGAGCGGGAGGGCATCGGCCCCGACCTGCCATTCCCCGTGGAAGGCGATGAGGAAGAGCCGGTAGCGCCAGTCGACTTCACCGTGCGGCAGGCCCTACGTACGAAGGCCTACTGGATACTGTTCACCGGCTCCGTGCTGAGGATCAGCCTCTGGGGTACCGTGTCGGTTCACGCGGTGGAGATGTTCGTCTGGAAGGGAATGTCTCACGAGATGGCGGGACTGATGTTCTCCCTGATGTTCCTGATGTCCATACCGTTGCGTCTGATCGTGGGTTTCCTGGGGGACAAGTGGCCGTTGCAGCCGATGATGGGCAGCGGAATGGGGGCGGCCGCTCTGGCGACGTTGGCTTTGTTGACCATCGACGGAAACATAGCAGTTTACCTGTTCGTGGTATTGATGGCGGTAGAGCAGGGGACCAGTTCACTGAACTGGGTTTCGCTGGGGAATTTCTTTGGCAGAAGTAGCTTTGCCACACTGATGGGCCTAATCAGCGTGGTCTTCAACATCGGTATGCTGATAACTCCGATCTATGCTGGTGTGGTGTTCGACAAGACAGACAGTTATTCCGTCGTCCTAATCTCGTTCTTGCCCATTTACATAATGGCTGGAGTCTTCTTCATGATGACTCGGAAGCCTGCCGCGCCGGTTCCAGAAAGAGAGATGGCTTACGGGCGATAAGCCCGACTTCCGCGTCACCACATCACGGCCCTACCCTAGACTGGTGCACTCCGATACGGGGAGTCGGCCAGATACGACGTCGGCACCAAGAGGATCCTGCTGAATAGCCGCTTATTGCTATCTTCGCTCTCCCGCCAATGCTCGTGAAGCGCATAGAAGACCTTGCCGGCGGTTGTTTCTCCCCAGAGCCAGTCGGCCAACATCTTTCCGGTGGCACCAGCATGTCTAGGCTGGGCGGCCATGGCCTCGTAGTAGTAAGCCTTCAGGTCCTCGATGACGAGTTTCAGCAGGGTGAACGACGTCATGTCGTCGCGGGGGCTTTCGGGAATGCTTTCGTCAAGGAAAGCCCCCAGGAACGCCCCAACTTCTTCCGGTTCCAGGCCGCTCACGCCGAACGTTGTACGGCTGTTTTTGGTTACGGCCAGGTTGTACCAGGAGCGCAGTTCGCCCACTTCTCTCTGTAGATTAGCGTTCAATTGTTCCATGTCGTTCAGGTCGGAGACCGGGGCGGGGAAGTTGACTGGACAGGCCAGGATCATCGGTTCTTTTGACCCCGGAGCATCGTCTGGAAAATCGACCAACACTGGCCCTTCGGGAGCTTCGATGAGTTCCAAGGCTGACTGGAGTACCCGGGTTTGCCAGGCAGCGTCGTTGGGCACACCCAGCGGACGGCCCAGTTCAAAGGGCACCCACAGCGCACGGGGCGGTTTCATTCGCACGGTATGTTCCCTGATCAGGCTAATCTGAGTTGTTGCCAATCCTTCTTCTTCCAGGAAGTGTCCAAGCCCGCCAACGGCGCGCGTGCAGGCGGGTCAAACGGGCACCAACATGACAAGGTCTACGTTATCTCCCTTGAGTAGCGGAGCCAGGTGCCGGGCCGACGGTTCCATGCGTTGGGGGTGGGCGGCCCCCATAAATGAGTAATGGTAATCCGCCAGGCTGCCTACCACGTTCGATTCAGCCAGGTCCCGTAGACGGTCCAGGGGGAAGACCACGTTCCAGTCCTGCTGGAAGCCGGTGCGGTCAAAGTTGGTTGAGAGATGACTCATGACCAGGTCTTCGGCCTGGCTGTCACTTGGAATCACCCGGTAATCAGCGGGCCAATCTCCTGCTGAGTCGGTCTGGACCAGGAACGGCGTGTCCTCTCGACGGTGGAGACCCGCAGTAGAGATAATCGCCACTCGGCGCTGATTCAGCGGCGGGCCGGTGACCCAGGGCTGGGTATCGTACTCCGGACACTCAATGTGCAGGAGGTGCGATGCGAAGGTTTCATCCAGTGTTTCAAGTCGGACCATTATTGTTCTTCTCTCGGCAGATAATGGGAATGATGGTAACTACGAATGGCATGCCCTGGGCGGATTTCCGGCCCTACTCAAGGTTGCGGAGCAGGCTGCCAAAGCCCTGGATGGGTTCGGTCCAGCCGATACGCCGAAGGGCTAGCCAGATGGTGGCCTGGTTCACGGAAATGACGGTTTTGCCCAGCTTTTGCTCCAGTGGTTCCACCGCGTCCAGCCCCCGCCAGGCGGTGCCAGGCAGGAAGATGGTGTCGGCTTCGTCTTTGGCCACCGTCGGCACAAAGTCGATGATGGTCTGCACCGACTCTTCTTCAATCTCCAGAGGGTTCATGGAGTCCTGCATCCACGGTTCGCCGTCGGCGCTTAGCACCTCGAACCCTGCTTCTTCAAGCAGTGGTTTTAGGCGGTTGCGCAGGTGGAAGTGCCGGTAGGGACCGGCGATGCTGAGCTTCTTGGAGCCCATGTGTTTGAACGCTTCGATGCACGAACCGACCGCGGTTATAGACTCGACACCGCTGGCTAGTTGCATCTCCTGGGACATCTCACGGTCGAACTGGATATAACCCTTGTGATAGGTGCCGGAGGTGCAGGCATAGACCAGGATGTCGGGCTTGATGTTGGAGAGCGACCGCGCGCCCCTGCTGACATCCTCGTTCATCTTGTCAGCGTCAAAGCCGAAGAGGGCGGTGTCCACCGTTGCCGCCTCCTCGCTGGAGATGGATATCTGATGGCCGGTGTTTTCAGCTTGCTTTGGTTGGGTACCCCAATCGCCGTTGAACATCCTTTCAAAATGGACGGTGATCTCAGGTGGCAGAACTCGGTAGAAATCCGGCTCCACCACGGGGTTGGTGGCGGGCACCAATGCTCCTATGCGCTTGGTTGCGGGCATCGATCATCACTCCTGATGGCTTATATCTGGGCGACTTAGTCAGCGGCTCCGGCGGTCTTGGCTGGAGGAGCTTCGGTCAGTTCATAGAGGGTGCTGCGGGCGCGTATCTGCTCGTCCCAGCCTCGGAACCGAAGATCGATCATCAGTCCGTCGGGACCCTGGTATTTGCGGTTGGCCTTGCTGCTGCCGGGGCATTCTGTGCCGCCGTTGTCTTCCACGGTGGAGACCGCATCGTCAAGGTCATCCACGTAGAAGCCGATGTGGTGGACTCCCTTCACAGTGGAAGAGCCTTCGCCCAGGTTAGGGGCGTCTTCGGAGCCCATCTTCAGAATTGCGAAATAGATGTAACCATCGGTCAGCCAGACGCCTTCCTCGCCTGTTTCGGCAGGAGAGCGGCGTAGTTCGTCCAGGCCGAACACGGTCTTGTACCACTCGGCGGTCTCGGCTGGGTTCTCTGTTTGAAGGGCAATGTGCTTGATCCTGTTGGCCATGGTTCCTCCGTCGATATTGATTTGATGATTGAGAAACGGGTGAATCAAAAACGGGCGTAAGACCGTCTATCAAGGTCTTTCCGCCCGCCAATTGTACAACGTGGTTCGGCGATGGGCCATTTGAAGGACTGGTCAGTTCTCCACTGGCGCTCTCAAGAACGTCTTTATCACACCCAAGGAATAGCCGACCCCAAAGCTGGCGCCGCCGCCAGCGACCACGCCCCAGACCGCGCTCGCCAGGGACAGTGGCTCAATACCTGCCTGCTGCATGATCACAGAGATGGCCAGTCCCGTTATCGCACCTATGAAGGTACTGAAGATGGAGCGTTTCCAGGCGGGAATCGGCACCCATTTGCGCCAGCCCCTGGGTCTACGTCGGGAAACCTGAATCTTGGCATCCAGCTTGGCGTTAAGTCCATTGGCTGCCAGGGGCGCGCCAGCCAGGGCGCCGACTCCTGCGACCGCTGCAACTCCGGTGGCCGCCATGGCCGTGGTCCCGCCAAACCCGGAGACATTCAACTCAAAGGGTATGGAACAGAGTTCGATTGGCCCGCTGAAAAGTGCGCCCTTGATCACGTAGACACCTCGGGCATGTTCGGAGAAATCCGCCACGTCTATGGTGGTTACGCCAGAGGATATCTGCACGTCTTTGCCCGCGAGTTCTGATCCCAGCCCCTGGACTCCCCAATGCAGACGGGCATCCACAGGAAGGTTGACTCCACGGATGGTGAGTACGGCGTCGGGTTCGATCTCAATGGATTCATCGGCCTGGAGCGGAAGGGTGAATGGAGACGGGTTCCCTCCTTCAATGATTATCTCGGGGCCGCCGCAGCCGTGGGGGCCGTCATGGGCATGGGCCGCTGGCGCAACGAGCCAAACCGCCACCATGAGTAACAGGGCTGCGACAAAGAATAGGGAGGTTGCTTTGGTGGTGCTTGAGGCGGATTTCAGAATGAGGCCTCCATCAAATCGTCATCAGATTATTCTATACGAATGCCTGAATTCAAAAGAGGGAAACGATTACGAGCAAAGAGGGAAACAATGGGGAGAGGAGTAGCGGGTTAGGCGTCTTCCAACCACTGCTCGTGAATCAGGATCGGTGACATGTTGTCGATTCTGATGAAGTAGGCCGGGACCATGGAATCTCCGGATGCGGAGGATGCGCCGTTGATCAGGCCGGCGATCTCTACAGTGGCGGTCCTGCCCATGATCAAAGTGCCGGGAGGATTGGCTCCCAATTCTTCATGTTGTCCGGGCGTACGCACTCGGACCATGTCCAGGGGATGAAACTTAGGGCGTTTCAATTGCTAATAGCTCCGAAGGGTGGTCAGACGCCTGTGGTTGGATCAGAAACGTCGCTTGGGTATGGGGCAAAACCTTATTCGCCTATATATTTGGATATCATTCCGCCTCCTTAAAATCAATGGTAACCGCCAGTTTGCGGTGTCCTAATGGGGAAATAACTGGGGAACCACCAGGCAATCTCCGGGGCATTGGAGAGACGTGACGAACGTCACACCGAATTAGGTTTAGTGTCACAGACCCCACGCTGATCCTGACTGATAATCGTGAGTGTCGGATGAAAGATGTTCGACAGCTCTGATGGAAAGGTCAGAGCGCACTGGTCGAGAGACCGATTATTGTTTGATCGTGAGGGGACATGAGAAACAAATTTGCAATCTTCATCTTACTTCTAGTTCTGGTGGCCGGAGTTCTGGCCTTCTCTCCGGTGGACGGAGGGACCAACGCACCCGAGCAAGTCTCGGCATTTGAAGTGGACTCCAATGTGTACATGACGGAAATGGAAAACGAGGTATGCGCCTCCAGTTCCGAGATCCACACAACAACTTTCGTAAGTGCGAAAACCACCGAGGAAGACCAGTTGGACGAGCTGCCGACAGTGTTCCTGATGATGTTAGATGATGGCGTTTGTGCCTCCCTGTCCCCCATAGCGACAACCCCTCGCGTATCGGTCCAAGCTGATGAGGAACCGAAGGTCGTTGCCGAGCCAATCAGTCGCAAAGAGGCCGCCGCAGGAGCTGAGGTAGGTGTCTGGTACGTTCAAAACTAACCTGAAGGCAACGGCTGTTTATTACACCTCTTCCGTAATAGCATTAACATAACGATTAACTTTCCAAACCGGTTGGTTGTGACACGAGGGTTCAAGCGGGCAGGATTGTTGTAGCGAAATACGCCGAAAGGCGTATTTCCATTGGAGAAAAGGTCCAATGAGGAATGTTTCTGGCACCCCAATTAAAAGGCTGCGAAACCAGGGTGAATTCACTTTGATAGAACTGTTGGTGGTGGTGGGAATAATCGTGGCGTTGGCGGCAGTTGTGGTGCCCGCGGTGGTCCAGTTTTCCGACCGTGGCGACGAGGGTGCGGCAGTGGCTGAATGGGATGCGATTCAACGTTCCATAGAGGCTTTGATGTCGGATCAAGATCTGACCACCGTATCCGCTGGCGCATCTGCCGCGTTCATCACCAACACCTTCGACTTTGACCCCGGATCAGGAGTCCAGAACCTGACCAATTACATGCGAGATGTCACCACCCTCCAGGGAAAGCTGCTTCTAGCCTCACATTTGTGCGTATATTTGTCAAATGGTGGCACCGACTGGGTTCGAACCAGTGACCTAGCGCTTATGAAGCGCCCGCTCTAACCACTGAGCTACGGTGCCATCTGGAGACCACCCGACCAGCCGCCAGGGTGTGCCTCTGAGGGGATGAGTCCAATCATCATCGAGCCTGCCTACTTCCAAGTGGAGGAAGATGGGCGAGCCGCGATGGATTTTGGCCTCGACTAACTATGTTAATGGCCTCTGTTTGGCAGTGTCAATTAGCGTATAAGGCATTGGAAGTATAGAATCGGGCAATGACGACCCCATCTGAAGGTACAACCCCCGATTCCTCTGCTCCAGAGAACACTCCAGAAGCCCAATTACGTGTGATGGCCGACCGATTGCGGGCGACGGTGGTTGCTCTGGCCGCCAAGCTAGATCGCTTCCCCTCTTTCTATGGCATGACTACCCTGCAAGCCATCGAGTTGGAGATGCCGCCCAGCCCTGAATTCCAGTTACCAAACGACCTTGGTTGCGTGGTGATCCTGCCCAACGGCGAGATTTCTGAGTTGGACCTTAGGATGATCCCAGGGGCGGTTGGGCCCGCGGAGGTTGACCATGTGGAGCAGCTCACGGAGTTGGATCTTACTCCAGAGCAGTACATCGCCTACGCCACGGCGGCGATACAAGTGCTTCAGGTGGAACTCGCACGCCAAGGTGAACCCGACTAGGTGGGACTTTTGGTTGGGGGGACCACGGTCCCCTGCTAGATCCTCCCGTTTGGATCGAGCCCAAGGGCGACACGGGCGTATTGCAGCCCGCCAAATTCCATCATGAACCCGTCGCGACGAACCGCCGCCTGGATATCACGGTGAAAGCGCTGCAGGATTCCAGATTCGAAGATGCCGTGGCCGCCGCTGAACTCGAATAGCCGGTTTACCGAACTCAAGCACAGCTGGGCTATATAAGCCTTATCCCGTCTGATTCTGGCTCGCTCCATCGTGCTGAACTCATCACCGGTTTGAGCCTTCTTAAACATCTCCACGATGTCTTCGTTCATCAGAGCGCGAGCAGAATCCAGTTCTGCAGAAGACTGGGACAACCGTAGCTGCACTCCCTCTGAATCTGCCGTCCTGCCTGGCCCTGATGTGCCGGCAAGCTTGGCCGTGAACTCTTCGATCGCTCCCTGGGCTATTCCAAGCATAGGCGTGACCAGGTCCCACCCAAGCAGTACGGGGGCAGGTAGGCGATAGCGGTCTTGCTGGTGCATCTCCCATCCAGTCCAATCTCCGTTGCCGGATCGCTGAAAATCCAATACCCGGTAATCAGGGACAAAGGCATCCTTGATGATGATGTCCTTGCTTCCAGTGCCCTTGAGACCGGACACAAACCAGGTATCGGCGATCTCGTAATCAGAGCGAGGCACCAACACCCAGACCAGTCCATCTGAGCCTATCGCGCCAACCATCACCCACTCAGCGGTGTCAGACCCGCTGGAGAATTCCCATCGTCCTGAGAGGTTGAACCCGCCCAAGGTCTTTTCCAGGGTGGATTTCCCGGGGTTGAGGGAGCTCGAACTGAGAACATCTGGGCCTTGACCGAAGACCTCATGTTGAGCTTCTTTCGGCCAATGTCCGACCAACCAGGAGTGGGCTGTCCAGATGCAAAAACACCACGAGGTGGCGGCGCAGGCGCTCCCCAACAGAGCTCCCACCTCAAACATCAAACTGTAGTCGACATCAAGGCCGCCAAACATCTTGGGAACGCCGATACGCAGCAGTTTTGAAGCATGGAGCTCCCGCACGGTCTCATCAGGGATTCTGCGAAGGTTCTCTGTCTCAGCCGCCCTTTCTCTGAGGATCGGAAGCATGTCCGAGGCCCGCCGAAGTAACTCGTCCGAGGATAATGCTCCACTGGTCATGAAACCTCCGCGTTGTGGCGTATGGCTTGGAAAAGTTCGATCCGTAAAGACAGACCCTGGTGAAGGACAGGGGGCCTGCATTGTAAAAGCGAAAATATGGCGGGGCAAGGCTGGGAATTTCACGGGCGTGATTGACAATGCGAGGTGATAGTCTTAAATTTGCGGCGGTCTCCCTGGCCCATGATGCTCCACAACACGGCCGAGTCTAGGCTCCGGCCAATGGACTATCAGACCAGATATGTTTTAGATACGGCCTCGGTTGGTTCCAACGTGAAGGTATCCTCCGAGAGCCTCGATTTTTCAAGGTGAGAACAAGATGGCGTTTCCCCAACACGACTTAAATTACTACTTTGACACGGCCCATGAACTGGCCGAACGCGTAGCTGAAAATGCCGATCAGATCGATAACGACCGACAATTTCCCACAGCACTGACGGATGAGATGGCCGACAAGGGGTTCTTCCGGTTATTGCTGCCCAAATCCCTGGGCGGCGCCCAGCTAGACCACCCGGATTTCGTTAAGATTCTGGAAATCTTCGCCGCCGTGGACGGCTCCACCGGATGGTGCATCAACCAGAACAATGTATTCTCCATAAACTCGCTCCGGATGCCCAAAGGCATTGCGGATGAGATCTACGCAGATGGGCGCGCAGTGGTGACCAACGGGCCGCCCGAGTCCTCGGCAAGGGCCATCCCATGCGACGGCGGTTACAAGCTAAGCGGCCGGTGGAATTTCAGCAGCGGGATCACCCATGCAACTTGGATTGCGGCCCTGGCCCCGGTACTGCCTGAGGGGGCGCAACCGGACGCTGTGTTCAACAGGGAATCCGGACGCGTGATGCTGATACCCAAGAACGAGGTTAAATTCGTGGACTTCTGGCCGGTTCAGGGACTCAGGGGAACCGCCAGCTTCAGTTTTGAAGTGGATGGCATGTTCATTCCCGAAGAGAGGGCCTACAGTCCGACCAACGTACCCCGAGAAGCCGGCCCTGCGTATGGGATACCGATCACATTGCTGTTCGCAACTGGGTTCTCAACCGTGGCCCTGGGCATCGCCAAGACCAGTTTGGCAACGGCGATGGAACTGGCGGAAGTCAAGATTCCGGGCCGTGCTTTCAGGCTGCTTCAGGATGAGCCAACCACCCAGAGGATCATAGGGGAGACCGAGGCCGTATGGCACTCCGCCAAGGCGTTCTTGAGAGAGGCGCATGCTTCAGTGTGGGAAAGCGCGGAATCGGGTACACCGCTGACCACAGAACAACGGGTCAAGTTGAGGCTGGCCGCCACCTTTGGCATCAGGAAGGCCAAGGAGATCGTCGATACGGCCTATGAGCTCTGCGGCTCCAATGCCATCTTGGACACGAACCCGATACAGCGGCAGTTCCAAGACATTCACGTGGTTTCCCAGCATATCCAGGGACGGGCGACCCACTTTGAGACCGCCGGACAGTTCTTCATGGGCATGGACCCGCAGGGGAATTTCTAAGCTTTTTTAGCTGAGGGGAATCAGCTTCGGAAACGCACTCCTGGGAAGAAAACGCGGTCTCATGAAAACGCGGCGTGCCGACCGACTAGGGTTCTAGGTTGATGTCTCCGCTGCGGCCACCGCTTTTTTGCACCAGTCGGACGCCTTCGATGCGCATGCCCCGGTCCACGGCTTTGCACATGTCGTAGAGGGTGAGCGCCGCCACTGTGACGGCAGTTAGGGCTTCCATCTCCACCCCGGTGCGGGAAGTGGTCTTGGCAGTGGCCGAGATATTTATTCGGCATCCCGCATCATCCAACTCGAGGTCCACATCCACCTTGTCCAACGGCAACGGATGACAAAGCGGAATGAGCTCTGACGTTTTCTTGGCGCCCATGATGCCGGCGATCTGGGCAATGGTCAGGACATCGCCCTTCTTCATCAGTCCTTCTTTGATGAGGCGCAGCGTCTCCGGTTGGATGGACACATGGCCTCGGGCCACAGCCACTCGGCTGGTGATGTCTTTATCGCCCACATCAACCATCTTGGCGTTGCCCTGCTCGTCCAGATGGGTCAGGTGAATGTCGGGGTCATTGTTGGTGGTAGACATAACGTAGCTGTGCTCCCTTGGCGGGCCTTATTTGGCGGTTCCGGCCTCTTTGGTGGCGGCTGAGTCGGCAAGTTCGTTGCCCCGATCCCCGTTGTGGCCGCGGACCCAGCGCCAGGAGACGTCCCTGTTCTTGACCAGCCGGTCCAGTTGTTCCCAGAGGTCATGGTTGGCCTTGCGCTTCCAGCCCTTGGTCATGGTATTGATCACGTAGGTGCTGTCTGAACTGATCAGCACGGGAGCAGAAGGGTCGATGGCCTCCAGGCCCTTGATGACGGCCGTCATTTCCATGCGGTTATTTGTCGTCTGGGGTTCGCCGCCGGAGATGATGGTCTGGTTGCCGTTCTGTTCGATGACGGCACCCCAACCACCCCGGCCGGGATTTCCCTTGCATGCGCCGTCGGTGTGAATCACATATCCGCTAATCTGCATAAAACCTTATAGCCGACAGCCGCCCGCTTTCAGCTTGACCTGCTGCTGAACGCTGAACGCCGATGGCTCCCTACCCCCCTATCTGGTACATCTCGATCTTTCTTGGTGCCCCTGGTTCGTTGGGCGAGGCGGCCCGTTCCTCCGAGTACCGATCGGAGCGGACGGACCAGGTGCTGGTGATGAGCTCTCGCAGGTCGTCGTCGGTGGCACCCTCCCGAATGGGGTCCATCAGGCTGACGCCCTCACTGGCAAAGAGACAAGTGAAAATCTTGCCGTCGGTGGACAGCCTCACCCTGGTGCAGTCGCCGCAGAAGGGCTTGGTCACCGAGGCAATCAGGCCTATCTCCCCGCTGCCGTCCTTATAACGGTACCTTGTGGCGACCTCACCTTGATAGTTGCTTTCGGTGGGTTCAAGGGGCATTTCAGCGTCGATGCGGGAGATTATCTCCTCGGCGGAGACAACGTGTTCTGACTGCCAGCCGTTCCTGTTTCCAACGTCCATATATTCGATGTAGCGGACGATGTGGCCGGTGCCCTTGAAGTGCCGGGCCAAGTCGGCGATGGTGTGGTCGTTGAC
>PCAH01000108.1 GCA_002730485.1 Dehalococcoidia bacterium | reverse complement strand
CTGGCGGTGGAGAATGTTTCCCGGCTGGCGGTCGATACCCTGGAAGATAACCGGCTCGCGTCATACACGGAGAAGTCGTCCCGCTACCAGGTCATGCCCGACGACTACTACTACGTCCCGGAAGAGTTGGACTCGCATCTGGCCTTGAAGAAAGAGTATGAATCCGCCTGCCAGAGACTTTTCCAGGGCTACGTGAAGCTGATTGAAGGCTGCATGGAATACCTGCGGGGAATTACGCCGCGTATCGCCTCGGAGCGGGACGGCGCCTACCGCATGCGACTCAGTCGGGTGGCTACAGATCACTGCCGGGCGATATTGCCGGCGGCGACGCTGACCAACGTTGGAGTCACGGCCAACGCCCGTACCCTGGAGCATGCGATCACCAAGCTGGTCTCCTCAGAGTTGATAGAAGAGCAGCACCTAGGTGACGCAGTGAGAGAGCAGGGCCGGTTAATCACCCCAACGCTAATCAAGTACGCCGACAGAGTGGAATACCTGGAAGGCGCTTCTAGGTTGCAACAAGGGCTGGCGCAAAGATTTGGGTTCGCCGATGAGAAGCCGATGGCAGGCAAGGTGACCGGCGCCAGCGCCCCCGAAGTCAAGATGATCCACTGGGATCCCCAGGGCGAGGAGAAGCTGGCGGCGGCGTTGCTCTACCGCTACTCGAACCTCTCTTATGATCAGGTGTTGGAACAGGTAAAAAGTCTGGGAACGGAATCTCGGCAGGCGATAATCGACGAGAGTTCGGCAGGTATTGGCCCGCATGACGCTCCGGTGCGGGAGTTCGAGGTGGTGGACTACACCTTCGAGTTCCTGTTGGACTACGGGGCATACCGGGAATTCAAGCGGCATCGGATGATGTCTTACCTGCCCCAGCCGCTGACCGTGGCCCATGGTTATAGGATTCCCCAGGTGGTTGCCGATGCTGGGCTGTCATCAGAATTTGAGAAAGCAGTTAGTCCGGCGGAAGAGGTCTTTTGGAAGGTCAGAGAAGTTTCTCCCTTGGTGGCCCAGTACCTGGTGACTCACGCCCATAACCGGCGGGTGGTGACCAAGTTCAACCTGCGGGAGTCGTATCACCTGTTCAAGATGCGGACTTCAGAAGAGGCGCACTTCGCGATTCGGGAACCGATGATTGCAGCGATGCGGCTGGCGCTTGAAGTTCAGCCCCAGTTCTTCAAACACCTGAAGCTCAGGAATTATCCAGATTGGTGGCCCCACCCGATAGAAGATTAACTGTAGTCTCGCTGCTCTCTTACGGGTCTGAGCAGTCGCGGGTGAAGCCGCAGTTGGGGCATTTGATCTTGCAGCTTCGCTCCACCATGGAGCAGCCACAGATCTCGCAGGTCAGGTCGTAGGGATTATCCGAAGTGGCTCTTTTTAACATCACGCACACCACACCGTTCACGCTGAATCAGGCCTGAGTATAGCAGTCGAAAAACCAGACGGCCAAGGGCGGCGGGCTGGGTTTTGAGCTGAAGTTAAGCTGGGTTACCTACCTGATGAACTGGGACACGGGAGCGTAGGTAACCAGGCGTGGCGTATTCATGGAAACCAGATTCCCCTCTAGGACCATATCCGTTGGCGGCGTTGCGGTTCTGCGGTTATCACCCTCGGTCAACTCCACCTTTTCAAAGTCCATGATGGACTCGGGGAGAGTCAGTGACACAGTGCCCCAACCGCGATCATCGGTGACTACCTGTCCAACCCAGACCTTATCCTGTCCGCGCATCAGCCAGACGTTGTAGCCCTCGGCCGCAGTAGGCTGGTCCATGCCTGCCACCATGATCACGCCGCGGTTGCCGTCATTGCTCACCAGCAGGATACCCTGGGAGTGGCTCCCCGTTGAGGGCGGGTGAAGTTCCAGCGACATGTTGTCAGGTTGGGCCAACTCGTAACTGGCCTGTTGTAGTTTCAGTACCCGTTCCATGACTGCCGTGTCGGCTATGGTAGCTGCACCTATCTGGGCGGTCATGGTGGCGACGTTAGAGTCCAGGCTCGCCTGTAGATTGACGTTTTCAACCTTCAGGTCGTCCACCTGGTTGGATATGCGCACGTTCATGGTCACGGCAATAAGGACGAGGACGATGGCCGCAGAAGCTGCCAGGGGTGCTAGGACACGGATCAATCGGCTGTCCATGAAACTGTCGCCTATCGACGGCACCAAACGTGGCTCCGGAGCGGCGGGTGCAGGCGGAACCTCGCGGGAGATGGCTTGCATTACCCTGGCTCGCAGATCGGGAGGCGGCATCTCAGCATCCACCGCTCCTGCTAGTTCGGCAACAGCTTCCAGGTAACCACCAACCATGTCGGTGCATTGGTCGCAGTTGTCCAGGTGGTCCTGGATGGTCAGTTCTTCGGCCAGCTCCAGGGCGTCTAGGGCAAACGCCTCCAGCATGTCGATCGGGTGGCCCTGATTGGGTTCATTATTTGGGTTATTCGTAGCCATCGTTTTCCAATACCGTGCGCAGCTTCTGCATCGCCAGGCGCACTCTGGTTTTTATCGTGCCCAACGGCTGGTCCAATTTCTCGGCCATCTCAGACTGGGATAACCCTCCAAAGTAGGCCAGCATGATCACTTCACGCTGGTTTTCCGGGATGGTCTCCAACGCCCGCATGATGCGCTCTCGTTCCAAAGATCGCTCAACCTGGGTCTCAGTTGGTACACCACCGTCGGGCAGCAGGTCCAGCGTCTCGTAATCCGCCGGATCGGTGTTGACGATGGTTCGTTTGCGAGACCGGATCAGGTCGATGATCTTATGGTGGGCCACGCTCATGATCCAACCACGGGGTTGGCCGCGCTCCGCGTTGAAGCTGGACGCCTTCAACCAGATGTTCAAGAAGATATCTTGGGTGGCCTCTTCTGCCAGCGCCGGTTGTTTCAGCATAAACATCGCCAGAGAATACACAGGAGTCTGATACCTGGTGTACAGAGCCTCAAGGGCGTCTTTGTCCACCTGGGATATCCGCTGTATCAACTGGTGGTCGTCTAGCGACTCGTAGTCGACCACTGGTCTCTCCGGGTTAGTTCCCAAACTTCAGACATGCGTTTCATGTCTGTAATTATATACGGCGGCATTTTCCAAATGGATTCCAAGTGAGGGTCTTTCCGGCAAGCTCAGTTCAACCTGCTTAAAGGGGACCATAACCCGTCGATCTGGTCTTGGACCTGCTTGGTGTCTTCGGAGCTGCCGGCGGCCTTGGAATGTTCCAGGTAGCTTTCTAGGGCCGCAATGGCCGCCCGGTACTCCTGCTGCTGGGCGTGGCACCACGCTTGCTCCTGATGGAGGGATGGCAGGCCCGGGCTGATGATGGTCATCCGTTCGATGATGCCAACAGCCTTGGTGTAGCTTTTGCTCTGCATGTAGACACTCTTCAGGTTGTTCAGCATCCGGAAGAGGATGTCGTGCTTGGTGCAGGGGATCAGAAACTCATCGGTCCATTCCAGGTGACCGCCGGACATCTTCTGAACCAGCGTCCTGCAATCGGCCGCTGAAAGAGGGACGCCGGCGTTGAAGGGGTCCAGATACTCTCCGGAATCATCCAACCGAACGATGAAATGACCTGGCAATCCCACACCGGAACACCGCAGGTCCAGACGGCGAGCCACCTCAAGAAAGAGCAGCGAAAGTGTGATGGGTATCCCGGTGCGCGTCTCCATGACCCGGTTCAAGAAACTGTTATCTGGGCTGTAGTATTCAGCGGAGTTTCCGTGGAATCCGACCTCATGAAACAGGTAACCGGAAATGGCGCGGGCGACCGTGGCGGGTTCGGCTCTGTAGGTGACCCTTGCGGATACCTGGGTTGCAAATGCGTCCAGATGAGCCAGGTTGGAGGTTACATCGAGTTCCGGGTATTCTTCACCAGCCAGGTATAGAGCGGCTAAGTCCAGATAGATGTCCTCATCGGGTCTCCGGACATGCTGGGTAAAGAGGTTTCGGAATTCGGAGGCAGAGGCCATGGACTTCTATACGACCAGTCCGTCGAATAACTCGTCCATGTCGGTGGCCTCATCAAAAGCCCAAAGGGTCTCCAACGCCTGATCACATTGCATGTCGGTGAGAACACTAGACGCGAAGCTCCGGAACTTGCCCTCCAACTCGCTGTCGTCCAACGGGTTGTTCTTGTGGCCTTTGGAGTAGGCCGTGTGGGCGGTGTGCACCTTGCCCGCTTGGTCGGTGACGGTGATCCGGCAGTTGTACTGGTCCGGGAAATTGGCGGTGAATTCCTTGTCTTCGGAAAGAGTCATCTTGGCCATGGTGGCGCGTTTGGTGGCGTCGGCAATGCCCTGGGGTGTGAAACTCCCGGGGGTAACGGCGCCCTCTTGGAAGGCCGCTGCCACCAGGAATGGGATGCTGTGGTCGGCGGTCTCCCTGGTCTTGGGGTCCCATTTTTCGGGCTCGCTGGAAGCGGTGCTGGCGGCGGTATGATAGGTGTCGATGTGGATCGATTTGATGTCGGCCAGAGACACCTCTTTCGCCAGCTCCAAGGCAAGTCCGATGGGCGCTTGGGTGTGTATCTGAGATGGGTAACTCTTTACGATGGTCTGGTTGATGCGGAACGGGTCGTCGTCCTTCCTGCTGCCACCCAATGGGAAGTCGGTAATCTCCACCGGTTTGCCGACGGCCTGCTCCCAGAGGCCCCGTTTGCCGTCGAAGGGCTCTCCCGGGCCGCTCATGCCCTCTGCGGCCAGCATGGCGGCAAACACCGCCGAACGGGAAGATGCTGCGGTGGCGCAGCCCTTCCACATGGACAGTTCACCGCTTCTGGTCACTGCCAGCGGGACGGATGGGGTGATGGCCAGGGAGATGGCGTTACCCATCTGCTCTTGGTCCAGACCAAGTATCTTGCCTGCTCCACAGGCGGCACCGATCACGCTGAATATGCCTTGATCCCAGCCCAGGTCGCCGATTACCACCTGGTCGGAGGTACGGCAAAAGATCTCGTAGGCCAGGGCGATGGCGGTGACGATCGTGCGCCCGTCGGAGAGCATGGGGTCCGCCAGTGCCATCACTGCTGTGATCATGTCGGATGGGTGACCACCGCCTGGTGAGAAGTATGAGTCGTTGCAATCAAGGTACCGGACCATGACACCGTTGGCGAAGGCGGCCATATCAGGCGAGGTGTAATCGGCGGTGCCGAGCACCCGCGACGGGTTGTTGCTGGTGAGGGACGAAGCCATGCTGCGGGCGATCTTTGCCGGTTCAGAGACGAAGCCGCCCATGGCACAACCCATGGTGTCCACCAGGGTGCGTTTTACCTGGTGGACAGTTTTTGGGTCCAGGTCTTCATAGCTGAGTCGGCAGGCGTAGGACGCCAGCATTTCAGTGGTCCGATCCATGTTGTAATCCTTCTATGGTTGCCCGATTGTTTCTGCCAAGATTGGGTCGAAGAGCCTATTTGAAGACTGCTTCGGCCATGCGCTCCAGTTGTTCGCCCATCTCTTTCTCGGTGTCCACGTGCTCCGGGCGTACCACCACGCGGTCTGCGCCAGCATTCAGGAGGGGTTGGACAACGTCCTTCTGGGGTAGTTGACCGTAGACCGTGATGGTGATGGACTTGGGGTCACGGCCCGCTTCCGCGGCCATGGCGTCCAGTTTCTTGCGGCTTTCTTCCACCTCTGCCGCTGTCACCCGGTTGGGCATCCAGCCGTCGGCGTGGGCGATGACCCGGCGCAGCACGTTCTTGGCCATACCGCCTAGGATGATCGGCGGATGGGGGTCTTGGGCGGGTTTGGGGTACGACTTCACCAGAGGGAAGTCAAAGTACCGGCCATGGTATTCGGCCTCTTCCTTGGTCCAGAGTTCCTTCATGACTTCGATGGCTTCGCGGGTCTGGGTCCAGCGGTGATCAAAGTCGCCTCCCATCAACTCGGTCTCCTCACGGAGCCAGCCGGTGCCGATGCCAAACTGGAAGCGCCCGCCGCTGTAGCGGTCCAGGGTGGCGATCTCCTTGGCCAGGAGCAGTGGGTTTCGCTCTGGCACCAGGGTGATTCCAGTACCCAGCTTGATCTTGCTGGTGACGGCGGAGGCCCGGGCCAAGGCGATGTAAGGGTCGGTGAAATGGGAGTAGGTCCAGGGAATCTCGCCGCCGGTGGCGGGAAAGGGACTGTCGCTCTTCACGGGCACTGCTGCGTGCTCGGCGTACCAGATGGACTCGAAGCCCAATTCTTCGGCCTTCTTGGCCATGAATGCCGGGTCGATGGTATAGGCCGGTAGGGGCACCGATGTTCCAACGTTCATCTTCTTCTCTCCAGCTTTGTTTTTCTTGTTTATTTTGGGTTGTGGGTTGACTGGTCTTTTTGTTCTATCTCGGTCGTAGGCGTCGCCCCCATCCTAACCTTCCCCCAAAGGGAGAAGGGACAATTTAATCCTCTCTGAGAGGACAATCCCCTCTCCTTTCAAGGGGAGGGTTAGGGTGGGGATGAAATGTTAATGTTAAGTCTTATTTGTCGAGTAAGTCTCTCTAAACATCATCTGGCTAATCGTCGGCAGGCTGGGGCTCTGCCACCGTTGACTCTACTAACTCGTATCGTTCCGACGCCATCTGCGCCAACCGTGGCAGGTCCTCTTCCAGCAGGTAACGTTCAGAGATGAGGTCCCGCGCTACCCCTTCCACTCGGTCTAGATAGTCCTCTTTAGATGCGTAGCGTTCCTCGATGGATGGGCGTGGGTCTGTGCCTTCCTGGCGTTCTTGTCGGGTGAAGGTGAAGGGCACCGTGGACCCCATGATCTTGTGGGTCTGGTCGGCCCCGCCTTGTATCTGGATGGCGCAGGTTCCAGCCGGTGACTGTCGCCAGAGGCACTGCTATATCCGGCAGACGGATTCCTGCCAGGTCGTTGCCATCTTGATCCACGGTTGTTGTAACCGCCGGGTAGGGCTTCCCTGTAATGGGAGGCAGGTTTTGTGTGATACCTGCATCAGGGCCGAAGTCGAACCGGGACAGATGCCTAAAGTGATTGGGGAAACCAAACCCAGGGAAGGCGTCATACACGGCTTTCAATGAATCCGTTAGGACTGCCGTTCCGTCATCCAGGCGGGCGTGCTTGCTCGGCGGCGGTGATACGTTCTCACTGACCCATGCGTCCAAGTTTGCCACCGCCGCCCGCATCAATGGCCGCCAGTCCACCCAGTTGAAGGGGTGGAGCCCGACGGCGCCGGTGGGTTGAACGTGCTTCAAAGGCAGTGTGCCAGGACTGTGCTGAGTACCGGCAAAGTGGTAGATGCGGACGGTATGGGAAGGAACTATGTCTTTCGTACCCGTTGCGTCAATATGGGTGAGGGCGGCGTGGCCACCCCAGTATTCACTGGAGGTGTTGGTCAGGAACAATTTGGGCGCTTTGCCCCGGGCTATCAGGCGGGACAGCAGTCCGTCTGAAACCCCGGTCTCGGAATCGATCTGCTGGATATCTGCGAATGGGAACACGCTGGCGGTGCTGGCTTCCACAGTGTTGGACGGCTGGCCAAAGCGCTGGTTGAACTCGCCGCGGCGGCCACCGGCGATGTTGGCGATGATTCCGTCAAAGACCGTCCGGTCTTGCTCGTCCTGGTTCATGGCCAGGTAGAGCATCTCCCGCAGGAAACGGCCGCTCTGGGAGGAGCCGAAGGCCATGGTGTGCTGGATGTCTCCGGCGCAGGGGTTTTCTTGACTGTCTGAGTACCGTAGGTAAGATACCAGGTCGCGGACTCCAGCCATGCCGGGTCCCACAACCGGAGCGGTGCTGGTTGTGTAGATGCACTGATAGACCTTGCCAGGCTCGAAACCCTGCGCCATGTAGATGTGTCCGCTGTCTGGGGCCGCTTTACCATTTTCATCCCGGCCAAAGGCCCAATCGGTGCGGGGTATGACTGTCTCCGGGCCATCGTCATAATCACGGACGGTGAGCGTGGCATCCGGCTGGTCCAGGTCGCTTGCGGGATATGGGATGTGTCCTCGGTCGGAGAGCATCTCGGAATTGCTTGGTTTATTAGGTCGGATGGTTACTGAGATCCGTCCGGTAACCGGCCCATTGGCGTCCGATGCGTTCGGAACTTGGATTTTGAGGAACCCTGGTGTATCTGGGAAGTCATGCTGCCAGCCGCACCATACCTGGGTGTAACCGCGGCGCATCAGAAAACCGTTGCCCTCGTCCATGGGCGTTTCCTCTGGACCGCTGTTGATGCGCAGCAGGGAGAGGGGTTTTCCCCGGTTGACCACGTCAAAAAACAGCTTGTGGCTGCCCTTTTGTTGGTCCACCGGTTTCACGATACGGAAGGCGGCGGAGAACTCCATCAGTCCATCCGAGTTTCTGGGGGCCAGAGCTACGTCGGTGATCAAGGCGTTGGCGGGGTCGTTAGGGTTGACGGCGAAGTGAACGGTGCCGTCCAACTGTTCAAAGGCCCCCACATCACCGAAGGACCTGCCTTCAGAGTATGGGCCTCTTTCTTTGATGTCGATGGATGTGACGGCCATTGTTACTCCCCAGTTGTTACAGCGGTGGTCTTGCTGGTCTGATTGAGAAATTTCTCTATACGGCGGGCCACTCGAATGACATTCGGCGAGTGGATTATCGCTTGACCGATCGATAGCAACTCGAAATATGCCAGCGGAGTGTCATCCAGGCGGTGTCGGGCTCCCTCGGAATCCAGTAGCAATTGCAGTCGACCTTCGTGGGATTCATCAGCGATGAAATCAAAGTCTGGATCGTCCAACTTGGTGGCCGCGTATCTTATCAGCGCCCGCCTGCTCACCGGCACTCCGTTGATGACGATGCCTGGTGACTCCAGGAAAGTTGCTAGCGGGATTGTAGCAACTTTGGGCACGCTTGGGGGTGTCAGGTTGATTCCTTCTTTCAAAACGCTGACGCCCGCCATTCGGTTGCCGTCAATCACCGCGCCTCCAGCCAGGGCAAAGGCATAATTTCTGCCTGGATCGGAGATGTAAGCTTGGTGTAGTGAGCAGGTCTTGATCTGAGGCGATCCTGGCATCCTCAGAAGGGTCTGGGCCTTTTGCAGGTTGCCAGCAACCAGCAGGCGGTAGACCAATTGGCTGGCACCCTTCAGTGAGGCGGATTCAACGCTATTGCTCCCGTTTTCTTTCAGGGAGTCTAGGTCGGACAATACTTCTTTCAGCAGGTCAGTTGCCGGGTCCATCTATCTCAATCCGAGGTTATAGGACTGTTTCCGGGTCCACGTCCAGGTCTGCCGGGGGCGCTTCACCTGCGAACTCCTGCCACCAGGCGTTGAAATTCTCTTCGCCGTGTTTCTCTTTCAACCGGGACAGGTGAGCTTTTGCTAGGATCAGCACCTGCAGGTTGTTGGTGTTGGCCAGTTGGTAGGTTCGGGCGGCCCAGAGCAGCGCGCCGGGGACATCGTCCCGTTCTTCAGCGATCATGCCCATCTGTCCGTAGGTGCGGCAGATGCGGTTCAGGTCCTGGATCTCCTCGAATATATCCCGCGCTCGGGTGTACCATTCCTCGGCTTTATCCAGGTCTTTTTGCTCGTGGAACAGCACTCCCAACTGACGACATTCATCGCCCTCTGACCGCCGGTCACCTATCTCTTCCCACTGCTGCAAGGCCATCATGTACCAGTGTTCGGCGTCCTGAACGAACATCTCCTTGGCCTGTTCGACCAACCCTAGATGATGGAACTCGACGCCCATCTGGGCGTGGTTGCCCAGGCGATCGCTTAGTTGCAGCGCCTGTTGGTACCAGTTCTCGGCTTCGTCAAATTGATACTGGGCGTGGCAGACGGTGCCCAGGGAATGGTAGACCAGGACAGCGTTTTCTTCGTCCCGCGCCTCTTCCAGAATCTCACGAGCGCGCTGGTACCAGCTTGCCGCCTCGTCGTATTCAAACTTGTACTGGGAGCAGAGGCCGAGGGAACGGTAGTCCTTGACCATCTCCTCAGCGTCGTTGACCCGTTGGTGAATGTCCAGGGCTTTGCTGAACCACTCTTTGGCCTCCGTATAGCGACGGCGGTACTGGCAGATCATGCCCAGGCCGTAGTAGTCGTCAGCGACAACTTCCTCGTCCTCGCCGCCCTCGATGATGGCCAATGACTGGGTATAGAGCTGCTCGGCTTCTTCCAGCTGCCACCGGTTCTGTGCCACCTGTCCCATCTGGTGGAACACTGCGGCAGTGCGCGGGTCGGTGTCTCCGTCGTCCGTGGCCGTGAGGTACTCAAGCAGTTGCTTATTTAGGCCGTCGGCCCTCTCGAACTCCTTGGTCTCGATGCATTCACTGGCTTCAGTTCCCAGGAGGTAGAGCCATAATTGAATGCCGCCGCTCTTCTCCGCTTCCTCGGCGGTGAGGCCGGTGACTTCTAGCAATTGGCGGCGTAGGCGGCGAAGTTCTGGGTACCGCTTCTGCATGCGGAAGACCTGGGCCAACGGCTGCACCAGCAACTGGGCGTTCTCCCACTGCTTTGCCTCTAGGGAAAGAGCCAGCGCCTGGGTGATGTTGCCCTCTTCAGCCAGGATGGCTGTTGTTCCGGCGTCCTGATTTTCGTAGAGAGTCTCCATGAAATAGTCTGCGGTGTCGGCATAGACCCGGACCACTTCATGCTCAAGTTTCTCGATGGTGCTGGGAGGGAATTGCCGGTAGAGGCTCCGGCCGTAGAACCAGGGCATGGATGGATGTATCTGGTAGACGCTGGGGGTGATGGGCTCCAGGAAGCCACTGGTGCGGGCATTTCGGAGTATGGAGCGGGTTGCGCCGTAACCCAGTGCCTCCCCGGTGGCCGATTTGTAGACCTGTTCCTCTGCAATGTGGCTCAAGATGTCCATCATAATGCGACTGCGGAACATGGACAGGAACGGAAGGTGCACTCTGTTGCGGCGGGTCATACGACCATAGGCGTGGTCCATGACCACCGTCAGGTAGGGCGGTCGGCCTTCTTCATCGGGGCCTGGTTCGTGTTTTTCCAACGCCGCTCGGAGTTCGTTGATCAATATGGAAGCAGGTATGTCTTTCAACAGCGGAAGGGCTATCTCCATGGCCAGGGGATGACCCTCTACCAGGTCCAGCACCTCCAGGTATTCAGAGCCCAAACGCATGGGATCGGCCTTCGCTTCCTCCAGCAGTCTGGTGCCTAGGACTATGCGGTCTGAGCCAGTCAGGCCGGTGACTCGGCTGCTGCCGTGGGAGACGGTCAGCCAGGGCTCATTTTCACGGCGGCTGACCAGCAGTATCCAGGTATGCCCACCCGAGGCTACATCTTTGATGAAGGCATCCAGGTCGGCCATCTCTTTGTCGTCCAGCAAGCCGGGCGAACCGGCCGGGAAGCCGGCCAGGTTTTGCAGGCTGTCAAAGACCAGCAGGGCGGGGTTTTCTTTCAGATAATCGACCACCCACGTTCGGCGGTCCTCGCTGCGCAGGTCGGCGAAATCCAGCCCGGCCAGGGACGTGCCAATCTCATGGAGGACTCGTTCCAGGCCAGCTCCCACTTCGAATGCAGAATAAAAGACTCCTCCAGGGCGTCCACCCGTCTTGCGCAGCCACCCGGCCAAGCCCAAGGCCAGTTCCGACTTGCCAACGCCAACGTCACCGGACAGCATCACCACGGGCGTTTCCCTGAATTGCCGCTCCAGATCGAGCAACTCCGCGTGACGGCCAATCAGACCGTAGGGGCCGCCTCGGGGCAGCTCAGTGCCGGTTGTTTCCTGTTCCGGTTGGGGCTGTCCGGGTGCCAGCGGCGGTGTTTCCTCCACCACTATGGTTGTCGGGAGATACGCTTGGGACTCGAAAACCATGGGCAGCGTCCAGTCCCAGGAGGCCAGCGGGCCGGTGGCCGACGGGCGTTGGGGATGGTCCATCATCACCTGGCGCACAGTGGCAACGACTTGAGCCACGGGTGTCCCAGCGCTTAGATTCTTGAAGAAATTCTCGCAGAACAAAACCCGTCCAGCCCCCGCGATGGGGAGCGGGGAGACGACCACCTGCGGAACGCCGTTTTGGGCCAGACCGGCAGCGAATGACATAACATCGTTCAGTTGGCAGGTAGAAGATGCGTTGATCAGCAGCACGGGCGTCTGGGCGGCGGTCAGCGTTCCGGCTAATTCTGCAGCCCCAATGGATGTCGACCCACCGGAGCCGTCTTCCAGGTTGATGCCCTGGCCGTCGATGGTGAATCCGTCCAAGTGGACCATATGGTAGTGTCCTGGGTCGCTGGAGAGTTGTTCCCTTAGCTTGGCTGCAGTCGAGGGACGCAGACAGTCTAATTCTGCGGCCGCAGATAGCGATTCCAAGGCAGTTAACTCTTCGGTGGCGATATTGCCCGAGTTCTCGCCGGAGGGCGGTAACAGTAGTAGTACGTTTAGCTGGTCGGTAGGCAGGTCGGCGGTGAAATCTTCTTGCTGCCCGGAAGCCAACCGGCGCGACACCCCGCCGATACGGGAGGTCAGATAGGTGTCTTCTCCGTTGTTCATCAACTCCCAGGGGATTCCCAAGAACTCGGGGCGGGAGGAGACGATCGATAGCCGGGGTGGCCCCTGACTGGCGGCTTTTGTGAGTAGCTCTCTGGCTTCGTCACTGGAGCCAAATACCGATTGGAACAACAAGACACCCAGAGTCTTCAGACCCGCTTCTACGGTTTCGGCGCGGGTTTTGGCATCCCCAAAGGTGTCGTTGGGGTATTCGGTGAAGTACCAGCGTATCGCCGCCAGCTCGGTATCTGTCAGTGGAAAGGGGAAATTAACTGGTGGAGCGGTCTCGGCATCGCCGGTTCCGGTATATAGGGAGAGTTGCAGCTGGTCCGAGTCGGCCAGGTCTACTATTTGTAGTAAGTCTGCCAAGAAGGCCTCCGGTGGCTGTACAAAGGACGATTTAGTTTAACAACCGGCCGAAGCTGAATGGCCGGAAAAATTCGAAGAATCGTTTGAGAGTGAATCTCCAAACCATACTATCACCGGCCCAATATCCCGTCCAACGATTCACGCCTGTAAAACCCGTTGACCAGGGCAGGTATGGCGTGTATCCGCAACAGAGGGACATGACTTCGGCGTATCCTTCGACAGGCTCAGGACGAGCGGTTATGGTGAGAGAACCCAATTCCCCCAAACCCGTCTTTCCTGCGAAGGCAGGAATCCAGAGATGCTGTGCTAGAAGTCGGGTACTCCAGCGGAGGTGCATGGATTCCTGCTTTCGCTCGGAATGACGGTTATTGGGGAGACCTGGCTCATCCCCTAAACCGCTCGTCCTGAGCCTGTCGAAGGATGCGCGTAAGCCAATCATCTGGCGCAGTAGGACAGTGCCGAAATGGTGGTTCAACGGGCTGACCATGAGCGGATGGCTAGCCGTTTAAGCTGGTGGAGGTTGGCCTACCAAATGCAGTGCGGGTTACAAACCCGCTCCTACGGTTGTGCATCCCTAGTGAGCTGAGCCGCCCGTCAATCCTGCGCGGGCAGGAACTCATCCTAGGTTTGACCTGCTCGCCAGGCGCCGGCACGCCAGTCGTCGGGACTGGGGCCTGAATCGATAATTACGTCTACGACTGCCGGTCGGCCCGAATCCTGGGCTGCCCTGAGGGCGTCGGGCAGGTCCTTGGAGTCGTTGATCTGAACACCCCAAGCGCCCATACCCTCGGCCACCGTGGCGTTGTTGGTGGGGTGGAACTCCGATGCGATCTTGTGGCCCTCCGGTTGGTGGTCATTGACCATGCCCAAGGTGCCGTTGTTGAAGACCACACAGATGATAGGTAGATCGTACTGGACTGCTGTGGAGATGGCGTTCACGGTCATCATGTAGCCGCCGTCGCCGCTGATGCAGGCCACTGGCTGGTCTGGATAGACCAGTTTCAGTCCCACTGCTGCTGGCACCGCCCAGCCCATGCCCGCAGTGCCGCCAGGACTGTAGAAGGTGTTGGCCTGCTGGGCACGGTAGAGATGGGCCATCCAGGTGCGGTTGTTACCGGCGTCCAGGGCGTAGATGGTGTTGGCGGGCATGGTCGCTTGCAACTGGGCAATCAGGCGCTGAGGCTTCACCGGCGAACTCTCTTCGTGCATCTCCGGCTGGTCATGGAAGCCACCGGCATCCCGCCGGGCCTGCATGCTCTCTGTCCATTCAGTTCGATTGGAAGCATTGCCTGGAGCTGCGTCTTTGGAAGCCGCAACCAATTGCTCTAGGATTGCCTTCGCGTCGCCGATCAGACCTAGTTCCACCGGGAAGGACCAACCGGCGTTGCGCTCGTCAATGTCTATCTGGATGATGCGTTGGCGTGCCGGGTTGAAGATGTCGGGGCGCTCGCCAACCGTTTCCTGGGAGCGGAGCAACGCGCCGATCACCACCACGGTATCTGCATCGCCCACCGCTTTGTTGGCGGTTTCCTGGCCGTAGGTGCCAACCATTCCCAGGGCCAGGGAATGGTCCTCGGAGATGGCGCTCTTTCCTTTATAGCTGGTTGCTACGGGCATGCCCCATTGTTCGGCGAACTCTTGCAGTTGGTCGTGGGCTCGGGCCACGTGGACTCCGTTTCCGGCAATGATCACGGGACGTTTGGACTCGTTCAAGATCTGAATCGCTCGTTCAATATCCACCGGCGCGCTGGCCGGTTTGACCGTGTTCAAGAACCCGGAGGCGTTGTGGATGAACGGCGGCGACTCCAGGTCAACCTGTCCGCTGATGGCCGCAGACCGCATCAGTAACGTCGCGGGGCCAGGACGGCCACTCACCGCGTGTTTGATGGCCATCTGCGCGCCCAAAACAGCTTCTTTAGGGTCGGTGGCCAGAGTCGTGTATTTGGTCATGGCCTTGAACATGGACTGGAGGTCGATGCTGCCATACTCTCCCGCTCCCGACTGGTTGGCCGGGCGTTGGGCCGCGCCGCCGTCTGAGGTGTCGGTGATTACCAGCATTGGCGAGCTGCTCAGCATGGATTCCATGATGCCAAAAGCGGCGTTCGAGCCCATGAACAAGCCTTGCCCCATGATTGCCGCCGGTTTTCCGGCAGCACGGCCATAGGCATCGGCCATGATCGCGGCCGCCTGCTCGTGACGTACCAAGATAGTCTTGATCCGGTCTTGCTTTGTCTCAAGGACCTGGAATATCTGGCCGGTGCCGCCTCCGGGAATACCGAAGACATACTCGATACCGGCTTCCTCCAAGGTCTGGACGATCATTTCACTGGCTGATGGCATGGATGGCCTCGCTTGTTTTGGCTTTATTTCTTATTGAATTACGGGCTAATACGGGCGTCGGGCGGACGTTGAGGGGATGATACCCGCCGCCTATGGCCCGGTCAAGAAAATATGGCCTGCCAACCGGAGGCTAACTAAAGGTATCCAATGTTGTGCCAAGATGGTTGACCCAGGTAGGGCGCAGGCGTATCATCCCCTCATCCTGAGGCAATCCAGGCACGTTTTATGCATGGGTAACCTCAGCGGACTTTGGGATACCCAAAGCTCGATTCGACTAGTTGAGAGATGAGTCATGCGTGCAGCCGATGCCATTGTTCACGCCCTGGAAAAAGAAGGAGTGGAGTATATCGCCGGGTTCCAAGGCGGTGGGTTGAACCCCCTTTGGACCGGTCTTAGGAACTCTGAGACCATCAAGGTCTTCGCGGCCAGGAACGAGAGACTGGGCGTGGAGATTGCCGACGGTTACGCCCGGGCAACGGGCAAAGTGGGCGTGGCCATGACTGGCACAGGCCCAGGTGCGACCAATACCCTCACCGGAATCGCCGGCGCATTTGCCGACAATATCCCGGTCCTTCTACTGATGGGGCAACACCCCCTGGCCGACCTTGGGAAAGAGGTACAGCAGGAAGTTTCCGCCAGCATCTACGACACCCTGGTCAAATGGCGGGGGACCATGACCAAGGTTGAAGACATCCCTGCGGTCATGCGCCGCGCCTTCACCGCTCTACGCTCGGGTTCGCCTGGCCCAGTCGTGGTTGAGATGCCCCAGGATGTTCTGATGACCGAGGTCCCAGACGGCTCATTGCCGTACGAACCAGTCGGCCCGGGACGGAAAGCAGCCCCCAATGCCGACGAGGTTGCCCAGGCAGCCGATCTTCTGGTCAACGCCAAGAATCCCGTTCTTAACCTGGGCGGCGGAGTCTTGTCCGCCGAGGCCTGGGACGAGGCTAAAGAACTGGCCGAATTACTGTCCATGCCGGTGGCAACCACTCTGGTGGCCAAGGGCGTATTTCCGGAGAACCACCCCCTGGCCATGGGAATGGGCTGCTACCCACGGAGCCGGTACGCGAGCGGAGCCTCGCTCCACATGAACCGCAAGGCAGATGTCGTGTTGGCTGTGGGTAACTCCTACCGCCTGCCCAACGGCACCGACGGACGGCCCATTCCAGAGGGTGTGAGCCTGATTCACGTGAACGCCGATGAGCAGGATTTGAACAAGCAATACCAGGCCGACGTGCCGATATTGGCCGATGCCAAACTGGCTCTGCGCGCCATCTTGGACGCAGTGAAAGAGCGGGTTGGGCCTGGGAACGGCGGCCTTAAAGAAGAAGTGGTCGCCGAGATTAAGCAGGCCAAAGACAAGGAGGCCAGTGAGTGGGCCGACATCGTCAATGATACATCTGCTCCTACCACAGGCTATCGAGTCGTCTCTGAACTGGCCAAGATAATCGACCCGGATAAGACCATAGCTCTGCATGATGCCGGTGGCAGCCGCGGCTACATGTCGCCTTTCTGGCAGGCCACCAAGCCCCGCAGCTACGTCGGAATGGGCGGCATGGCTGCCATGGGTTGGTCCCTCGGTGGGGCCATCGGTGCCAAGCTCGGCCGACCCGACGATCTGGTTGTCCACCTGCTGGGTGATGCTTCCTTTGGCATGGTCGGCATGGAACTGGAAACTGCGGTTCGCATGGGCATCTCTACGCTCACCATAGTCGTGAACAACGAGGGAACCGGCGGAGGACTGATGGGCATGAACGGCCCGGCTGGCCCGCCACCGGACATGGCTAAACTCACCGGAAACTGGAGCAAGGTCGCGGAAGGTCTGGGCGCTTGGACCGAGCGGGTGGAAGATCCACTAGACGTTGGACCAGCCCTGCAACGAGCCATCACCGCCACTGAGAACGGTCAGGCAGCTCTGCTGGAGATCATGATCAAGCCCATGGCCATGCCCAACACGCCCGACGACTGGTCGCTTTAAAGCTAACAACTCTCTGGAGATTCGATGAAAAGCGTTGAGATTGACCGCAGTAAGCGGCTGAAGGACGACCCGGGCAAGGGACACAACCGTTGGCACCCGGACATCACTCCAATTATTGAAGTGGACCCTGGTGAAGAGGTTTCTCTGGAGACCAGGGACGCTTCTGATGGGCAGATGAACCCGAGTGTCACGGTTGCCGACTTCGACGGGTTCGCGGGAAAGGTCGGACACCCATTGACCGGGCCGGTTTACATAAAGGGCGCTGAGCCAGGGGACCTGTTGGAGGTCGAGTACGTCGACATCATCCCCCAGTCCTACGGTTGGACCCGCAACCGGCCCGGAGCCGGGTTCCTGCGTGACCTGTTCCCCGAGTCTTTCGTGGTCCACTGGGAGATGAAAGACGGCTGGGCAACGTCCAAGGAGCTGCCAGGCGTGAGGATACCCAATGGATCCTTTATGGGTACCGCTGGAATCGCGCCTTCCAGAGCTCAGATGGACGCCTGGAGAGATCGAGAAGCCGACCTGGTACGCCGGGGCGGCATCGCCTTCCCGCCCGACGCCGAAGATGCGGTGCCGGAAGGGGTGATTGCCAATGAAGGGCTCCGCACCATACCGCCGCGAGAGAACTGTGGCAACGTCGACGCCAAGCAGTTGACCACGGGTTCTCGGTTACTGATACCGGTGAACGTTGACGGCGGACTGTATTCCGCGGGCGACGGGCACTATGCCCAGGGCGACGGCGAATGTTGCATCACGGCCATAGAGATGGGCGCCACCGCAGTGGTCAAGTTTCACCTACAGAAGGGGGAGGCAGCCCGAAATAACATAACGTTCCCCAGGTTTGCCCATCCTGGCTACTTCCTACCTCCGGAATGGGCGGCCCCGCGGAATTTCATGGCAACCATGGGGATGCCGATCCGCGAGGACGGGACCCAAGAAGGCGAGGACCTGACACTGGCGGCACGGAACGCACTGATCCAGATGATAGACCTGCTGCAAGAGAGAGGGTGGAGCAAGTCACAGGCCTACATCATCTGCAGTGTGGCGGTCGACCTCAGAATCAGTAACGTGGTTGACCTACCAAACGTCACGGTGTCGGCGTTTTTGCCTGAGGACATCTTCCAAAGTTAGGAGCTGGGCCTCAAAGACAGGTGATTCGCGGGTTAAACGTCTTGGAATACAGGTGGGATCACAAAAAGGGCCTTAAAACGGACGAGAGAACACCGAAATTTCTGGGGAGACGCTTCGGAAATCACTGGCACCTCGACCAAATAGAAGGAAATAGAAAAACCCCGTCCTGATCACGTAAGGACGGGGTTTTTGCTAAAAGCGCTTCGCCTCGCTTTTGGAGAACTAAGGATTCAAGAGTTTAGCTGATTCGTTTGACTTCCAGGGTCTCGCCAGGAGCGAGAGCTACACGCCGTACATTTATACCCAGTTTCAGGAGCCAGTAGCCAAGGGTAGCCTTGCTGACGCCCAATTCCTCGGCAGTGGCTGAGAGACCGACCTCATTGACCTTCTCGGGCAATAGGCGCTCCAGAGGCCGTTGGAATTCCTTCTCTACTCGCTGCATCAGTTTCGTCTTCCTAGCCATGGTTCCCTCCGTATCTTCTATTATTACTACTGCTTTATACTGGTACCCGGGCCATCGGGTTACCAATATAATAACAGGGCGTTATATGAACGTCAAGTGTTTTTAAGGATTCTTTTAAATTAATATAAGAAATGAGTTAGTAATTAAATTAAACAAGCTATGCATAGTTTAACGAACCAGAACTCATAAATATACCAAATAAAGGATTTTCAGATTGATCTCAGGCATAGAAACATGGTTTTTGGACATAATTACGAATGTTTACGATGCGATAGGTTGGCCTGGTGTGGTCTTTTTGATGGGCATCGAAAGCGCGGCAATCCCGTTTCCCAGCGAATTAATTATGCCGTTGGCAGGCTGGCTCTTAATTGAGGAGAAGGGTGATTCGGCCTGGATGTTGTGGATGGCGGCCTTCTACGGCGCTCTGGGGAACCTTCTTGGATCCTGGGTGGCGTATTGGATCAGCTACAAGGGCGGCCGTCCTCTATTAAGGAAGTACGGGAAATACGTGCTGGTGACACAACACGAGGTTGAACAGGCCGAGGATTG
>PCAH01000107.1 GCA_002730485.1 Dehalococcoidia bacterium | reverse complement strand
GGCTGTTTTGCTGCCGTCTTCGCGATCGCGAGGAATTGCTTTGTCGAGGGTGTTTCGCCCAGAGCCGTGCTGATGTCCAGACCCACAAATCGTTCTCCTGCCATGCTCCCCACGAGGTATCGGTCCCGAATCTTCCGAGCCCCCTCTTCGGAAACAGACCAGGACACACCCTCATTCGATTCGGGAATGCCCAGGATGTCCAGCAGCAGCGATAGCCGATCCGGTTCGTATGTGGCCTTCGTCTTCGGCACAACCCGGATATTGAAGAACGCCACCTCGTCAGACTGAAACCCGATCCTGACACGGGCGCCGCTCTTGTAGCAATAGTATGCGGGGCAGAAGTCCTCGATGTTGCTGAAGCAGAAGGCCAGGTCGTAGTCGCGTTTGCTCAGGCGATCGATCACGTCACGCCGGCGAGACCCGATCGGCAGAACGAAATTGTTGTAGAGGATGGTTTCGTCAATGAACGGGATTTCGCGTGCGATGAACTCTTTCTTGTTGTGAGCTAGGAGATCGAGTGAAGCGTTCGGGTAACGTTCCCGAATCGCCCAGAACTTGGAAGCACCGATGAAGATGCCGCCCGGCTGGTTGTCAGGAATCACCAGGATCCGCTTGGGGTCTTGCAGGGCATCTGCGACCGAGAATGCCGGGGAATTATCGTGGGCATTCCTCGGGGTCGCAATCTGAAGCGCCAGAGGATGCAGAACCGACCTCTGTATCCAGTTCGATAGACCTACTGCCATCTCAGTCTTTCCAAAGCTTGGATTCGAGCCGAACGCCTTTGGACATCTTCTTGTAGGTTTTGCTGTCGTATCGAAGCTGTCGGTCGGTGACACCCATGTTGAACAGGATGTTGTAGATGCTGAGCGACACCTTCGAGTTTGGCTGCTCGAGCAGAAACGGACGCATGTTTTCGCAGGCGTCGACAACCCGTTCGTCATACTCGATGTGTCCGAGGTACTCCATCTCGACGCTGAGATATTCCCGGACCAGATACACAAAACGTTCCGCATCCTCGACCTGGCTCTTCTTGCGAACTTTGTTCATGATCAATTTCGGGCGGAAGTCGTCAACCAGGGACTGGGCCTTGTCGCCGAACTCGGCCATGTGGTTACCGAGCATCTCGATCAGATTCCGGATTTTGGTCGCTCTTTGGCCGCTGTTTCCGAACTTCAGGATCGTCTCCTTAAGAATCGTGTTGCGACCAAAGTTCTGGAGCAGTCTTCTGTAGACGGCATTCTTGACGAAGGCGTAGGCATCGATCTTCGCCTGCGGCTCCGGGTTACAGACGATCGCGCCCTCATTCGATATGATGAAGAAGTCCAGCGTGTTGTAGGCGGTACCCGCACCCAGATCGACAAGGACGAAGTCCGCATCAAGATTGTTGATGTGACGCTTCAGCTTCTCTTTGCGCTGATAAGGCAGGTTCGCCAGTCCGATCAACTCGCTGCCGCCGCAGATGATGCTGAGATTTGCGCTTGGTGTCGGGAGGATGACGTCCTCGAGCGACTCGACTCGACCGCTGAGGAAATCGTTCAGGTTGCGTTTTGGGACTGGCATACCGAAAGAGAGGTGCAGGTCTGCACCCCCGAGGTCGGCATCGATCAGGACGACCTTATAGCCAAGGATGGCTAGGCCGACGCCCAGGTTGGACGTCAGGACAGTCTTGCCGGTCCCTCCCTTGCCCCCCGCAACAGCCCAGGTCCGCTTCTCCAGACTAAAATTGTCGAGGAGAATCGTGGCAGAATCTTTCGGTTCAGATCCGAACATTCGGGGTATAGTCAACCGCTCTGTCAGGTGGGGAAGCGGGAGTCGCAAAACGACGGTAACGTAATGTAATTTATCGGGTTTGTCAAACGGACAAACTGCTCTCTTCCGGGTCAGGTCCTACCGATTTAGACTTGCCAGAGACGTAGGCGACGCCTATTATTCTAGGGTTCGGAAGGTATGATCGCGACCTCTGTGTCGTGTCCGTATTCCCCCTTTGAGGACAGAGATATGCCCCAACCCGACGATGGTCGTGGAAACCTGTATGAGCAGGTTCTTGAATACGCCAAGCGAGAGATGGACGAGGCGGCCACCAAGATGGAGGACATCAAGCAGTCGCTCCAGCTGCTCGAGGCCCGTGTAGAGGCAGCAAAGGCCGTGTATCAGGCGGTTGCCTCGAGGCTCAATCTCGAAGATGAGGCGGACGGCGCCGCTTTTGAGACATCCTTCCCAGAACTGCCCGCACAGGCGCCAGAGCCGCCACCCGCGAGTCTCCAGAATCCGGTCGATGCGGTCAGTGTCGAACCCGAACCCACTCCCCCACCTGAAGAATCAGCACCCAGCATAAACGGCTCGCCAGAACCCGCCGCACCCACACCGGAACCGGTGGCAGATACGAGCGACCTGGATGTAATTCGGCAGCATCTCGCAGCCAAAGCTGAGCGGGAGGAATCGGTCGTCGCGCCTCCCCCACAGACGGCGGCCGCACCGGCTGCACCTGCGGCCGGCCCGAGCGATGATGATTCGTTCAGTATGCAGCTGATCCGGCAGCATCTCGAGCAGAAAGCTCAGCAACAGGAGGCCGCACTACCCGCGGAGCAACCTGCCCTGGAGGCAGAACCCGCTGCCGAACCTGCCGCGGAAGCGGCTTCGGCTGAAGGCGGAAGCGGCCTGAGCGCTGCTGATCGTGAACTCATCGGGGCATACTTGAGGTCAAAGCAGAACTGATCGACTCCCTTGCGGGGATTGCTCGTTCACGGTATTCTGATAGCGATACG
Organism: Dehalococcoidia bacterium; assembly: GCA_002730485.1. The sequence goes on along the minus strand of PCAH01000107.1, from coordinate 4,391 downwards.
GGAAGAACAGGGACTGAAGGTTTGTTCCCTGTTCTTTTCTGTTTACAGCCAGTTCCGAACCCTTTTACATGCAGAGAGTCAGCCCGGTTTGACCGCTATACTAGAGAAATCACCCAAAGAGATGACCCCGCAGGAACGCTGTCTTTTCATAGATGGTCAAACCCCTGAAGGCGGTCTCTATACGGATGCGCAAAGACCGATTCACCCCGATGCGAACAGCAGCTGGCAGGTAGGATCCGATCCCTGGCGGCTTCCCGAGTCGGTGCTGAGTCACCTGGAAGAAATGGGTCAGCACCTGCACGCGTTCTACAAAGCGGCAAACCTGCTGTATAACCACAGTTGGCGCGGTATCCAGCCCGAGTGGGTTGCGGGCTATCTGGATCAGGGAAAACCGGAGTCCGTGGTTGCCTTGGGCCGGATGAATCGGATCAAGCAGCACCTACCGATGGTTATCCGGCCGGACATCATTCCGACCCGCGAGGGAATGATCGCGACCGAGCTAGACTCCGTACCCGGCGGGATCGGTTTTACGGCAAGTCTTGGAGCGCGTTACAGCGCTCTGGACGAGCCGATCGTGGGTGGCCCTGACGGGATGGTCGACGGATTCGAGCGGATGCTCCGCTCCTTCGCGGGTTGCGACGATCCAGCCGTCGGGATCGTGATCTCAGAGGAATCGGTCAGCTGGCGGCCCGAAATGGTCTGGATTGCCGATCGGCTGAATGCGCGTGGGCTGGAAACACACGTGACGACTCCCGAGGAGATCGTGTTTACCGAGGATGGGCTGTATGCCCCGGCTGAAGGTGACTTGCGCCGCATCGATGTGGTCTACCGGTTCTTCGAGCTGTTTGATCTGAAGAACATCCCGAAGATGGAGCTGATCCTGTATGCGGCGAAGAAGAACCTGGTCAAGGTAACGCCACCCTTGAAAAGCTATTTGGAAGAAAAGATGATGATGGCGCTGTTCCAGCACCCGATGCTCAGGGATTTCTGGCAGCAGCAGCTGAGCAGTGAGACCCTTTCATTTCTGGAGCAGCTGTTTCCCAGAACGTGGATCCTGGACCCTGCTCCCCTACCGCCACACGCGACAATCCACGGACTCGAGGTCAAGGGTCGGCCCTTTGCCGACTGGCGCCACTTGGGTCACCTGGGTCAGAAAGACCGCCAGCTAGTCATCAAACCGTCCGGATTCTCGGAGCTGGCCTGGGGCAGTCGTGGTGTCGCCATCGGCCACGATGTGTCGGAGCACGACTGGCAGGAAACGATCAATACTGCGCTGGATCGATTCGAAACCAATCCACACATTCTGCAGATATTCCACAACGGAGCAACTTTTCCCGTCGAACACTACGACTTTGAATCTGGCGAAATGAGAAAATTCAGGGGTCGCGTGCGGCTGCAGCCCTACTATTTTGTGGTCGATGATGCTCCCGTCCTCTCCGGAGTCCAGGCAACGATCTGCCCGCCAGACAAGAAGCTGCTCCACGGGATGGTCGATGCCGTGGTTCTGCCCTGCGGTCTGCTCCCACAACCGCAATCTGTCGGGAATCCGTAGGCCGATATGCTCCCGGAAGAAAAACTCGCCGCGTTCAACTCGATCTTGAAGCGTCTCGGGAATGCCGTCGTCGCTTTTTCCGGCGGCGTGGACAGCACATTCCTGGCAGCAGCGGCCCATCGCGTGCTCGGCGACGAAGCGATCGCCGTGACGGCCGTGTCAGCGAGCTACCCGGACGGCGAGATCGACCGGGCCCGGGCAATCGCGGACGAGATCGGTATTCGGCTGGAAATCGTCTACACAGAGGAGCTTGCGAACCCGGAGTATGTGCAGAACAACCCGGATCGGTGCTTCCACTGCAAGTCTGCGCTTGCCGACAAGCTCGAGGAAGTGATCCGGAATTTTGGCGGCAAGTACGACAACCTGCTCTACGGTGCAATTGCCGATGACGTGGGTGACTATCGACCAGGGATGACGGCCGCAGAGTCCAGAGGGATCCGGGCGCCCCTGGTCGAGGCGGGATTCACGAAGGATGACGTTCGCAGTCTGTCAAAGGATTGGGGTCTCTCCACGTGGGATGATCCTGCCGCCGCCTGCTTGTCCTCGCGGATTCCATACGGTACACCGGTGACCGTTGAAGCGCTCCGGATGATCGACCAGGCTGAAGCCTTCCTGAAGTCTCTCGGGTTTCCTCAGGTCCGTGTCCGACACCACGAGGAAATTGCACGAATCGAGGTAGATCCGGCCGATATCCCCCGGTTCTTCGTGGGCGGTCAGTATGAGCAGGCCGCCGAGGTGCTCAAAACCATAGGCTATCGATACGTGACGCTGGATCTTCAGGGATACCGTACCGGAAGTCTGAACGAAAGCCTTCTTTCGATTCAGGAGACCTGATCGTGCCGCTTCTCGAGATCAAGAAGCTGGGATGCGAGACCCTGAAGACGGCTGCTGAGCCCGTCGAGGTGGTGTCTGACGACGTTCGTCGGCTTGTGGACAACATGTTCGAAACGATGTACGCGGCGGAGGGAATCGGTCTTGCCGGACCGCAGGTAGGTGTATCTCAACGTATTGTTATCCTGGACGTAAGCCCGAGTGAGCCGGGATTCGAGGCCAGAGCTTTGATCAACCCTCGAATCGTCTGGGAAGCCGGTGAAATCGTGGGTGAAGAGGGCTGTCTGAGCCTTCCGGGGATCGCCGGCGACGTGAAGAGAGCGGCACAGGTTCGGATCGAAGCCCTCGACCGTGAAGGTGTTGTCCAGACGATGGAATTTGACGGGATCGCGTCACGAGCCGCCCAGCACGAGATCGATCACATCAACGGTGTGCTCGTGATCGAGCATTTCAGCGCCATCCGTCGGAACTTGCTGAGAAACCAGCTCCGGAAACTCCGGAAAGAGGGACTGGGTCAGGACACTGGACCTGTCGAAGTTTCAGCCGAAGCATTGGGGTCCTGACGTGACTGGCGGTATCGACCTGCACTTGCACTCAACCTGTTCCGACGGGTCCTTTACGCCCGAGCAGGTCGTTGAACGGGCGGCGAAAGTGGGGCTGGCGGCGATCAGCCTGACGGATCACGATTCTGTCAGCGGTGTAGCATTGGCCCAACAGACGGGAGCACGGCTTGGTGTCGATGTCGTGCCTGGGTCCGAGCTCAGCGCCCAATTCAATGGACGCGACATACACATTCTGGCCTATTTCGTTGATACAAAGAACGAGCGATTGGTCGAATCACTGTCGATGTATCGTGACGAGCGCCGGAATCGAGCGGATCGGATTGTCAAGCGTCTCAACCGGTTGGGTGTGCGTGTCACCTTTGAGCAGGTGTTGGCGAAGGCGGACGGAGCGGCTATCGGCAGACCCCACGTGGCCGACGTGCTCGTCGAGGAGGGATTCTGTTTCTCCCCCAACGAGGCTTTTCATAAGTATCTCGGGCTCGGCAAGGCCGCCTACGAGAGCAAATACTTGATGGCCCCTTCCGAAGCCATAGAGGTCATCCACCACGCGGGCGGGATCGCTGTCGTCGCGCATCCGGCATTGTATCGCTCTGACGAGATGCTCCCGGGTCTTGTCGAGGAGGGTATCGACGGTATCGAGGTCTGGCATATCAAGCATCGAGCCGATGATGTCAGCCGATATTCTGCGTTTGCCGATTCACACGGGCTGCTCAAGTCGGGTGGTTCGGATTGCCACGGGGACAGCCGCGGTGATGCGATCATGGGTCGCGTCGGTGTTCCGATGGACGTGCTCACCGCTTTGAAGGTCGGGCAAGACGCGTACTACTCGGGTTGACCCTGTGATACGCGACCTCCAAGGTATCCCAGGAAGATCGATATGACAGTTCGTCTACTACTCTTTGCCCAGTGCGCCGATATCGTTGGGAGCAGACAGCTGGAACGAGAAATTCAAGACGGGAGCACGCTTCAGGAACTGATGGCAGATCTGGTTCGCGAATTTCCGAAACTCGGGGCGCTGGAGCGAAGCATCATGCTCTCCGTGAATCAGGAATATGTCGAACGGGAGCAGGTTCTCCGTGAGGATGACGAGGTGGCATTGATTACACCCGTGAGCGGTGGATAGACGCCAGACGTCCGGCGCCAGAGCCCGGCAGGGCAGATGGCGGGAGCAGGAGCAAGGAATGCCCGATCTATATCAGATTACAGATGAGCCCGTCAAACCCGGTGACTTACACGATGTTGTCCTGGCGGATTCAGATGGCGCGGTGACTTCTTTTGCCGGCGTTGTCCGGGACAACACAAAGGGTCGCTCGACCCGATATCTCGAATACGACGTGTATGCCGAAATGGCAGAGAAGGAGATGCGCGCGATCGGTGAGGAGGTCAAGTCCCGCTGGGAAGTCGATGCGGTAGGTATTCTGCACGGGCGCGGTCGAATGGAAATC